>JANOLJ010000452.1:0-3155 GCA_031419715.1 Burkholderiales bacterium | reverse complement strand
TCCGGGAACGCCCGACGTGCCCACGCTCGCCGAGTCGGGCTACCCCGATCTGGTGGCGGTGGCGTGGATCGGCTTTCTCCCGGCAGGCGGCGCGCCGCGGCCGATCATCGACCGGTATCACAAGGAGATCGTGAAGATCGTCAACTCGCCCGAAATTCGCGACAAGCTCACCGCGATGGAGTTCGAAATCGTCGCCGGCACGCCCGAGCACTTCAGCGCCTGGATCCGCAGCGAAATTCCGCGCTGGGGCAAAGTGATCAAGGCCACCGGCGCGAAGGCCGATTGATACGACTTCGGGTTCGATGGCATTGGACCGACGAGGTGGGATTGCTCGCTTTCGGTCCGTTGCTGGTGTTTGGCGTGCCCTTCGTCGCGCCGATCGTCGTGCCCGTCGCCGCGACCTGCATGCAAGCGTCGAGCAGCGTGGCAGGCGGCATGGGGTACGTTCTCCGGCCCTCGCTCGCGGGGCACCGTCTTCGGACTGCGCGCGTCGCGCCATCAACACCGTGTTCTCGCAATCAAGTTGAGGACACCGCGAATGGGTCCTGCGCCCGTACCCCAAACCGCCTGCCCCGACACCCGGGTGGCATGCAAAGGCGTGGCCTGCCTCCTCAGGTTGACACAGGGCGGCGGTGGTACACCCGGGCGCAGGACCCATTCGCGGTGTCCTCAAGGTGTGCAGGGCGAAACGGCGTTGACGCGGCGTCGCATTGCAGGCTGCGACGGTGCCCCGCGAGCGAGGGCCGCAGTAAGGGTGTGCCCCGCCGTCGCCCTGCAGCCACGCCGCCCGCAGGCCCACGCAACGACGACCGTCAGCAACGCGCCGAAACCAGGCCGCCATTCCTGTGCATTCGAATGCAAATTAACATGGGCCGCTTCAGCCGACTCAACTCATCGCGCCTGGCGCACGACACATGAACCGACTCGAAGGCAAGGCCGCGCTGGTCACCGGCGCGGCGGCGGGAATTGGCGCGGCGATCGCGACGCTCTTCTGCAGCGAAGGCGCCGCCGTGACGCTGGTGGACCAGGACGCCGCGCTGCTGGCGAAAACCTGCGCGGCAATTCGCGAGCAAGTCCCTGGCGCGCGCCTGACGCAGTTCGCCGCCGATGTGGCCGATGCGGACGCGGCGCATGCGGCGCTTGCCCAAGCGCGGGCCGCGCATGGCCAGCTCGACATCCTCATCAACAACGCCGCGATGCGCAACTACGCGCTGCTGGCCGACGCCACGCCGCAAGAGTGGCAGGCGGTGGCCGGCGTGAACCTGCTCGGTCCGGCGAACTACTGCCGCGCTGCGCTGCCGGCGCTGCGCAAGAGTGGGCGCGGCGCGATCGTCAACATCTCCTCGTGTTACGCCGTCACCGGGCGCAAGGGCATGGGCCTGTACGACGCCACCAAGGCCGGCATGCTCGCGCTGACGCGCACGCTCGCGCATGAAGAGGCCTCCCACGGCGTGCGCGCCAACGCCATCTGCCCCGGGCCGACGCTGACCGACTTCCACGTCAACAAGGCGCGCGCGTCGGGCCAGGCGCTCGACCAACTGGCGATGGCGCGCGCCCATGTCACGCTGCTCGGCCGCTGGGCGACGCCACTGGAGATCGCCTGGCCGGCGCTGTGGCTCGCCAGCGATGAAGCCGCGTACATCACCGCCACCACGCTGATGGTGGATGGCGGCTTGCACGCGATGTAAGGCGTTGCGCCGCTGCGTCAACGGCGCAACGCCATCGGCGCCTGAAGCTCAGACGACAGCACGCCGCGCGTCGAAGCTCACCGGTCCGGCACCCAATGCCGCGACGACGAACATGCCGCCGCTCACCGCCAGGTTCTTCATGAACATGAGTTGCTGCACGAACTGCTGGTCCGCCGGCACGGCCCAGAACTTGTGGAACAAGACGCTCGCGAGCACGGTGAACAGGCCCAGCGACAACGCAGCCCAGCGCGCGTGAAAGCCCACCGCGAGCGCCAGCCCGGCCACCACTTCGAACAGCCCCGTCAGGACCGCCAGCGCAGTGCCCATGGGCAGGCCGACGCTGGCGATGTAGCCGGCGGTGCCGGCGATGTTGCCGAGTTTGCTGAAACCCGCCATGACGAACATCAGCGCCAGCAGCACCCGGCCGGCAACGACCAGGGGCGATTTGAGCGAGTCGAGCATGGAAGTCTCCAGGAGTTGTGCCGCGAAGCATAGGCCTCGGCCTCGAGCCCTGGGCGGCGCGGTATTGAAGGCGACGTTCAAATTTCGTGAGCCCCGATCCCGGCTTGCGCGCGCAAGTGCGGTGGCGTGCGTTGGCCGACCCAGGCCGCGCGAGCGCAGACCTCGTCTATGCTTTGCGCTTCCCAGCTTTTGTCCGAGGCCATCATGCCTACAGCCGCTGAACCCCCCTGGGCGCCGTCGCTGCGCCTGCCCGACCCGGCCATTGAAATCCTCAGCCCTGAAGGCGCGAACCTGCGCCTGCCCAGCGCCAGCGTCGAGCGCTTGGCGGGCGGCATGCGCTGGTGCGAGGGGCCGGTGTATTTCGGCGATGCGCGCTGCCTGCTGTGGAACGACATCCCGAACAACCGAACGATGCGCTGGGATGAAGACACCGGCGCGGTGAGCGCCTATCGCAGCCCGTCGAACTTCGCGAACGGCAATACGCGTGACCGGCAAGGTCGCCTGCTCACCTGCGAGCACGGCACACGGCGCATCACCCGCACCGAATACGACGGTAGCGTCACGGTGCTGGCGAGCCAATTCGAAGGCAAGCCGCTGAACTCGCCGAACGACATCGTCTGCAAGAGCGACGGCACGATCTGGTTCACCGACCCGCCGTTCGGCATCCTGCATCACTACGAAGGCCACGCCGCGACACCCGAGCTGGCGACCGATGTGTACCGGCTGGAACCCGTGAGCGGGCGCCTGAGTGTCGTCGCCGAGGGCATCAATTGCCCGAACGGCCTGGCGTTCTCGCCCGACGAGACCAAGCTCTACATCGTCGAGAGCCGGGCCTCGCCGCGGCTCATCCTGGTCTACGACGTCGTCTCCGGCGGCACCGCGCTGGCGCGCAAGCGCACGCTGATCGACAGCGCCGGTGGCACACCCGACGGGCTGCGCTGCGATGTCGCCGGCAACCTGTGGTGCGGCTGGGGCATGCGCGAGGGGCTGGACGGCGTGCGCGTG
>JANOLJ010000451.1:0-5656 GCA_031419715.1 Burkholderiales bacterium | reverse complement strand
GCTGGACCGCTCTGCACTGCCGCTGCTGACCGGGTTCTTGCTGGGCTACCTGCCCTGGGTCATGGGTGCCGCATTGGTGATGTCGTGCGCCACCCTGGCGGCGGCGATCGGCTTGTTGCTGCGCCTGAACTGGGCGCGGCGCGCCTTCATCGCTTTGCTCGCGGTCGCCATCGTGGCAAACCTGCTGGGCATGTGGTTGCAGCAGGAAGTGGCGCAGTCGGTCGTCGATGCCACGCTGCGCAGCGCGCGCCTGCCGCAAGTCGCGCTCAATGTGTTCGGCGGTTTTGTCACCATGACGCGCGTGCTCGCCGTGCTGCTGACGCTGTGCGCCTGCGGCATGCTTGCCTGGATCATGCATCGGCTGATGTCGTTCAACGTGCGCCAGGAATTTGCCTGAACGCCAACCGCGGTGACGCTCAAGCGTCACCGCAGGTCGAGCTGCCAAGTCTCGCCCACCAGATCGTGGCCGTAGCTGTGGTGCGGCTGCGAGCTCAGCATCTGGTAGCCGGCGCTCTGGTAAATGGCGCGTGCGGCCAGCAAGAGGCTGTTTGTCCACAAGACGATGCGCTGGTAACCACGCTGGCGCGCAAAGCGCTCGCATTCGGCGACGAGTTTGCGCCCCAACCCAAGGCCGCGCGCCGAGGGCTCGACGAGCAACATGCGCAGTTGCGCGCTGCCCGCGATCGGCGCTTTCGTCTGCGCGTCGCGCGCCTGTACGAGGAAGGCGCAGCCGACGTTCGCGCCGTTGCGCTCGGCGATCCAGCAGGCTTCGCGTGACGAGTCGAAGGAGTCGATGAAGTCGGCGGCGATGCGCGCGACCAGCGCCTCGAAGTGCATGTCCCAGCCGTATTCACTGGCGTAGAGCGTGCCGTGGCGCGAGATCACCCAACCCATATCGCCGGGCTGGTGCGGGCGCAGGCGGTAGGGTGGCGCAACGGTGTGGGCCGGAGGTTTTGCGTCGCTGTGCATTCGGCAGAAGTGGAGCGGGGCGAACCGATTTCGTGAAGTATGGGGTTGCGCAGAAGACTGTATGAACGTACAGTCTTCTTATGGACCATCAAATGGGCCTTCCACCCGCTGCGGTGGCGCCCGAAACCTTGCACCCCGACCTGTGGCGCGGCCACCAGTTCGGGCGCCACGCCGAGCACGGCCTGCCCAGCGGTTTTGCGCTGCTCGACGCGCAACTTCCCGGTGGCGGCTGGCCGCGCCGCGCGCTCACCGAGCTGCTGTTGCCGCACCCCGGGGTGGGTGAAATTCGCTTGTTGAGCCCTTGCCTGTGCACCACCCAGCGCAACGGCCGGCCGGTGATGTTGTTCGACCCCCCAGCCGCGCTTTCCGGTTGGGCCTTGGCGCAACTCGGCCTGGACGTGGAGCAATTGCTGATCGTCGTCACGCACGCCGAGCCGACGCGCAGCGCCGCGCGGGGGGGTGACGAAGCGCGCATCGCTGCGCGCTTGTGGGCCCTGGAGCAAGCCCTCAAGAGCGGCCATGTCGGCGCGGTGCTGGCCTGGTTGCCACCGCGCCTGCGCACCGAGCGCTTGCGCCGCCTGCAACTCGCCGCCCATGCGCATGACGGAGTGGCTTTTGTGTTGCGTGAAATGGCGGCCGCGCAGCAGCCCAGCGCCGCACCGCTGCGCCTGGCGCTGCGCCCGGGCGGGGCCGATGTGTTGGCGCTGCGCCTGCTCAAGCGCCGCGGCCCGCCGCTGGCAACACCGCTGCGGCTTGAGCTGTCACCCGTGTTGTGCCGCGGTGCGCGCCAGCGCGCCCGCGACGCTGTGGCTGCGGTGCCGGTGTTGCACGCCGCGACTTTCGTCAGCCTGGCCTGAGCATCAGTCATCCCGGCGTTCGCCGGGATGACATACAAAACATTGCATGGTCTTCTCACCCGAATCCTCCCCGTGCTCTGGATTGCTCTGCATCTGCCGCTGCTTTCGCTCGAATCGTTCGCCGCCACGCTTTGCGGCGCGGCTGACGCGGCGCCGCTGGCGCTGCTCGACGCGCAGCACATAGCCCACGCCAACCCAGCCGCCCAGGCGTTGGGCGTGAAACCGGGAATGAAGCGCGCGACGGCACTCGCGCTCGCGCCGCACCTCGTCCTGGGCCAGGCCGACGCGCAACGCGACGCGCAGGCGCTGGCCAGCGTGGCGCATATCGCCCTGGCGTTCACGCCGAGCGTCACTCTCCAGGCAGCCGAAGAGCGCGGTGCCGCACCGCGAACCGTGCTGCTCGAAGTGCAGCGCAGCCTGCGTTATTTCGGCGGCTTTGATGCGCTGTTGCCGCGCCTGCATGAAGCGCTGGCGGGCTTGAGTCAAATGAGCCACCGCATCCACTGCGTCAGCGCCCCCACCGCACAGGGTGCGGCGATGCTGGCGCGCATGCACCCGCGCTTGCACTGCGCTGAGCTCACGGCATTGCACAACGCGCTCGACGCCGCCCCGGTGTGGCTGCTCGGCCCGGGGCGCGAACACTGGGAAGCCCTGCAAGGCATGGGCTTGCGCACGCTGGCCGACCTGCGGCGCCTGCCGCGCGCGGCGATCGCGCGGCGCTTCGGCGAGGCCCTGCTGAGTGAGATCGACCGCGCACGCGGCGATCAACCCGACCCGCGTGTCGCCCTTGTCTTGCCCGACCGGTTTGAGAGCCACATCGAGCTGTTCGCCCGCGCCGACACCACCGAGCAAGTACTGCAAGGCGCCACGCTGCTGCTGGCACGGCTGGTCGCGTGGCTGGCGGCGCAACACGCCCAGGTGCGCCGCTTCACGTTGGAGCTGCGCCATGAAGGGCGCGCACGCGGCGCCGCACCGCAGCCGACGCAGCTGCAGGTGGCGCTCGCCGAGCCCTCGCGCGACCCGGCGCACTTGGGGGTGCTGCTGCGCGAACGCCTGAACCGGCTGCGCTTGAGCGCGCCCACGCTGGAGCTGCGCCTGGTTGCCGATGAAATCGTGCAGCGTGCGCCGCCGAACAGCGAGCTGTTCCCGACGCCAGGCAGCGAAGCCGAAGGGCTGGTGCGCCTGATCGAGCGGCTCCAGGCGCGCCTCGGGAACGATCAAGTGCGGCGTCTGGCGTTGGTGCACGACCACCGGCCCGAGCGCGGCAGCATGGCTCAGGCAGTGCAGACGCAGGGTGCGCTGTCGAAGCCGGCCAGGCCAGGGCAGAAGATGACGGCAGGGCATGTGGCGGCACACGCGGCGACACACGCGGCGACACACGCGGCGGAACATGCGGCGGGCCATGCAGCAGGGCATCCGGCAGGGCCTTCAGGCGATCACCTCGCGCCGCGCCCGGTGTGGCTCTTGCCCGAACCTCAGCCCTTGGCCGAGCGCCAATCGCGACCCTGGTTCGAAGGCCGTGCGCTGCAATTGCTCAGCGGCCCCGAGCGCATCGAGACCGGCTGGTGGGACGCCGGCCTGGCCGAGCGCGACTATTTCATCGCCCAGGCACCCGATGGCGCGCTGCTGTGGATTTACCGGGCGCGCCTGCCGCTGGCGCATGAGCAGGGCTGGTTTTTGCAGGGAAGGTTCGCGTGAGCACCCGAGTGCATACACCGAGGGCTCGGCGTGAAACCCTGCGCTAGCATCGCGCCTCCCGAGCCACGCACGCCGAACTTTCGGAGACCCGCCATGACCTCACCCTTCCACCACGCCGCACTGGGCATGACCCTCGCGCTGGCCGCGCAAGCCGCTAGCGCGCAAGAGGTCTCGCTCAAGTTCCACCACATCTGGCCGCCGCAGGCGATGGCACCGGTGCAGGTCATCACGCCGTGGTGCGACAAGGTCGCCGCGGAGTCGAACAACCGCATCAAATGCCAGATGCTGCCGGCGATGTCGGGTGGGGGCACGCCACCGCAACTCGTGGACCGGGTGAAAGACGGCGTCGATGACCTGGTGATCACCTTGCCGGGCTACACGGCGGGGCGCTTCCCGGCGATGGAGGTGTTCGAGCTGCCGTTCATGACGAACTCCGCCGAGGCCGGCGCGAGCGCCGCGTGGGAATACCTGCAGAAATATGCGCTGAAAGAGTTTCCCGGCACCAAGATCCTCGCCACCTGGGTCCACGACGAAGGCTATGTGCACACGCGCGACAAGCCGATCCGCTCGCTCGACGATTTCAAAGGCATGAAGCTGCGCGCACCGACGCGCCAGACGAACAAATTGCTCGCCAAGCTCGGCGCGTCCCCGGTGGGCATGCCGGTGCCGAGCGTGGCCGATGCGGTGAGCAAAGGCACGATCGACGGCTTCGTGTTGCCCTGGGAAGTGATCCCCGCGTTCAAGCTGCACGAGATGGTGAAGTACCACACCGAGACCGATGCGTCGCGCCCGGCGATGTACAGCGCGGGCTTCGTGTTCGCGATGAACCAGGCCAAGTACGACGGCCTGCCCGCCGACCTGAAAGCCGTGATCGACAAGAACAGCGGCGCGGCCCTGTCGAAGCAAATCGGCAAGACCTGGGACGCGAGCCAAGCCGTCGGACGCAAGGCCGCCGTCGACCGCGGCAACAGCTTCATCCAACTGTCTGCGGCGGAAACCGACAACTGGATGAAGGCTTCGGCATCGCTCTACGACGAGTGGGTAGTGGACATGGACAAGCGCGGCCTGCCGGGCAAGCAGATGCTCGATGACGCGCGCGCCTTGCTCGTCAAGCACAAGAAGTGATCCGGCGCAGCACGGCGCAGCACGGCGCCGCTGGCTGATTCGCCGCCGCCACCCGGGCGCTGAATGCCTGCGCTGCTGCACCGCCTTGCGCTGCTCTTCGCGCTGCTGGGCTGTGCGGTCGCGTCGCTCACGGCGCTGCTCACGGTGGCCAGCATCGCCGGGCGTTCGCTGTTTGCGAAGCCCGTTCCCGGTGACGTGGAGCTGACCCAGTTCGGCATCGCGCTGGCTATCGCTCTGTCCCTGCCCTGGTGCCAATTGCGCGGCGGCAACATCATCGTCGACTTCTTCACCCAGCGGCTGCGCCAGCGCCGCATTCAGTTCCTGGACGGCGTGGGCACGCTGCTGCTCGCGCTGATGACGGGCGTGCTCGCCTGGCGCACCGCGGCGGGCGCGGTGTCGGTGTACCAGGCCGGCGAGACGACGATGATCCTGGGTTTGCCGATGGGCCACACCTACGCCGTGCTCGCCCCCGGGCTCGCGTTGACCTCGGTGATTGCCGCGATGCAGACGCTGCGGCACTGGCAGGGTCGAAGCGCGATCGACACCGCATGAGCGCGAGCGTGCACGCATGAGCGGCGGCGCAATCGGCGCATTGATGTTCGGCGCGATGCTGTTGCTGATGGGCGTGCGCGTGCCCATCGCCGCGGCGATGTTCGTGCCTGGCGCGCTGGGCTACTGGGCGATGAGCAGCGACCCGGCGTGGCTCAACCTGTTGAACTTGCTCAAGGGCTCGGCAGTGGCGCGCCTGACGGTATACGACCTGAGCGTGATTCCGCTGTTCCTGTTGATGGGCCAGTTCGCCACGCAAGGCGGCTTGAGCCGCGCGCTGTTCCGCGCCGCCGCCGCATTCGTCGGCCACATTCGCGGTGGCCTGGCGATGGCGGCGATCCTCAGTGCCGCCGCCTTCGGCGCCGTGTGCGGCTCGTCGGTGGCGACGGCGGCGACGATCACGCAGGTGGCCTACCCGGAGATGAAGGCGCACGGCTACCACGGGCGTCTGTCCACCG
>JANOLJ010000450.1:0-9988 GCA_031419715.1 Burkholderiales bacterium | reverse complement strand
CCATAGCGGCGTGCTGCCTGCTCGAAGTCAATGCTGGTGTAGGCATGCGCCTGCGCGCTGCCCGGGCGCACACCGGCGCGCTTGAGCAGCGCCTCACCCACCACATGCGGCAACTCCCTGCATGCTGCCCAGGCCGAGATTGACGCTGGGCTCGCGACTGTGGATCGGCTTCAACTGCGCGTGGCAGTCCGTCATGTGCAGGAACGACACGTTGCCGAACGGCGCGATGTCGTACAAGCCCTGCTGCGCCGTCGCGGCGTCGGCGTTCGCGTAGCGGCCCAGGCCCATGCCCGCGGCGGACGCCGCGCCAAGCACCTGGAGAAAGTCTCGCTTGGACAGGGTCACTGGTTGACCGGCGACTTCGGATCGAGCAGCAACGCCATGATGTGGCGAATCTGCTCTTCGTCAAGCAGCTTGAAGTGGCCGAAGCGCGGCATGTTCGAGCACGCCGTGTACGCCTTGCTGTTCCACAGCTTGCCCCAGGTGTATTGCACGATGGGCGCGCTGGCGGGGTCGGTGACTTCCTTGACGCCGCGAATCTTGCCGTAGTTCCACAGGCTCGGGCCGATCGTGCCGAAGGAGATTTCCTTGCGGTCGATCTCGTGGCAGTTGTAGCAGTTGCCGCCGTTGTCTTTCGGCGCGGCGCTCGCATCGGTCCACGTCATGCCGCGGCCGTTTTGCGCGAGCTTTTCGCCTTCGCGCCAGTCGCCCACATACTGGCCACCCGTGGGCCAACGCACCGTGGCGAGCGCTTCCGCCTCGATGCGTTTGGTGTCGGCCGGCGAGGCCGGCTGATCGGTGGAACAGGCGAGCTGGGCGAGATCTTGATTGACGCGATCGGCCTTGGCGATGCCCTGGTCGCGAAACGAGGCCTTCATGGCCGCTTGCGCCTGCGCATCGAGCACATCCGCGCTGGGCAACATGGCGCAGCCTGCGGCTAGTGCAGCCGCGAGCACCACACCGACAACGCCGACCACCGACCCCGAACGCGGGGAAACTGAAATTGATGACATGCTGGCTCCCGAATCAACGCTTGATGGCCGGGGCGATCGACGCCGCGCCCTTGGCATTCACGCCCATGTAGGTGGACACGGCAATCGTGGGTTCCGACCCGAAACCCGGGTAGGGAAACCGCATCTGCCGATAGCAGTCGTTCAGGCGCAGTTGCATGCTCCACATCTGGCCGTTGCTGACGCGATACGCCGGCCATGCCGCGAAGCCGATGCCGTCGCCGGGGTTCTTGGTCAGGTTGGGCAGATCCTGCAAGCGGATGCGCTTGCCGTCTTCGCTGTGGCACGACGCGCATGAAAAATCATGCGTACCGGCGCGATAGAAGAAGACGCGTTTGCCGATCTCAAAACTGCGCTTCTCTTCGATGTGGCCTTGCGGCAGGTTGAACTTCAAACCGCGCGACTCGGTGGCGACCCAGGTCGCCAGCGCCGTCACATTGCTTTGCTCGCCGCGGCCGAAGGCTGTGTTCGCGATCTCGGCGCCGTTCAATCCTTGCAATGTTTCCATGCAAGTGACGAGGCGTGACTCAAGGTCCTGCACCTTGTTCGTGTCGGCAAAATAGCGTGGCAGTTCGACGAACGCACCCTTCACGTTGCCGGGGCCTTTGCCGAGGTCGCAGGCTTCTAGCGTTGCGTTCTTCGGCCCGCGCTTTTGCTTCCACAGCGCCTCGCCCTTGGCCTCGAACAGGTCCGCCGGATTCCCGTCTTCGAGCATCTTGCGGTATTCGGCGATGCCGTCGGCGGCCGACTTTTGCTGAGCCCCCGCGGCGAAGCTCGCCAGCATTGCCACCGCGATCAGAATTTGTTGTTTCATGCCTGGGTCCGATCAGGTGACAGTGGCTTCGTCGGTGCGCTTTTCGCCCTTGTTGTCAGTCCAGGACACGCTGACCTTGTCTCCCGCTTTCGCACCCTTGACATTGAATTGCAGGAATGGGTTCTTCGACACCGCCGGCCCCCATTGCGCGCTCATCACGGGCTTGCCGTTGTGCGAGGCGCTGACTTCCTGGATGAACCAGGCCGGAATTACTTTGCCTGCCGCGTCTTTGCGCTGGCCGGTCTCCATCTCGTGGGCCATGAGAACCCGCACCGTTGCTTTGTCGCCTGCCACCTGAGCGCGAATGCGCATTGGATCTGCCATGTTCAATACTCCTTCAATGAATTGTTGAATGCGGTGCTTGGCGCGGGCTTAACCACCGCAGCCGCCGAGCGTGACCTTGACTTCCTTCTGCGCGAACAACACCTTGCCGTCGTTCATCATCGCCACGGCGAAGACGTTCGACGACTGGCCCATCTTCACGCGCGTCGAGATGTTCGCCTCGATCGCGTCGGTCACGTCGAACGTAGCCGCGAGCATGGACGGGTTCTTCTCGACGAGGATCAGCAGGCGCTTCACGCCGGGCAACGTGCTCGCCGCGCCGATGGGAACGACCGCGCCGTTTTCAGCGATGTCGGGTCCGGTCACGGTCACGTCTTTGCTGGCGGCGGGTGCGGAGCCTCCCAACGCCTTCATCAGGTCCGCCATGTTCTTCGCTTCGAACGCGGCTGCGTTGTAGGCGCTCGCCTGGGCCTGGGCCAGCGCGGGCAGCAGGCCCACGGCCGCGAGCATCGCCGCGACCTTGGCCGATTGGGAAAGCACGTCTCGACGATTGCGCATAAAAATCTCCTTCATATGAATATGCTGATCAACACCTGACTCTCGAACGATGCGGGCGCTGCCTGGGTTGACCCCGTCGGCGGCACCGCAGCTTTTCGCGCGCTCTACCGCGCACTCTCTGTCGCGCTTTGCCTCGCTATTTTCTTGCTCCATCGGCCAACCATTTGGCGATGGCCCGGGCATCCGGCCCGGCCAGTGCCTGCGCCGGCATCGGAATCGCGCCCCACACGCCCGACCCGCCTGACAAGATTTTGCCCGCCAGATAGTCGGCCGCGTCGGACCTCGCGGCGTATTTCTTCGCCACCTCACGAAAACTCGGACCCACGATTTTGCTCTCCACGCCGTGGCAGGCCAGGCAGGTGTGTTTTTGCGCCAATGCGAGCGCCGCTGTCGAGCCATCGGCTTTCTGCGGTGCCCCCTTGCTCGTATCGGCGCCGTGCTGCGCGCCCACCGCGCGGTTCTGCTCGGCCAGGTTGCCATGCGCATCGCGCGCGAAGTCCGGCAGGAACGACGCCAGCTTCACCTCCCCTGGAACGCAGTTGCTCATGCAGGCACTGGCCAGCACATCGGGCCTGGGCTTGGGCAGGCTCTTGGCCGACGCCACGCCGGGCCACAGCGCGTGTTGCACCGTCATGCCATTGCGATTGGGCATGAGCTTTTGCACGTCGGCCACATTGCGATCCGACAGCGTGAATTGCTCGGGCAACACGCCACCCAGGTGGAGCATGAACGCCGTCACGGCATACACCTCGTTGGCACTCAAGGATTTCGGTTGGGTCCAGGGCATCGCGCGGTTGATGTAGTCCCACAGCGTGGACAGCGTGGGCACTTTCATCAGCGTCGTTCGCCCCGGAAAGCCCGGGTCGGTGAGGCGCGCGACGCGCCCGGTCATCACGTCATTTTTCGTCGTGCCGCCGACGATGGGGCTGAACACCTCATTGCTTTCGCCGAAGATGCCGTGGCACGACGCGCACTTGCTCTCCCACACGTCCATGCCTTGCGCCACCGAGCCGGAGCCCGCGGGCAGGCCTTTGAAATCGGGGCGCACGTCGATGTCCCACGCCGCCACTTCCTTCGGCGTGGCGGCGCGGCCGATGCCGGGGTACTTCGTGGCCGCGGCAAGGGCTGATTGCGGCGTCGCCGTCGCCGTCGGCGTTGCCAGCGCGGCGGGGCCGGTGGTGTGGGCGCAGGCCAGGCTGGAGGCGAGCAGCGCCGCAGCCAGCCCCACGCCGAAGCGAGCGTCATCGGCGAGCTCACGCCAACTGAACATTCTTCACCTCGCCGCTGTCTTGAACCTGCCACGATTGGATGGCGTTGTTGTGATAAATCGAACGCGAGGCGCGCACGGCACGCAGTTGTTCGTAGGTGGGCTGCACGTAGCTGGTGTCATCCATGGCGCGGCTTTGCACGATGGCCGGCGCGCCGTCCCAGACCCAATCGAGATTGAACCGCGTCAGGCACTTTGACAACACCGGCGTCTCCAGCCGCGCCGTGCGCCAAGTGCGACCGCCGTCAACCGACACGTCAACGCGCTTCACTTTGCCCCGGCCCGACCACGCCAGCCCCGTGTTGTTGTAGAAACCCTTGTCGAGCAGCGTCTGCCCGCCCGAGGGCGTGGTGATCACGCTCTTGCACTCCTGGATGCTCGTGTACTGGCGATGCAGGCCGCTGGGCATCAGGTCGATGTAGTGAATCGCCTCGTCTTTCGTGCCATAAGGTTTGTCGCCGACCTCGATGCGCCGCAAATACTTGACCCAGCTCACGCCCTGCACACCGGGCACGACCAGGCGCAGCGGGTAGCCGTTTTCCGGGCGCAGCATCTCACCGTTCTGTCCATAGGCAACGAACACCTCGCCGCTTTCCACCAGTTCCATCGGCACGGTGCGCGTCAACGAAGAACCGTCCGCGCCTTCGGCGAGCAGGAAGCGGCCGCGTCGGTAGTCCACACCCGCCATGTCAAGCAGCACTTTCAACGGCACGCCCGTGAACTCACTGCAACTCAGCATGCCGTGCGAGTACTGACATGTCGGCACCGCCACATTGCCCCACTCCATGCCGGTGTTCGCGCCGCACTCGATGAAGTGAAAGCGGCTCACGCAGGGCAGGCGCATCAGCTCGTCCATCGTAAAAACCGTGGGCGTCTTGACCATCTTTTCGTCCGAGCCGTTGATCATCAACCGGTGCTTGGAAGGGTCGACGTCCCACCAGCCTTGGTGATGGCGCTCGAAGTGCAGGCCCGAGGGCGTGACGATGCCGAACAGCGACTGCAGCGGCGCGAACGAGACCGACGACTGCGTGGTCTGCGTCAGCCCCGGGCTGAAGCGGCGCTGCACATTCGCTTCGAACTTCGATGGTTTGCCATAGCCGTCGGTCACGACCGGCTGGCCCAGGCCTTTGCTGTGTACGGGCAGTTCCAGAATGTTTGGGTCACCGCCCAGCGCCGGCACGGGGTTGGACGTGGCTGCGGCCGTTGCAGAAGCAGCCAATGGCGCCGCACTCGCCGCCGTGGCGGCGGCGGCAAACGCGCCGCGAATGAAGTCCCTGCGCCCTTGCCGGCCTTCGGCAAAGACCTGGCGAACGCCTGTTGCGTCGAGAAAGTTTTCCGGTGCCTTGACCAGGCGACCCGGCGGTTTGCAGTTCCTCTCCACGCGCACTCCCGCTGGTATGGCCTTGCATTGTAATATCCGTATGCCTGCATATTGTGTTTTGCCACCGTCTGCGAGTAGGTGCATACCCGCATTCTCTAGGCGCGCGCTCGGTGAACTTGCGGCAACTGTCACGGCGCCCCCGCGCACACGGCTTCCGGCGCCGCGAGCAGGCGCTGGATCGCCGGGCCTGCTTCCGAGCCAAGCCGTGCGTGCAACGCCAGAATCTGCCGCGCCATGCGCCGGAAGTGCGCCACGCCAGCGCGCGTGGCGCGCAACAGCGCCGCGCCGGCATCGCCACCGCGCCAGTCGGCGTAGCCCTGCGCCAGGGCGGGAAACAAGCGCTGGCGCAGACCTTCATAGTTGGCGAACCAGAAGTGCAACGCGCTCGCCGAGCCGCTCGCCAGCAGCGTGGGCAGCGTCACTTCCAGATCGGCCAGGTGATCGCGCACCGCGCGAACCGCCAGCTCGGTGCGGCGCTGCCCGAGGTCCATGCGCATCGCGGCCCAGCCCGGCCCGAGCCACAACCCGGCGCGGTGCTCGCCCAGCTCATGCAGCACCAGCGTCTCGCACAGCTCGTCAACCAAAAGCGGCAATGCAATCACGAATGCGGCGCTGTCGTGCAGCGCATGGGCCTGGACCAAGGCCTGGAAAGCGCCACCGGGGCTGGCCAAGGCGAGCCCGGCTCGGTGCAGGCTGAAGGCCTCGAACCTCTCCCACAACCAGCGTGCCAGCGATTCGCGGCGCAGCACGATGGTGCCGTCGCCCGCCAGCGCCGCGGGCGGCGCGAACAGGCCGCGCGCGTATTCCTGGCCGCACACCTGCAACGTCAAGCCATCGCGTTGCTGCGTGGCGTGCCGATGCGCGAGAAAGAACACCGGGCGGTCGATACCCGCCAGGCCAGCACCGTAGACCAGCCCCACAGGCGCGAGCGCGGTGTTCAACGCCGCGGCGTCGAGCGGCTCGAAGTGCTCACCGCCAAATTGCAGGGCCTCGAACGGGCGGGCTTCGAGTTCGCCCCACAGCGCCTCGCGCCCTGCCAGCCACTGGCCGATGGCGTCGCGATTCAGCGAGGCGTTGAATCCCAGGCCCTGTTCCCATCGATAGAACTCGCGCATCTGGAGCAGGTAGATGCACAGCGACAAGTCAGCCGCGTGGCGCGCATCGGCGATGTTGCAGTTGGTCTGCACGGCGCGAACCAGCGCGCCGCAACAGCCGTTCGTATCGGGTGTGTTGCTGTTCGTCACGCCGGGCTCTCGGGCTCTTGCATTTCAGTCGTCACCTGTCGGGCCGGGTTCGCGACTCTGGCACAGCAGGTCTTGCGCGAGTTGTTCGTTGTCGGCGAACATGACCTTGATCTTGCCGTCCACACCCATCGACGGCTGCGCGCGCAGCGCCTTGGCATGAACCGACGCCTCCTTGAAGGAGGCGAACTCGGCGAGTTTGTCGATCTGGGCTAAGGGTTTGACGTTGAAAACAAAATACGGCATGGCGCATCGACTCAAAGGTAATGTTTGGTCAGGCGGCGCCGCCCGGGCACGGCCTTCTGGATGACGACGCCGTGAACGGCGGCAAGGTCGGGGAGCTTCTGGTCGGGATACGCCGGGTTCAGTGCATGCAGGCTCCAGCCCTCGCCCGCGCGCAGCAACTGCCGCAACGTCCATTCGCCAGCGCTTTGCGCGAGCACGAATGAGCCGTCGCGCAGCGCGCCATCGGGCTCGACGATGATGATTTCGCCCTCAACGAACTCCGGCGCCATGCTGTCGCCCAACACGCGCAGCGCGAACGATTCGCCACCACTGCAGGCGCTTGAGTCAGCGGCACTCGCGTCGGCGGCGCTGGCCTGGGCGCCGCCGATGCCGCCAATGCCGCCAACACCGCTCGCGTCGGCATCGATCATCTCGCTCCAGCCCGTCATACCACCTCCGACATCACTTGCGCGCCAGGCACACCGGCCTCGGCCAGCGCGCCGCGCAGCGCCGCCACGAAATCGGGTGGGCCCGCGAGATAAAAATCGCAATCGATGTCGAACAGGTCGGAGCGCATTGCCGCGGCCACCTGGGCCGCGCCCGCGACCGCGTCACCGTCCGTGAAGGCCGCGTACTCAAAGACATCCAACGCCTCCGACCACGCCCGGCACTGGTTCGCCTGGAAGTGCCCGTCGCTGCGCGTCGCGAGCCAAAACAGCGACAACGAAGGCGCGGTGTCGAGCGACAAGGCGTGCTCGATCAGGCTCTTGATGGGCGCGAAGCCGGTGTCGCAGGCGGCGAAGACCAGGGGCCGCGCACTGTCGGCGAGCACGAACTCGCCCAGCGGCCCCCACACGTTGACGGCGTCGCCCGCCTTGAGCATGCCGTCGAAGACCTGCCGCGCGAACGCATTGTCCGCTTCACGCGCCAGGTAGAAGTGCAGATTGCGGTCGTCGCATGGACAACTGGCGATTGCAAAAGTGGCGCGCGTGTCGTCACCCGCCGTGGCCAGCGTGCCGGCGCTGCCGAGCGTCACCGACTGACCGGCAAGAAACCGCAAGCGGTGGCTGCGCGGCGTTTGCAGGTGCAGCAGCCGCGTGTCGGGGGCGAGTTCGCGCACCGCGCGCACGGTGGTCAAAATCTGCTGCGGCGCGATGTCTTGCGGGCCGCTGGCTTCGAGCGTTTCCAGCGTGATCTCGCTGCTCGCCGCCGTGTGCGCGCAGGTCAGCACGTAACCCTGCTGGCGCTCGGCTTCCGAGAGCGTGTAGTCGCAGTGCATCACTTTGCTCACGTCGCCCGCGATGACGCGCACCTTGCACATGCCGCAACTGCCGTTGCCGCAACCGTAGTTGAGCTTGAGCCCGGCGCGCAGACCCGCCTGCAACAGCGTGTCATGCCCCTCCACCACGAACTGATGGCCGCTCGGGCGCAGCGTGACCTGCGCCGACACCACTTTCAACATATCGTCCATGACATCCAACATATCGACGGATTCGGTGGCCAACACACGCGCCAGCCCGTCGGTCAACTGGCGCTCCACGTCCAACAGCCGCGGATCGTCGCCGCCCACCTGGGCATTGAGTTCGCGCAGGCGTTCACGCAAGCCAATCACCAGGGCGTGATAGCGCTGCAAGTGGCGCTGCGTGTCGGCAAGTTCCTGGCTCTGCCGGAACAGGCGCTGCGCCAGCACCTCCTGGCTCGGCAGGATGCGCTCGCGGATGCGTCGGCTGAAGGCGTCTTCGCGAATCTGCGCCACGCGCTCGAGCATGCCGGTTTGTTCGAGCCGCACCTGCGGGTACAGCTCGAGGAGCCGCTCGGTGGAGATCAGGCCCTCGGAGAGTTCGATCTCGCCGCTGCGCACGCGCTGCTGCAAGGTGCCACGCGGCACCTGCACAAGCTGCGCGGCGCGCCAGATCGTTACCCAATGCGCCATGGGGCCGCCAGCGGAAGATTCACTCGGTCAAGGTAGCGCGCCCGGTACAGCAGGCGCGGGTGCTGCGGGTCGTCCGCAAAGCCGGTGCGGTCGTGCAGGATGTTGTGGCCGACGATGCCCATGCCGGCCTGAAGGTGCACGCGCTGAATCGCATTGGCCGCACCGGCGAGCAGGCCTTCGAGACACAAGCGCGCGGCGCGCGTCGCAGCGTCGCTCTTCCACTCGATGCTGCGCTGGCGCGCGGTGTAGCGCAGGTGCAGGTGGCCGTCGGCGGCGTCGACGCTGATCACCGGACCGGACTGCGCCCCGCGCGCGACGCCGTCGGCACTGTCGGCGTCATTGCGCGCGGGAATCGTCATCGCGTCTGGCTGCATCAGCGCACGCACATGGTCTTTCGACGCATCGCGCAGGGCGATGTAGGCCAGTTCGTGGTCGAGCAGGGAATTCACGCCGCCGTGCAGCGCGGGCCGCACGCAGTGCAGGATCATCGCCTGAATGCGGCGCTGCTCGGGGTGGTAGTAGCCGTCGGTGTGCCAGCCGATGGCGCGGTTGGTATACGGGATGAAGCCGCCGCGGCCGTCTGATCGATCCGACACCGCGACCCGGGAAATCCCGTCTTCGTCGGCGAGCCAGTTCGCGTCGAGCCGGTTCAAGCCGAGTTGGGCGCCGAGCGCGCGCGCCAGGTTCGGGTCTTCATCGTGCTGACGCGAGCGATAGATCGCGAAGTTCGCGCGCGCAATTCGCTCCAGCAGCGCGGCGCGTTCGGCTTCGGTGAGCATGCGTGGATCGGTCACGTCGACCATCAGGTCGTCGATGTGCTTGGGTTGCGTGCAAAGCTTCCATTCGCGCCAGCACCGGTACGTGGCGTCGTCGTCGAGATCGAACGGGCTTGCGCGGCGTTCGATCTGTTCAGGTGCGATTGGCGCGTTCACTTCATTTGCTCCATCGCGCTGCGCGCGACCTACGACGCACGAACCACCACAGCGGCGCGAAGGTGCGCATTCGGCCCGGTGCCGTCTGCGGGCGTGCGTTCAGACTGTTCAGGTCTCCACGCCAGGGCGACGGCGGCGCCCCCGTTCTCCGGCCCACGCTCGCGGGGCACGGTTGCGGCCTGCAATCCGATGCCTCGTCAACACGGTTTCGCCCTGGATGTGTTGGGGACACCGCGCATGGGGCCGGCGCCCCGGGGCCCCCCCCCCCCCCAGCGGCGCACCACCCGGGGCAGCCCCCCCGCGGGGCGGCGCCCCGGTGGCCGGGGGGGGGGGTGGGGGGGGGGG
>JANOLJ010000449.1:0-21973 GCA_031419715.1 Burkholderiales bacterium | reverse complement strand
TTGATCGCCATCGGTGAAGGCCGACAGGATCGCCACCGGCACCGTTTTCTTGTCAGTGGTGTTGATGAAGGTGAGTGCGTAGATGAACTCATTCCAACATAAAGTGAGGCAGAAGATCGCCGCGGAGATGAGACCGGGAATCGCGAGCGGCAAGATGATGCGCGTGAGACTTTGCCAACGCGTCGCGCCGTCGATGAGCGCGCATTCCTCAAGCTCGAACGGTATCGTGCGGAAGTAACCCATCAGCAGCCAGGTGCAAAACGGGATCAGGAAGGTCGGGTAGGTCAGGATCAGCGCCAACCGGGTGTCGAACAAGCCGAGCTGAAACACGACGGATGCCAGCGGAATGAACAGAATCGACGGCGGCACGAGGTAGGCAAGAAAGATCGCCAGGCCGACATTCTTCGCCCCCGAAAAGCGCAGGCGCTCGATCGCATAGGCGGCCAGCACCGAGGCGAAGAGCGAGAAGAACGTGGAGACCACCGACACCAGCACCGTGTTCCACATCCACTGCGGATAGGCCGTGTCGAACAGCAGCTTCTTCACATGCGCGAGTGTGGGCTCGATGACCCAGAACGGATTGCCGTCACGCGAGAGCAGTTCGTTGTTCGGCTTGAACGACGTGACGGCCATCCAGTAAAACGGAAACAGCAGCACGAACAGGAAGATGAACAGCGGCAGGTAGACGGTGACCAGTTTGCGCGGTGTGGAGTCGAGAAACCCCATGCCACCCATATCGGCATTGCTGATGGCACTGCTCATTTGTCCGCCCCTCCTTGTTGCCAGGTGCGGCGTTGCAACCCGAAGTAGCTGAACATGATGGCGGCCAGCAGGAACGGCACCATCGCGATCGAGATCGCCGCGCCCTCGCCGAGCGCGCCGCCGGAAATGGCGCGCTGGAACGACAGTGTGGCCATCAGGTGCGTCGCGTTCAGCGGGCCGCCGCGCGTGATGACGTAGATCAACTGGAAGTCGGTGAAGGTGAACAGCACCGAGAACGTCATCACGACGGCAATGATGGGCGTGAGCAGCGGCATCGTGACGTGGCGGAACTGCTGCCACGGCGTCGCACCGTCGATCGCCGAGGCTTCGTAGTACGACGGCGAGATCGTCTGCTGGCCGGCGAGCAGCGTGATCGCGACGAAGGGCACGCCACGCCACACGTTCGCGGCGATCACGGAAAAGCGCGCATTCCACGGGCTGCCGAGAAAGTCGATGTAGTGGTCGATCCAGCCCATCTTCACCAGCACCCAGCTGATGATGGAGAACTGCGCATCGAAGATCCACCAGAACGCGATCGCCGACAAGGCCGTCGGCACGATGTAGGGCAGCAGGATGACGGCGCGGAAGAAACTCTTGCAGCGGATGTTCTTGTTCAGCAGCAGCGCGAGCCACAGGCCGAGGAAGAACTTCAGGACGCTGGCGATCGTCGTGTAGAACAGTGTGTTGAACAGTGCGAGCTGTGTGACATGGTCGGTGGCGAGATAGACGTAATTCTCAATGCCGATCCACTGCCCCGGCCGACCGACCTTGGCGTCAGTGAAGCCCAGCCACACACCCAGGCCGAGCGGATAGGTCAAGAACAACAGCAACAACACGGCGGCCGGCAGCATGAAGACCAGGCCGAGCGCGTTGCGACTGTTCTGGAGTTTTTCTAGCATTGAGAATCGACCGGCGCCGTAGCCACTCGTTGAAACACTTGTTGATCGAAGCGGTGGATCCCGGCGCTCGCCGGGATGACGATGCAAGTGTCATGCCGGCGAAAGCCGGTATCCACGAACTTCTCCGAGGGATCAAACCTTGTAGTAACGCTCGGCTCGCTTCTGCGCGCGCTCGGCCGCTTCCTTGGGCGTCTTCGAGCCGCTCGCGGCTTCCGCGACCATGTTCACGACGATGAAGTCAGCCGCGGCGCCTGCCGATGCATAACCCAGCGTTCCGGCGTAACCGGCCGGGCGCAGGTTCTTCAGGCAGTCGCGGTACGGCGTGTGCTTCGGGTCGGAGGTGAAGATTCCCACCTTCGCGTACTCCGCCAGCGGTGGCGCGATGTAGGCGCCAGCAGCCGTGAGCCACGGGTCGAACTGCTCCTGCTCCATCATGAAGCGCAGAAACTCCTTCGCTGCCTGCGGGAACTTCGTGTACTTCATGATCATTTGGTTGAAGAACAGGTGCGACTCGGTCGGCACGCCCACCGGCCCGATCGGGTATTGCGCGTGGTACACGTCTTCCCTGAGATCCTTGACTTTCTGATCGGCCGAGGTCTTGGTCGCGTAGTAGATCGAGATGCCGTTGTTCGTCACGCTGATCTGGCCGTCGAGGAAGGCCTTGTTGTTGTTAGGATCGAGCCACGACAACGTGCCCGGAATGAAGGTCGCGTACATCTCTTTCGCGTATTCGAGCGCTCTGAGCGTTTCGGCGCTGTCGATCACGACCTTGTTGCTCTTGTCGACGAGCTGCCCGCCGTGCGACCAGATCAGCCAGTTGCACCACAGGCCGTCGCCCGTCGCGTTGCCCAGCGCCATGCCGCCGGGCGTACCCTTGGCGTGCAAGGCCTTGAGCATGCTGAGGTAGCCGGCGGTGTCTTTCGGGAAGGTGTCGAAGCCAGCCGCTTTGACCATGCTCTGGCGGTACACCAGCATCGCACCGGCAGCACCCAGGGCGATGCCTATCCACTTCTTGCCGTCGGGGCGCAGGTAGGCCTCACACGCCGGGTACCAGCCGCCGTATTTCTTGCCGAGATAGGTGGCGAGATCGGTCACGTCGAGCAGCTTCTCGGGGTAGAGGTTCGCGTCGTCGTTCGTCGACAGAATGATGTCGGGCCCGGCGCCGGTGTTGGCGGCCACCGCGGCCTTCGGGCGCACGTCTTCCCAGCCTTCGTTGTCAACGCGCACTTCGATGCCCGTCTTCTCGGTGAACTTCTTGACGTTCACCATGTAGGCGTCGATGTCGCCCTGCACGAAGCGGCTCCAGCGCAGCACGCGCAGCTTGGCGCCCTTTTCGGGCTTGAAGGCAAGCGCCTGCGCGTGCACTGCCGGCGCCAGGACGGCGGCACCGGTGCCGATCGTGGCCGCGGCGGCAACGCCGGCGGAGCTTTCGAGGAATTTGCGGCGATTGAATGGGGTCATCATGAGTCTCCTTGTGGAACGCGGGGGTTGACGCTGGAAACGGGAACGCTCAGCGCGGGTCTGGGTCGCAAGAACAGTCAGGCCGACAGGCGCTGGCCATTGCCTGCATCGAACAAATGCGCACGCTGCAAATCGGGCAGCAGGTGAATGGTACTGCCGGGGGCGAAGTCGTGGCGCTCGCGGAACACCGCGGCCATGTCCACGCCTTCATGGCGGCACGCGATGAAGGTATCCATGCCGGTGGGCTCCATCACGACCACCTGCGCCGAGATGCCGCCGCTGGCGGCGAGCGACAGATGCTCGGGCCGCGTGCCCAGGATCACTGGCTGGCCGTCGACCCCGCCCGACAGCGGCGGTGCCTCCAGGCGCGTGCCGTCGTGCAGTTCGACGAATGCGGCCGCGGCGGCGCGCTTGAGCGTGCCGGGCAGGAAGTTCATCGCGGGCGAGCCGATGAAACCGGCGACGAACTGGTTCGCGGGGTGGTCATACAAGTCGAGCGGACTGCCGGTCTGCTCGATGTAGCCGTCGCGCATCACGACGATTTTGTCGCCCATCGTCATGGCTTCGATCTGGTCGTGGGTGACGTAGACCGACGTTGTTTTCAGGCGCTGATGCAGCTCCTTGATTTCACCGCGCATCGCGACGCGCAGCTTCGCATCGAGATTGGACAGCGGCTCGTCGAACAGGAACACCTGCGGGTTGCGCACGATCGCGCGCCCCATCGCAACGCGCTGGCGCTGGCCGCCCGAGAGCTGGCGCGGGTAGCGCTCCAGCAGCGCGCCCAGGCCGAGGATCTCGGCGGCGCGCGCCACGGTGGCGTCTATCGTTTCCTGGCTCTTCTTCGCCAGCGCGAGTGAGAACGCCATGTTCTCGCGCACCGTCATGTGCGGATACAGGGCGTAGTTCTGGAACACCATCGCGATGTCGCGTTCCTTGGGCTGCATCAGGTTCACGACGCGGCCGCCGATCAGCACCTCACCGTCGGAGATGTTCTCCAGGCCAGCGATCATGCGCAACAGCGTGGACTTGCCGCAGCCCGAGGGGCCGACGAGCACGGTGAACGAACCGTCAGGGATGTCGATGTCCACGCCATGCAGCACCTCGACATCGCCGAAGCGCTTCTTCACCCCACGGATCGTCACGCTGGCCATACGCTCACGCCTCACCCTGGCTAATACTTGCTGACACCCACTGGTTGGCACCGACTGGCTGACCCCGACCGGCTACCACCGACCGGCTGACGCCAGCCTGTCCAGGCGACGATAGCGTCGATGGGCCCGAGCGTCGCTCGGTAGTTACCCGTTGCCGGCGGGAAAAGTCATGTGATAACCTGACCATCATGCCAATTTTGGTCGCCGAGCGTCTGTCAGACCGGCTCGCGAGCCTGCTCGCGGCGCAGCTTGATTCCGGCGCGCTCGGCCCCGGCGACCGGCTGCCCACCGAAACCCAGATCGCATTGCAGCACGGCGTGTCGCGCACCGTCGTGCGCGAGGCGGTGCACCAGCTCAAGTCGCGCGGCCTGGTGCGCTCACGCCAGGGCTCAGGGGTCTTTGTTGCCGCGCCGCCGTTGCACCAGCCGCTGGCCTTTGACCCGAGCGTGCTGGAATCCATGACCGCGGTGATCCAGGTCGTGGAGCTGCGCCGCGTGCTGGAGGGCGAGATGGCGGCGCTGGCGGCCGAGCGCGCCACGCGCGAGCAGGTGCGCACCCTCAAGCGCGCGCTGCTGGCGATCGACACCGCGATGGCGCAAGGCCGCGACGGCGTCGACGAAGACATGGCGTTTCATTGCGCCATCGCCGAATCCACTGGCAACCCGCAGTTCGCCCGGCTGCTCAGCTTTCTTGAGCAGTACCTGCGTGAGGCGATGCGCATCACCAAGGGCAACGAAGCGCAGCACCCGGAGTTCTTGCAGCAAGTGCGCGCCGAACACCGCGCGATCGTCGAGGCCATCGCGGCGCGCGACGCCGATGCGGCGCGACGCTGCGCGACCGAGCACCTGCGGCGCGGCCAATGGCGGCTTGAGAATGGCGCAGCGCTGCCGCCAGACAAGGTTGGTGCAAGAATCGGCAGAACCCGCAAGCCACGAACGACCAGGACGCTACCCGCATGAACAAGCGCATCGTGCTCGGCGTGATCGCCGACGACTTCACCGGCGCGACCGATGTCGCCGGCATGCTGGTCCAGGCGGGCATGCGCACCTTGCTCACGGTGGGCGTGCCCGACGCCGGTGTGCCGGACGCCGACGCCGTCGTCGTCGCCCTGAAATCGCGCACCACGCCAGCTGACGACGCGGTGCGTTCGTCGCTGGCGGCACTGAACTGGCTGCGTGGCGCGGGCGCACGGCGCTTCTACTTCAAGTATTGCTCGACCTTCGACTCCACCGCAAAGGGCAACATCGGCCCGGTGACCGACGCGCTAATGGAAGCGCTCGCCTGCGACTTCACGATCGCCTGCCCGGCGTTCCCGGTGAACGGCCGCACCATCTACCGTGGCCACCTGTTCGTCGGCGATCAGTTGCTTTCCGATTCCGGCATGCGCAACCACCCGCTCACGCCAATGCGCGACTCGAACCTGGTGCGCGTGCTGCAGTCGCAGTTTGTCGAGCGCGTGGGGCTGCTGCGACACGACGTCGTGACGCAGGGCGCCGTGGCCGTGCAGGCGGGGATCAGCGCCTTGCAGGCCCAGGGCGTGCGCGTCGCGATTGCCGATTGCCTGGCCGACGCCGACCTGCATGTGCTGGCGCAGGCTTGTGCCGACCTGCCGCTGGTCACCGCCGGGTCCGGCCTGGCGCTGGGCCTGCCCAAGGTCTACCGCGAACGCGGCTGGCTCACCCCCGACCCGCAGGCGGCGCTGCTGGACCGCATGGCCGGCCGCGCCGCGGTAATTTCCGGCTCGTGCTCCACCGCAACGAACGCCCAGGTCGATGCCTGGCGCAGTTCGGGTCAGCCGGCGCTGGCGATCGACCCGCGCGCGCTCGCCCGCTCTGAACCGGTGGTGGACCGGGCGGTGAACTGGGCGCGCGAACGGCTCGACCGCGGGCCGGTGCTGATCTACGCCACCACGGGCGTGGCTGAACTCGAAGCGGTGCAAACCGAACTGGGCATGGCGCACGCTGGCGCGTTGGTCGAGGGCGCCTTGGCGCAGATCGCGCGGCGCCTCATCGAGGGCGGCGTGCAGCGCCTGGTTGTCGCCGGTGGCGAAACTTCCGGTGCCGTGGTGCAGGCCTTGCGCGTCGAGGCGTTGCGCATCGGCCCGAGCATCTGCCCGGGCGTGCCCTGGACGCAGGCGCAGGGCCGGCCGCTGTGGCTGGCGCTGAAGTCGGGCAATTTCGGCGGGCCCGATTTCTTCTCCGACGCGCTGAAGATGAGTGTGCATGGCGCTTGATGCCGCATTGCGCGACGAGATGTGCCGCGTCGGCCGCTCCCTGTTCGAGCGCGGCTATGTGCACGCCACCGCCGGCAACATCAGCGTGCGCTTGAATGAGGGGCGCGGCTTCCTGATCACGCCCACCGACGCCTGCCTCGGGTTTTTGCAGGCCGATGCGCTGGCTCACGTCAGCGCCAGCGGCGAACAGGTGAGCGGCGCGCGAGCGAGCAAAACGCTGGCGCTGCACCGTGCCATCTACGCCGCCGACACAAACGCGCGATGCGTGATCCATACGCACTCGACGCACCTCGTCGCGCTCACGCTGGCCGGTGCGTGGAGCGCCGCGGATGCCCTGCCACCAATCACGCCCTACTTCGTCATGAAGGTCGGCCATGTGCCGCTCATCCCTTATCGGCGCCCCGGCGACCCGGCGCTGGCCGAGGACCTGACACACGCCATCACCGCCGCGCGGCAACGCGGCCACGCGCTGCGCGCCGTGTTGCATGAGCGCCTCGGCCCGAACGTCTGGCACGAGTCGCCCGGCGCGGCGATGGCCACGCTCGAAGAACTCGAAGAAACCGCCAGGCTCTGGCTCATGTCGCAGCCTCGCCCCGCGCCGTTGAGCGAGGTGCAGATCGACGAGTTGCGCAGCGCCTTCGGCGCATCCTGGTAACCCTGCAGAGACCACAGCCATGCCACGTTTTGCCGCCAACCTCTCGATGATGTACACCGAGGTCGATTTCCTCGACCGCTTCGCCGCCGCCGCGGCCGACGGCTTCACGGCCGTGGAGTATCTGTTCCCCTACGCCTTCGACAAAAGCGATATCGCGAAACGCCTGAAGGCCCATGGGCTGACGCAGGCGCTGTTCAACGGCCCACCGGGCGACTGGGACAAAGGCGAGCGCGGCCTGGCCAGCCTGCCCGGCCGCGAAGCGCAATTTCGCGCCGGTGTGCTGGAGCTTGCCCTGCCCTATGCCCAGGCGCTGGGCTGCACCCGCGTGCACCTGATGGCCGGCCTGCTGCCCGAGGGCGCCGATCGCGCGACACACCGCGCCACCTACATCGCCAATCTCATCTGGGCGGCTGAGCAAGCGGCCAAAGCCGGCGTGCAGATTCTGCTGGAGCCCATCAATACGCGCGACGTGCCGGGCTACTTCCTGAACCGCCAGGACCATGCGCACGAAATCATCCGCGAGATCGGCGCGCCGAACCTGTTCGTGCAAATGGATCTGTACCACTGCCAGATCGTCGAGGGCGATGTGGCGATGAAAATTCGCAAGTACCTGGCCGACCCGCAGCACCGAGGTCGCGTGGGCCACTTCCAGATTGCCGGCGTGCCCGATCGCAACGAACCCGATCGCGGCGAGCTGTTCCACCCTTATCTGTTCAGCCTGCTCGACGAGCTGAAGTGGGACGGTTTCGTCGGCTGCGAATACCGCCCGAAGGCCGGCACCTCGGCGGGCCTGACCTGGTTCCAACCTTATAAACCACAACAGAAAGGCTGATCCCCATGAAACTCCTGATCACCGGCGGCGGCGGCTTCGTCGGCTCGCGTCTGGCCAGCGCGCTGCTCGCCCGCGGCCAACTCGCCGGTCAGAAAATTCACAGCATCGTGCTGGCCGACCAAGTGGCACCACGCCCCGAGCTACTTGCCGATGCGCGCGTCCAGGCGCGCACCGGCGCGCTGCTCACGCAATGCGCGCAGATCCGCGAAGAAAACTTTGACGGCGTGTTCCACCTCGCCTCAGCCGTGTCGGGCGAATGCGAGGCCGACTTCGAACTCGGCCTGCGCTCGAACCTCGACAGCACACGCGCGCTGCTCGACGCCTTGCGCCTGAACGTCGCAGGCGGCGGCGCCGCGCCGCGCGTCGTGTTCTCCAGCTCGGTGGCAGTGTTCGGGCCGGATGCGAGCGTGCCCATGCCCCAGCTCGTGGGCGACGACACCCTGCCGGCGCCGCAAACCAGCTATGGCGCGCAGAAACTCATCTGCGAGCATTTGGTATCCGACTACACGCGCAAAGGCTACATCGACGGGCGCAGCGCGCGCCTGATGACGGTGACGGTGCGCCCCGGCAGGCCGAACGGCGCCGCGTCGTCATTCTTCTCCGGCATCATCCGTGAGCCACTCGCGGGCGAGGAGTCGATTCTTCCCGTGGATGTGGACGTGTCGCACCCGGTGTCGTCGCCCGCGCTGACGATCGAGGGGTTGATCCGCGTCTTCGAAGCGAGCCGCGCCGAGCTGGGCGGGCGCCTCGCGCTGAACCTGCCGGCATTGAATGTGCGCGTCGGCGACATGCTCGCCGCGTTGGAAAGCGTGGCCGGGAAGAAGGTCCGGGACCGCGTGCGCTATGTGCGTGACGAGCGCATCGCCGGCATCGTGGCCAACTGGCCCAAGGGCGCGACGTTCGCCCGCGCCACACGTCTGGGCTTGAAGCCGGCGGCGAGCTTTGCCGACATCGTGCGCCAGTACATCGACGACTGCCGCAATTCGCCGAACAGCGAGACCGCGTTGAAAGGCATGCTGCGATGAACCAGATCGACTTGACCCATCGCGTCGCGGTGATCACTGGCGGCGCCCAAGGCATAGGCTATGCCTGCGCCGAGCGCATGCTGCGCAGCGGCGCGACTGTGGTGCTGTGGGACATCGATGCCGCCAGGCTCGCGCAGGCGCGCGAAAAGCTGCTGGCGATCGGCCCGACGCACAGCGCCGTGGTCGAACTTACCGACGACCAGGCGGTGATGCAGGCCACGGCCCATGTGATCACCGAGCACAAGCGCATCGACATCTTGCTGAACAACGCCGGCATCACGGGTGGCAACGGAGCGACCTGGGAACTCGACCCTGCCGTGTGGCGCCGCGTCATCGAGGTGAACCTGATCGGCCCCTACCTCACCTGCCGCGCCGTCGTGCCGCACATGGTCGCCAAAGGCTATGGGCGCATCGTCAACATCGCCTCGGTGGCGGGCAAGGAAGGCAACCCTAACGCGTCGCACTACAGCGCGTCCAAGGCGGGCGTGATCGCGCTCACCAAGTCGCTCGGCAAGGAACTCGCCACCAAGGGCGTGCTCGTCAACGCCATCACCCCGGCAGCGGCCAAGACCGGCATGTTCGATTCGATGACGCAGCAGCACATCGACTTCATGCTGTCGAAGATTCCGATGGCGCGCTTTCTCGGCGTCGAAGAAGTGGCGGCGATGGTGGCGTGGTTGTCGTCGTCCGATTGCTCGTTCAGCACCGGCGCGGTGTTCGATTTGTCGGGCGGGCGCGCCACGTATTGAGCGCCAACAGGGCCGGGCGCGGCGCGGCCCTGTTGGCATGCATACCCTGCCCAACTACGAAGGCATGCATGGCTGAGATCTCCTGGGTAGTCTTCATCCTGGCGTCGCTGCTGCTGATCGTCACACCTGGTCAGGACATGGTGCTCGTGATGTCACGCTCGATCGCCCAAGGTACGGCAGCGGGTGTCGTCACGGCGGCTGGCGTGAGCGTTGGTCTGGTCGGCCACACGCTCCTCGCCACACTCGGCCTCGGTGCCATTCTGCGCACGTCAGAGTGGCTGTTCATCGCGCTCAAATTGCTTGGTGCCGCGTACCTCATCTACCTGGGCGTGGGATTGCTCCGCACGCGAGCGACGGCGTGGGTCGTCACCACATCGTCGGCGCGCTCGCTGCCCCGGCTGTTCGGCGACGGCGCGCTATCGAACCTGGCGAATCCGAAGATCGCGGTTTTCTACTTCGCGTTCCTGCCGCAGTTCGTGTCACCGGGTGCCGAACATCCGGCCTTGGCGGTGTTCGTGCTCGGGCTGGTGTTCGCCGGGCTCACCTTTGTCGTCAAGGGGCCGGTGGGTTACTTCGCGGGTTTGCTGTCGGGCTGGTTGCGCTCACGCCCGGGAGTTCTGGTGTGGCTCTATCGGTCCAGCGGGGCGGTGCTGATTGCGCTGGGCATCAAACTCGCGTTCGAGCGCCGCGCGTGAGCGTGAACCCCATCGGCCCGGTTGCCGGTGACTATCGACCATGGCTGCTTGACCCGCGTGCAACGGTTGAGCGTGGGCAGGTGGCCCGGGGTACGTTCTCCGGCCCACGCTCGCGGGACACCGGATTCGGCCCACTGTCGTAGGGCCATCAACAACGTGTTTTCGTGCGCAGGTTGAGGACACCGCGAATGGTGCCTGCGCCCGTACCCCGAACCACCTGCCCATGGCACCCGAGCGGCAGGCAGAGGCGTGGCACACCATCACAGGTTCAGCAGGGCGGTGGTGGTGCCCCCGGGCGCAGGCACCATTCGCGGTGTCCCCAACGTATCCAGGGCTTCACCGTGTTGATGGCGTGACGCCGCCGGTCTCAATCCGGTGCCCCGCGAGCGTGGGCCGGAGAACGGGGGCACCGCCATCGCCCTGCCGCCACGACCGCGGCATGCTGACCACATCCGGAGAGCCGCTCCGAGGGCCGATGACGAACCACAGCCCCTGTGCAATTTGACGTAAATGCATGTCGCGAGCCTGCCGCCGTGGCGGCGTTACGATAAACCATGCGCATCGAAGCCGTCACCCCGTTCATCTTGCATGTGCCGGTCACCGGCACGCAGATCGCCGACAGCACGCACACGGTGTCGCACTGGGGCGTGGTGGGCGCGCGCATCGACGTGGAAGGGGGCTTCAGCGGCTGGGGCTACACCGGAACGCATGCGCATCTCGCAAGCGACCAGTTGATCACGCGCTGCATCGCGACCTGCATGGCGCCGCTGTTGATCGGGCAAGACGCGCGCGACATCACGCGGTTGTGGCGAGCCATCGCGCGCCACCCGGCGTTGCAGTGGGTTGGGCGCGCCGGCATCACGACGCTGGCGCATGCGGCAATCGACATCGCGCTATGGGACGTAAAGGCCAAGGCGGCGCAACAACCGTTGTGGAAGTTGCTCGGCGGCCAGGCGCGCGACAAGGTGCGCGCCTACAACACCGACATCGGCTGGCTCAGCTTGAGCGACGACGCGCTGCTCAGTGGCGCGCAAGGCGCGGTGGGCCAAGGCTTCACCGGCATCAAGATCAAGGTGGGCTCGGAGGTGACGCGCGACCTGAAGCGCCTGCGCGCCGTGCGCAAGGCGATCGGCGACAACGTGACGCTGGCGATCGACGGCAACGGCAAGTGGGACCTGCCGACCTGCCAGCGCTTTTGCCATGCCGCGCAAGACCTGGACGTCTACTGGTTCGAAGAGCCGCTGTGGTACGACGACGTGAAAGGCCACGCTCAACTGGCGCGCTCGACCCGCATTCCCGTCGCCCTGGGCGAACAGCTCTACACCACCGACGCCTTCGCCGAGTTCTTTGCCCAGCAGGCGATTCACTGGGTGCAGCCCGACGTGACGCGCATGGCCGGCATCACCGAGGTGCTGCGCGTGTGCGAGATGGCGCATGCGCTGCACCTGCCGGTCGCACCGCACGCGGGTGACATGAGCCAGGTGCACGTGCACCTGGCCTACGCGCATCCGGCCATCGCGGTGCTCGAATACATCCCCTGGATCAAGGACTGCTTCACCGATCCGGCCGACGTCGCCGACGGTTGGTTCAAGCTCCCGCAGGAACCTGGCGCCGGAACGACGCCCACGCCTGCGGCCATACAGCAATTCGGCAAGGCCACGGGGTAGCGACCGCCTTGCAGCACGCCGTCGCCTTTGCCGAGGTCATTGCGGAAACCCGCGCTTGGGTGGATCGGGTCGTGATCGGCCTGAACCTGTGCCCATTCGCCAAAGCGGTGCAGGCGCACGGCCAGATCCGCTACACCGCGTGTGGCGCCACGGACGACGCGGGTCTGCTGGCGGCGCTGCTGGGCGAAATGCAGCTGCTGGTGCACAGTGACCCGGCGCTGACCGACACCACGTTGTTGATCCACCCGAACGTGCTGACTGACTTCGACGCGTACAACCAGTTCCTCACCGAAGCCGAAGCCCTGTTGGCCGGTGCGGGTTTCGATGGCGTGCTGCAGATCGCGAGTTTTCACCCCGACTATCGCTTTGCCGGCACGGCGCGCGACGCCGTGGACAACGCGACGAACCGCTCGCCCTACCCGATGTTGCACTTGCTGCGCGAGGCCAGCGTGGCGCGCGGCGTCGCCGCGTTGCCGGATGCCGCCTCGATTTACGAAGCGAACATACGCACATTGCGCGCGCTCGGCCAGCCCAGGCTGCGTGCCTTGATGGCCTTGTGCCGCAGCGATGCGCTGGCCGGCGGCGACACCGAACCCTCCGACGCGGCGTAGGATCGTCGCCTGCCGAAACCAGGAATCGAGAGACGATGTTGAAGTTTGAAGATGTACGCGCCGCGGCGAAGCGCCTGAAAGGCGTGGCGCACCGCACCCCGGTGCTGCGCTCGAGCACGCTCGACGCGATGCTCGGCGCGCAAGTGTTCATGAAGGCCGAGAACCTGCAACGCATGGGCGCGTTCAAGTTTCGCGGCGGCTTCAATGCGGTGAATGGTTTGAGCGATGAGCAGCGCGCGCGCGGCGTCGTTGCGTTTTCGTCGGGCAATCACGCGCAGGCCGTGGCGCTGGCGGCGCGCCTGCATGGGTGCCGCGCGACGATCGTGATGCCGCTCGATGCGCCGGCCAACAAGGTGGCGGCGACGCGTGGCTACGGCGCCGAAGTGGTTTTGTACGACCGCTACAAGGAGGATCGGGCAGCGATCGCCAAGCGCATCGTTGACGAACGCGGCTGCGAACTGATACCGCCGTTCGATCACCTTCCCGTGATGGCCGGCCAGGGCACCACCGCCCTCGAACTGATCGAAGACTGCGGCGAACTCGATGCCCTGATCGTCTGCGCCGGCGGCGGCGGCTTGCTGTCGGGCTGCGCCGTCGCGGCCCGACACCTGCTGCCCGACATTGCCCTGTACGGCGCCGAGCCCGAGCGCGGCAATGACATGCAGCAATCGCTGCGCAGCGGACGCATCGTCAGCATCGAGGTGCCGCGCACCATTTGCGATGGACAACAAACGCAGGCGGTCGGGCAGCAGCCTTTCGAGGTGATCCAGGCCCTGGTGCGTGAGGTGCTCACCGTTCCCGACCCCGTAGTGGTGGAGGCGATGCGCTTCGCATTCGAGCGCATGAAAGTCGTGCTCGAGCCCTCCGGCGCGTGCGCACTCGCGGCGCTGTTGCACCACCCCGAACCGTTTCGCGGCAAGCGCATCGGCGTCACGCTGTCGGGCGGCAATATCGACGCGGCACGGTTTTTCGCGCTCATGAGCGGTGCCGAGGCAGTCGACTAGCCTGCGCGGTTCCGTGCCCCACGAAATTTCGCGCAGGTATCGGAGGCCGACATGAAACCAGCCGCGCTATGGACGCTTTCCGCAGCCCTGCTCGGTCTGCTCGTCAGTGGGTTGTACTGGTGGCAGCTCGAACAACGCGCCGGGCCACCGAAAGCCGCGATTGCACCCGCGGCGTCGGCGCCGCAAGTGACAGCACCGCCGCAGGCCGGGGCGTCGGCGATTCGCTACCCGCTCGACCTCGCATCGCCCGCCGCGCCACTTGCGGCTGCATCCGCGGCGCCAGCGCCGCACACACTGGCCGACGCGTTGACCGAGACCTTCGGCGAGCGCGCCGTGTTGCAATGGCTCAACACAGACGCGTTCGCGCACCGCGTCGCGGTGACTGTGGACAGCCTGACCCGCTCGCACTCACCCGCCAGGTTCTGGCCGGTACACCCGACAAGCGGGCGGTTTGCGACCGAGACCTCGGCCGATTCGCAAACCATCGCAGTCGCCAATGCGAAGCGCTATTCAGCTTTTGTGGCGTGGATCGAGACGCTCGACATGCAACGCGTGGCCGCGTTGTACCGCCGCGCCTATCCACAGTTCCAGCGCGCTTATGAAAACCTGGGCTACCCGGGCAGTTACTTCAACGACCGGGTGATCGCCGTGATCGATCACATGTTGGATGCGCCCCCGATCCCCGAACCGATCGAGGTCAAGTTGGCCAACGTGAAGGGGCCGATCCAGCCGGCGCGGCCCTGGGTGATGGTGGAGTTTGCCGACCCGGAGCTGGAAGACCGGTCTTCGGGTCAGAAACTGATTTTGCGTATCGGCAAAGACAATGCGCGCCAACTGAAGGCCAAACTCGTCGAATTGCGCGCCGCGATCACGCAGCCGCGCTGATGACCCCGTTGTCCACGAGCGTGAGGCGCGGCTCGGCGTGACCCGTGTCCGCGGGGTGCTCGACGCCGGCCTCGCGACCCTGCACCTGTTCGGCGACCGCGCGAGCCGTCAACGTCATCACGCGCTCTTCATCGGCGTGGGCGATCTCGCGCATCAACACGCAATCGACGCCACGCAACACGCCGCGGTCGCGCAACACGGTGTCTCGATACTCAAGGGCCGCGGCATTGCGCATCAGCAGGAAGGTCTTGTACAACCAGGGGTGTTGCTCGTCGAGCACGCCGCAGTACAGACCCGCCTGGCCGTAGGCGAGCTGCACTGAGGTGAGACCGAAGGCCTTTGTCGTCGCGAACGCCACGGCGACCAAACCGCCGAGCAGGCTGCCCAGGCAAAGCACTTCGAATGCCGACAACATGCCGCGACCCGCCGCGCCGAGCGACGCATCCTGCAGCATCAGCCCCAACAAGCCCGCGGCGAAAGCCACCACTCCCGCGGGCGCGGCAAAGCGCATCTTGTCGGTACGCCGGTAGCGCGGTGAGAGCGCGAATTCGGTGGCCAGCGTGGCCAATTCAGCATCGGACAGGCCGGCGATCTGGCGGGCTGTGGCGAGTTCACTCTGTTGCGTCAGCCGCTCGCTCCACAGCGCCAGTTGTGCTTGCCCGCTGCGCAGCGGGCTGACCTTCGGCCGGTAGCCCTCGCGGGAGCGCTGCATGGCTGCATCACTGGTGAACGTGCTTTGGGTGAGTTGACCGAACATTGAGGCAACTGTCATTTCCGATTTCCTTTTGCTGGGTTCGATTCGTTGGCCACTGGCCCTGACGAATCCATGGCGCAAGCATCGCAGCGTCTGCGGCCTCCCGCGACACCCAGAAGCGGGTGTCGCCCCGCATACGAGGGGATGCAAATCGGCCCCGCCGCGACACCGAAACAACTTGCACGCACGCATCGCAAACAAACTCACGCTTCCTGGTGCCAGAAGAATATCGCCGCAGGTCATAGAGTTGCGACGAAACCACGCATTGATGCCGGCATCTCCCCCTCTAAGATCGCAGGCATGACTGATCCAGTCTTCGGTCGCCTGTTTGTCGCCTTGCTGATGTTCGCCACACCATGCGCCGCAGCGCAGGGCAGCGGCATGACGTTGTACGCCGGTTTTGCCGGCGGCGGCAGCGGCTTGCAACGCAGTGCGGCAACGCCGCCCGCCGCGGATCAGGCGCTGCGGCTCGACGCCGGTGCCACCGCATCCGGCAGCATTGAATGGACGCTCGACACCGCACGGCAGCTCCAGGTGTTCGTCTCGCACCAGCGAACCTCGCTCGATGTGCCGGGTGCAACCGGCGGCGCCACGCCGCGGCACCTGCCCTTGCAAGTGACGCATGTCCACCTGGGCGGCACCAACTACGTCGATGCGCGGGTCGGCCAGGGTGTTTACGTGCTCGGCGGGTTGGGCCTCACCCGGTTCGCGCCAGGCCTGGCCGGCTTCGACACCGAAGTCCGCGCGTCGATGAACCTCGGCGTCGGCTACGCTTGGCCGGTCACGCCTTGGTTGGGTCTGCGCGCCGAGTTGCGCGGCGTGGCCACGCTCATCAACAGCGGTGGTTCGTTTCTTTGTTCCGGCGGCTGCACGGTGTCGATCAAAGGCGATGCGCTGACGCAGGCCCAGGCACTGCTGGGCCTGGCCTTCAGCTATTGAACGGGCCCCGTTGGGCGCGCGTGGGCCCGCACGGCACCCTGTGAGTGAGTGGCCTCGATATGATGGCGCCCCACCTTTTGCCTGGAGTCGCTCGTGAAGTCTCATTTGTTTGCCGCCCTGCTCGCGTCGTTTTCGCTTGTCCTGTCGATATCGAACGCGCACGCTCAGGCCGATGCCGCCGCGATTGCGGCGAAGGAGCCCGGCGCGGTCGTCACCGCCAGCGGTCTGGTGTACCTTGCGCTGAAGGAAGGCACGGGGCCGAGCCCGGGTGCCACCGATGTCGTCAAGGTGCACTACCGCGGCACGTTCCCGGACGGCAAGGAGTTCGACAGCTCGCTGGCGCGCGGCAAGCCCGCCGAGTTCCCGCTGAACCGGGTGATCAAGTGCTGGACGGAAGGGGTGCAGCGCATGAAGGTCGGCGGCAAGTCAAAACTCACCTGCCCGGCGCCGATTGCCTATGGCAGCGCCGGAGGCGGCCCAATTCCACCGAACGCCACACTGCACTTCGACGTGGAGCTGCTCGGGATCGCTGGCAAGTGAGCCTTGGAATTTGATTAAGCCCTGTGCGACAACTTGTTGCGCCTGGCACTGCCGCGTGTAAGCAACGCAACACGGCGACGCGACGCGCGCGCCCGGCCCGGGCATGAATGGGCAAGTCATGTTCATTTGATTGCACCTCGACTTGACCACCAAGGTGTGCCGAAACTAGGCTGCGGTCCTCACGTTCCTCGTTGCGAGCCATGAACCTCGACTTGACCACCTTTGCCTCATTGCTGATTTCAGTGCTGGTGATGCTCGTGCTGTGGTCGCACCGGCGCAAAACTGTCGCGCAGCAATCTGCCAAGCGGTCTGAATTTCTCGACACGGTCGCGGCTTGGCCCCCGCAAGCCGTGCGTGTCATGACTCTGGCGGAACGCCAAGCCTATGAATTGCTGCGCCGCGCGATGCCGCGCAACCACATGATCCTGGCACAAGTGCCGCTGGCTCGATTCATCAGTGTGCCCACCGAGAACCCGCACGGCCAGTGGCTGAAGCGGGTCGGGCGGCTGAGCGTGGACCTGCTGGTGTGCGACTCAAGCTCGCGCGTGGTGGCCGCCATCGACGTGCGTGGCGAGAACGAGTCCACGCGCACCGTGGAGCGCCACGAGCGTCTGACCAAGGTCTTGAAGGCCGCCCAAGTTCCCGTTCATACGTGGAAGGAAGGCGAACTGCCTAACCTGCAAGATGCGCGTGCGTTGTTCCAGACGAGCCAGCGTGACGACTCCGATGGCCTGCCAGAATCCGATGACCCGCGTTTCCTGCCCCAGCCCGAAATTCGCGAGCTGATGCTCGGCGGCGACCGTCGGCATTCGAACCCGAAGCTCGAACCGGTGGGCTCGGCCTACTTCGACGATCTTGACGCGATACCCTCGCGGGCGCGCACCGCGCGCGCCTGACCCACCGCGCGCTGCGACGCGCGTCAGTTCGACGCCGCGTCATCCTCCAGGCGCCGCATCAACAGGCTGGCAAGCACTTTGTCAACGCGCTTGCCGTCGAGGTCAACCACCTCGAAGCGCCAACCGTCCCATTCCACCGAGTCAGCGGTCTTGGGCAGGCGCCCCAGCAACAACATGATCATTCCCGCGAGCGTGTTATAGCGGCCGCGGTCTTCTTCGGGCAGCTCCTTCAGCGCGAGCCTGTCTTTCAGCTCCGGCACCGGAATCAGCCCGTCGAACAGCCACGTGCCATCGGCGCGCTGCACGCCCCATGAGTCCTCGTTGGACGGCGTTGTGAACTCGCCGGTGATGGCCTCCAGCACATCGCGCACCGTGATCATGCCCTGCACCTCGCCGTATTCGTCGACGACGAATACGAGTTGGGCGTTCGAGGCGCGGAAATTGTCGAGCAGCTCCATGCCCGAGAGCGTTTCCGGGACGAACACCGCAGCCTGCAGGCCCTCTGTCAGCGCCAGCGGCTGACCCTGAATCGAACGCTGCAACAGGGTCTGCGCCGACACCACGCCGAGCACATCGTCCAAGCCACCGCGGCACACCGGGTAGCGCGAATGTTCTTCGTTGGCGATGACGCGCAACACGTCGTCGGTGGTGTCGTCGGCGTCGAGCCAGACAATCTCGGCGCGCGGGATCATCATCGAGCCGACTTGCCGGTCGTCCAGGCGAAACACATTGCGCACCATCTGGTGCTCATGCGCCTCGATCACGCCGGCATCCAGCCCTTCGACCAGACTCGCGGCGATTTCTTCCTCGGTGACGCTGCGGTCCGGCGGGTTGTGCATGCCCAGCAAGCGCAGGCAGGCCTCGGTGCACACCGTCAGCAGGCGCACGAAGGGTCGCGCCGCGGTGGAAAGCCACTCCATCGGGCGCGCCACGAGCCGCGCCACTGTTTCGGGGTAGATCTGACCGACGCGTTTGGGGACCAGCTCGCCGAAGATGATCGTCAGGAACGTGATGACGATGACCACCATCGCGGTGGCGGCAATCTCCGCGCCGCGGTCCTGCATGCCGAAGGTCAGGTTCAACCAGCGCGCGAACGGCGCGGAGAACGCGGCGTCGCCGACGATGCCGTTCAGGATGCCGATCGACGTGATGCCGATCTGCACCGTCGACAAAAACTTCGTCGGGTTGTCGTGCAGGTCCATCGCCGCCTGCGCGCCGGCGTCGTCGGCCTCCACCATCACTTGCAGTCTCGCCTTGCGACTGGCCGTCAGCGCCATTTCCGACATGGCGAACAAGGCATTGAGAAGAATCAGGAAGAGCAGGAGGGCAACATCCATGCGCTTGGCGCCGTCACTGGGGAAGCGCAGCGTAGCAGAATCGAGGCATGAACTATCTGGTGGGCGACGTTCAGGGGTGCTGTGGCGCACTGCGGCGGCTGCTCGCGCAGCTCGACTTTTCAGCGTCGCGCGACCGGCTGTACGTGCTGGGTGACCTCGTGAATCGCGGGCCGCAGTCGCTCGAAACGCTGCAGCTGCTGCGCGGATTGGGAGACTCCGCGCTGTGCATTCTGGGCAACCACGACCTGCACTTGCTCGCCGTCGCGTTCGGCGGCCGGCGCCTGCGCCGCGGCGACACGTTCGGCGACGTCTTGAGCGCGCCGGACCGCGACGCCTGGATCGCCTGGCTGCGCGAACAGCGCCTGGCCGCCTTCGAGCACGGCTGGCTGATGGTGCACGCCGGTGTCGCGCCGCAGTGGGACCTGGCGACGACGCTGAGCCTCGGCGACGAAGTGCGGAGCATGCTGCGCAGCGCCGAGCTGCCCGAGTTCCTGCGCACGATGTACGGCGACGAGCCGACGCGATGGGACGCAGGCTTGAGCGGTTTCGTGCGGCTGCGCCTGATCGTCAACGTGCTGACACGCATCCGCTTCGTCGGCCCTGACGGCACGCTCGACTTGAAAACCAAGGATGGCGAGAACGCCGCGCCACCCGGTCTGGTGCCTTGGTTCGAGGCGCCGGGCCGGCAAACCCAGGGCACACCCATCGCCTTCGGCCATTGGTCGACTTTCGGTCTGGTGAATCGCCCCGAGCTGCTGGGTCTGGACACCGGCTGCGTCTGGGGTGGCAAGCTCACCGCGGTGCGCATCGACGGGGTGCAGCGCGAAGTGATTCAAGTCGAGTGCGAAGCCGGGCAGCGGCAGCGCAAGGTTGGCGAAGAGCGCTCGACCTGAACCGCCTTGCTACCATGCCGGCACTTTGCAGTGAGAGGCCCATGACGACACGATCCATCGACTGCAGCGACGCCGAGTGGGACGCACGCGTTCGCCTGGCCGCGTGCTACCGCATCTTCGCCCACCTGGGCTGGACGGAGATGATCTACAACCACATCACGCTGCGCCTGGAAGGGCAGGACACGCATTTCCTCATCAACCCGTTCGGCCTGCACTACAGCGAAGTCAAGGCTTCGAACCTGGTGAAGATCGACACGCAGGGCCGCAAGGTGGGCGCCTCGCCCTGGCCAGTGAATCCGGCCGGGTTCACGGTACACGCCGCGATCCACGCGGGCATTGCCGGCGCGCACTGCGTGATGCATACGCACACGACGGCCGGCATCGCCGTGGCGTGTTCGAAAGCCGGGCTGTCGATGAGCAACTTCTATTCGGCCCAGTTGCGCGACAAGGTGGCGTACCACGACTTCGAAGGCATCACGGTGCATGCCGAGGAAGGCCCGCGCCTGGTGCGCAATGTCGCGGACAAGCCCGCCGTGATTTTGCGCAACCACGGGCTGCTCGCCTGGGGATCGACTTTGGCCAAGACCTTCGTCACGCTGTGGACGCTGAACCGCGCCTGCGAAATTCAACTCGCGTCGATGGCCATGGGGCCCGTGATTGACATCCCCGAAATCGTACAAAGGCGCTGCACCGAAGACTCGTTCCAATTCCGCGCCGATTTCGGCGCCGGGCAGGACGTGCTGGACGCGCTGACGCGTTTGGTGGACCGAGTCGATACGTCGTACCGGGAGTGATGGCTTAGACTGCTCGCTCGATCAGGAAGAGTGGCAGAGTGGTCGATTGCACCGGTCTTGAAAACCGGCGACCCGCAAGGGTCCGTGAGTTCGAATCTCACCTCTTCCGCCAGATGGACCTTTCAGGCCGTCTCACTCCGGATCGCAAACACCCTCGTAACCCGCATGAATACTGGCTTTCAGCCGGATTCATTGCGTCAAACGGTTTCTCGACGTATCATCCAGCCGCACCCGAATTGATGGGTGCGGCGATGGGTACGACGAAAACGAGGATTTCGCGATGGGCCGCAAAGCGAAAGAGCTAGGACCGCTTGCAGTCGGCCGCCTGACGACACCGGGCTTGCACTTCGTCGGTGGCGTCGCTGGGCTCGCGTTGCAGGTGACCACGAGCGGTGCGCGCAGTTGGGTGCTGCGTATTCAGGTCGGAGACAAGCGGCGCGACATGGGTCTGGGCGGTTTCCCGGATGTGACGCTCGCCAGCGCCCGTGACGCCGCACGCACTGCCCGCGCGAAGGTCAAGGAAGGCGTCGACCCGATCGCCGATGCGCGCGCGCTGCGCAGTGCGCTCAAGGCCGAGCAGGCCGCAGCGAAGACGTTCAAGGTCTGTGCGCTGGCGTACATCGACGCGCACGAGGCCGGCTGGCGCAACGCCAAACACGCGCAGCAATGGCGCAACACGCTGGAGACCTACGCCTACCCGCTGATCGGCGATCTGCTGGTTCGTGACGTAGGACTGCCGCAGGTGCTGGCGGTGCTCGAACCGATCTGGACTCAGAAGACCGAGACCGCGTCGCGCCTGCGCGGTCGCCTTGAATCGGTACTGGACTGGGCGACGACGCGCGGCTACCGCGCCGGCTTGAACCCCGCGCGCTGGCGAGGCCACCTTGACACGGTGTTGCCCGCGGCGCGGTCGGTGGCGAACGCCGGCCATCACAGCGCCTTGCCCGTGGGCGGAGTCGGCGCGTTCATGCAGGCCTTGCGCGGCCAGGCGGGAATGAGCGCGCGCGCCCTCGAATTCACGATCCTGACCGCTGGGCGCTCCGGTGAAGTTCGCGGTGCACGCTGGAATGAAATCGACCTCGACGCGGCGGTGTGGGCCTGCCCAGGCGAACGCATGAAGGCCGGCAAGGAGCACCGGGTACCGTTGTCGGATGCCGCGTTGGCCATCCTCGTCGCGCTACCCCACGAAGG
>JANOLJ010000448.1:0-12856 GCA_031419715.1 Burkholderiales bacterium | reverse complement strand
CTGCTGGAACGCGGCATCGCATCGAGTGGTACCCGGGCACCGAACACGGCTTCGTGTTTCCGCTGCGCGCGGGCATCTATAACCCGGCTGGGGCGGAGCGCCATTGGGAGCGGCTATTCAGTCTGTTCGGGCGAGTTTTGCAGGGCCATTGACGGCCGATTGGAACTGGCCCAAGCCGGCATCAGCCCAGTGGCGCTGCCCACCCCACCCAGCGCTTCGGTAAAGGCGGTGCATAGTCGCCGCGCTTCTCAGTTTTCAGGCCGAGTGAAACCAACCCTTCGGCGAACTTGACGGCCGCCGACACGCCGTCGATCACCGGCACGCCCAGGCGCTGCTGCAATGTGGTGCAGAGTGCCGCCATGCCGCCGCAGCCCAGCACGATGGCGCCGCTGCGGTCCCGCTTCAATGCTTCGCGTGCCGCGGCTTCGATTTGCGCCACGGTGTCTTCGCCGCAGGACTCGAGCGCGAGCACCGGGATGTCGGTGCCGTGGATGCCGCGGCAGGTGCGCTCGAAACCGTAGCGCTGTACCAGGCGCTCGGCGATGACACAGGTGCGTGTCATCGTGGTCACCACCGAAAATCCGGTGGCGACGAACGACGCCGCGTGAAACGCCGCCTCGGCGATGCCGAGCACCGGCGCCGTGGTGAGTTCGCGCGCGGCGTCCAGCCCTGGATCGCCGAAACAGGCGATGACGATGGCGTCGAATGCATCGCCTTGCGCGAGCCGCACCTGCTCGGCCACGCCCGCGGCGCCGAACACGTCATCGAAATGGCTTTCGATCGATACCGGGCCGAAGCTTGGCTGGCGCGCCTCGATCACGGTGCCGGCAGCGGCAACGCGGCGCGCCGACTCGGCCATGCCTTGTGTCATCGCGGCCGAAGTGTTGGGGTTCACGAGCAGCAGTTTCATCGTCGGGTCCTGTCAGGCTTTGAAGTCGGAATGGCGGGGTGATTCAGTTTCCGTGCCGCCCGTTCTGGTGCATTTTGCATACAAAGCGGGTCGCCGCGCACCGTGGCGGTACATTCCTGCAAGCATCGCGCCCGGTGACAGGCGCGGCACGCGCCTTGCCTGTCTGGACAGCCCATGACTCTGAGCGACTCGACCCCGTTAACCGCGACCGACCGCGTCTACGACGCGATTTACGCTGCCGTGCTCGAGCGGCGCCTCCAGCCGGGCCAGCGGCTGCGCGAAGTCGACCTCGCCACCGGCTTCGAGGTGTCGCGCACGGTGGTGCGCCAGGCCTTGCAGCGGCTTGCGCAAGGCCAGGTGGTGGAGCTGCAGCACAACCGTGGGGCGCAGGTCGTGCGGCCTACGCGTGAATCGGCGGCGCATGCATTCGACACGCGCCGCGTCATCGAATGCGAAGTCGCGCGGCGCCTCGGGGGAAAGCTCAAGCCCGGGCAGCTCGCGCAGTTGCGCCGGCTGGTCGCGCGCGAGGCGGCGGCCGGCGCGCGCGGCGACCGCTCGGCGGCGAGCCGCTTGTCCGGGCAGGTGCACCGCGTGCTGGTGCAGTGGTCGGGCAATCCGGTGTTCCTGCGCATGCTCGACGAGCTGCTGCCGACCACGACGCTTCTGATGGCGCTGCATGAGCCCGGCGCCCGCCCGGTGTGCGTCGCGCACCGCCATGAGGAGTTGGTGGCTGCTTTCGAGCGCAATGGCGCCGCGGCGGCGGCCGAAATGCGGCGCCACCTGGTGGAGATTGAACAGTCGTTGCTGCCGCCGGGTGCGCCTGCCCGGCGAGCGAAAACCCGCTGAACGGGGGTTTTCGCGGATCGCGGCGGGCGCCAGCTTCAGGCATTCTCGGCCTGCGTTTTGCATACAAACCACGAGCGCTTCGCGCGTGGGAATGAACGGGCCTTGGCATATCGCTTGCATACAGACGCCAAGCCCGGGTGCGCCACGCACGCGCCTCGGCGCTTTCCTCACACTACAGGAGCCAAGATGAAGCGTTTCCAAACCCCACACGGCCCAGCGGCCGCACCCCTGCTCGGCGCGTTGCTCGGCGCGGCGCTGCTGCTCGCCGGCCCGGTGGCCGCCCAAGAAAAGGTCTTGCGCATCGCCATGACGGCGGCTGACATTCCACGCACGCTCGGCCAGCCCGACCAGGGCTTCGAGGGGAACCGCTTCACCGGCATCCCGATGTACGACGCGCTTACCCACTGGGATTTGTCGAAGACCGACGGCCCGAGCGTGCTGATTCCCGGCCTGGCGCTGAGCTGGGCGGCGGACGCGAAAGACCGCACCAAGTGGGTCTTCAAGCTGCGCCCCGGCGTGAAGTTCCACGACGGCTCGGCGCTGAACGCCGACGCGATAGTCTGGAACGTGCGCAAAGTGCTCGACAAAGACGCACCCCACTTCGACGCCAGCCAAGTCGGCGTGACCGCCTCGCGCATGCCCACGCTGCGCACCGGGCGCAAGATCGACGACCTGACGGTGGAACTGACGACGAGCGAACCCGATGCCTTTTTGCCGCTGAACCTGACGAACCTGTTCATGGCCTCGCCCGCGCACTGGCAGGCCAAGTACGACGCCACGCCCGCCGCCACGCCGGCAGCGGACCGCGCCAAGGCAGCGTGGGTCGCTTTCGCGGGCGATGCCTCGGGCAGCGGCCCGTTCAAGATGGCGCGCTTCGTGCCGCGCGAGCGCCTGGAGATGGTGGCGAACAAGTCGTATTGGGACCCGAAGCGCACGCCGAAGATCGACCGTGTGGTCATGATTCCGATGCCCGAAGCGAACGCGCGCACCGCGGCGCTGCTCGGCGGCCAGGTCGACTGGATCGAAGCGCCGGCACCCGACACGATGGCGCAGATTACGCAGCGCGGCTTCAAGATTCACAGCAACGCGCAACCGCATGTCTGGCCATGGCAATTGAGTTTTGTCGAGGGCTCACCGTGGCTCGACAAACGCGTGCGCCACGCCGCCAACCTGTGCGTCGACCGCGAAGGCTTGAAGACGCTGCTCGGCGGCATGATGGCGGTGCCCAAGGGCACGGTACCGCCCGGCCACCCGTGGTGGGGGAACCCGAAGTTCGACATCCGCTACGACGTGGCGGCGGCGCAGAAGCTGATGGCGGAAGCCGGTTTCTCGGCAGCCAAGCCGATGAAGGCGAAGATTCAGATTTCCGCGTCGGGCTCAGGTCAGATGCAGCCGCTGCCGATGAACGAGTTCGTGCAGCAGTCGCTCAAGCAATGCCACTTCGACATTGCGTTCGACGTGATCGAATGGAACACGCTTTTCACCAATTGGCGCAAGGGCTCCAAAGACCCGTCGGCGAATGGCACGCACGCGATCAACGTGAGCTACGCCGCGATGGACCCGTTCTTCGCGATGGTGCGTTTCACGAGCACCAAGACGTTCCCGCCGGTGAGCAACAACTGGGGCTACTACGGCAACGATGAATTCGACGGCCTGATCGCCGAGGCGCGCTCCAGCTTCGACGACAAGGCGCGCGACGCCGCGCTGGCCAAGCTGCACGCGCGCATTGTCGAAGAGGCGCCCTTCGTCTGGATCGCGCATGACGTGGGCCCGCGCGCGATGAGCGCGAAAGTGAAGAACGTCGTGCAGCCGCGCAGTTGGTTCATCGACATCGCGCCGATGACCTTGGATTGACGCTTAGCTCACTTCGCTCACTTCATTCACCCCGGCGCGAGCCGGGGTGTACCCCATGCTTTGACGCAGCGCCCCAGGCATGATCGCCTTCCTCGCCCGCCGCCTGCTCTACACCCTGCCCATCATGTTCGGCGTGGCGCTGGTGTGCTTCGCGCTCGTGCATCTGGCACCGGGTGATCCGCTCGTCTCGATCCTGCCGCCCGACGCATCAGGCGAGCTGCAAGCGCAGTTGCGCAAGCTTTACGGTTTCGACCGTTCCTACCCCGAGCAATTCGCCGGCTGGGTGTGGCGCGCCGTGCAGGGCGATCTGGGCACGTCGATCGCCAGCGGCCGCGCTGTTGCCGATGAAGTGCTCAAGGCGGTGGCCAATACGCTGCGCCTCGCAGTGGTGGCCACACTCATCGGCTTCGCATTCGGCAGCCTGTTCGGCTTTGTGGCGGGCTACTTCCAGAACTCCTGGGTCGACAAGGCGGCGTCAATCACCGCAGTGCTCGGCGTGAGCGTGCCGCACTATTGGCTGGGCATGGTGATGGTGATCGTGTTCTCGTCGCAACTCATGTGGCTGCCCCCCGGTGGTGCGGGCCCCGGCGGCTCGGCCGACTGGGTGTGGAACTGGGAACACATCAAGCACCTGTTGCTGCCGGCGATCACGATGAGCGTCATTCCCATGGGCATCATCGCGCGCACCGTGCGTGCGTTGGTGGCCGACATCCTCGCGCAAGAATTCATCGTCGGCCTGCGCGCGAAGGGGCTGACGGATGTGGGCATTTTTCTGCACGTCGTGAAGAACGCCGCGCCGACGGCACTGGCGGTGATGGGCCTGCAACTGGGCTACCTGCTGGGCGGCTCGATCCTCATCGAGACCGTGTTCTCCTGGCCCGGCACCGGCTTCCTGCTCAACGCCGCGATTTTTCAGCGCGACCTGCCGCTGCTGCAAGGCACGATTCTTGTGCTAGCGATGTTTTTTGTTGTGCTCAACCTCGTGGTGGACGTGGTGCAGAGCGTGCTCGACCCGCGCATTTCGCGGGTTTGATGGGTGGCTGCGATGAGGCTCACTGCATGGCGCGAGAAGGGTCGCTCTGCTATCGGTTCCTTGTCGATTGGCCGCGCACCCACGAAGGCAGGCAATGGGCCGGAATGACGCGCCTGCCCGAGTTGCCTCGCTCCATGCAGCGCATCGCCGGGGCCGAGTGAAATGCTGAACGTCACCGTCGACCCAAGCAAAATCCCGGCGCTGCCATTCGAGCGCTCGCCGGGCTATTGGGAAACGGTCGCACGGCGCATTGCGCGCGATCCGGTGGCCATCGTCGCCGCTTTGATGATCCTCACGCTGCTCGTGCTCGCCGTGTTCGGGCCGTGGCTCGCGCCGGCCGACCCGTATGCGTCGTCGATGTTGAAGCGCTTGAAGCCGATCGGCTTTGCCGGCCATCCACTCGGCACCGATGAATTGGGCCGCGACATGCTGACGCGCCTGATGGTGGGCACGCGATTGTCGCTGTTCATGGGCATCACGCCTGTGGTGCTGGCGTTTTTCATCGGTTCGTCGATCGGCATCGCCGCGGGGTACGCTGGCGGCTGGCTGAACACGGTGACGATGCGCACCATCGATGTGTTCTACGCGTTTCCGTCGGTGCTGCTCGCCATCGCGTTGTCGGGCGCGCTCGGCGCCGGCATCACGAACTCGCTGATCTCGCTCACAGTCGTTTTCATCCCGCCGATCGCGCGCGTTGCCGAAAGCGTGACGACGCAGATTCGTGGCCGCGACTTCGTGGAGGCGGCGCGCGCCTCGGGCGCGAATGCCTTCACGATCGTGCGCGTGCATGTGTTGGGCAATGTGCTCGGGCCCGTGTTCGTTTACGCGACGAGCCTGATCGCGGTGTCGATGATCCTCGCCTCGGGCCTGAGCTTCCTCGGCCTGGGCGTGAAGCCGCCCGAGCCCGAATGGGGCTTGATGCTGAATACGTTGCGCACGGCGATCTACGCACAACCATGGATCGCGGCGCTGCCCGGCGTGATGATTTTCTTCACGTCGATCGCCTTCAATTTGCTGTCCGACGGGCTGCGCTCGGCGATGGAGATCAAGTCGTGAGCGCCGCGCGGTTGCCACTTCGTTCCTGCTCGGCGGCGCCGCCCGCCGGCCAAGGGGTACACCGATGAGCGCCGCCGCGACACCCTTGCTCGAAGTGCAAGGCCTGGTCAAGCACTTCCCGCTGAAAAAGGGCATGCTCGGCGGCGTGAGCGGCGCGGTGCGCGCGGTCGACGGCGTGAGCTTTTCCGTGCAGGCCGGCGAGACGCTCGGCGTCGTCGGCGAATCGGGTTGTGGCAAAAGCACGACGGCTCGGCTGCTGATGCACTTGATCGAACGCGACCACGGCGACATCGTGTTCGACGCGCGCAGCGTCGGTGGGCGCGAGCTGCCGATCAAGGAGTTTCGGCGCCAGACGCAGATGGTGTTCCAGGACAGTTATGCGTCGCTGAACCCGAGGCTGACGATCGAAGACAGCGTGGCCTTCGCGCCGCAGGTGCACGGTGTGGGCAAGGCGCAGGCGATAGCGCGCGCGCGCGACCTGCTGGCGCGCGTGGGGTTGGAACCGCGCCGCTTCGCCGAGCGCTACCCGCATGAACTGTCGGGCGGCCAGCGCCAGCGCGTCAACATCGCGCGGGCCCTGGCGCTGCAGCCGCGCCTGATCGTGCTCGACGAGCCCGTGTCGGCGCTCGACAAATCTGTCGAAGCGCAGGTACTGAACCTGCTGCTCGACCTGAAAGATGAATTCGGCCTGACCTACATCTTCATCAGCCACGACCTGAATGTGGTGCGCTGCATCTCGAACCGGGTGATGGTGATGTACCTCGGCCAGATTGTCGAGATCGGCGCGAGCGAGGCCTTGTTCGAAACGCCGCGCCATCCGTACACACGGGCGCTGCTGTCGTCGATCCCGACGCTCGACCCGGACCGGCGCACCGAGCAGCCGCCGCTGGCGGGCGACCCGCCAAACCCCATCAACCCGCCCTCGGGTTGCCGCTTCCACCCGCGCTGCGCACACGCGCAAGCCGTGTGCGCGACGCGTGTGCCCACGCTTGCGGGCGGGGCCACCGGGCACCCGGTGGCGTGTCTCATGCATGAACCTGGTAGCGGCCACGGCGCGGCGCCAGCCGCGCAGGCCACGGCAGTCCGGGCGTGACGGGCAGCACACCTGAACATGGTCACTGATCAAGTGAACGCAAACCTCCGCCCTGGCGCGACCGGCGTCGACGAACCCTTCGTCGACATCCGCAACCTCAGCGTCACGTTCACCGGCGGGCGCAAGCCCGTGCACGCCGTCGGCGGCGTGGACCTGCAAGTCCAGCGTGGCGAAGTGGTGGCGCTGATCGGCGAATCGGGTTCCGGCAAGAGCGTCACGCTGCGCTCACTGCTGCGCCTGCACGCGCCGCGGCGCACGCGCATCGGCGGCAGCATTCGGGTGGGCACGCACGACGTGCTGGCGCTGTCGAGTTCAGCGCTGAATGACTATCGCGGCAAGGTCGCGGCGATGATCTTCCAGGAGCCGCTACTCGCGCTCGACCCGGTGTACACGCTGGGCGCGCAGATCACCGAGGCGCTGCGCCGCCACGAGCCACTGAGCCAGGCGCTCGCGCGCGAGCGCGCCTTGCAGTTGTTCGAGCGCGTGCGCATTCCCAGCCCCGAGCGGCGCCTGGACGCCTACCCGCACGAAATGAGCGGCGGCATGCGCCAGCGCGCGATGATCGCGCTGGCGCTGAGTTGCCACCCGCAACTGCTGCTCGCCGACGAGCCGACGACGGCGTTAGATGCCACAGTGCAAATCCAGATCCTGCTGCTGCTGCGCGAATTGCAGCGCGAGATGGGGCTGTCGGTCATCTTCGTGACGCACGACATCGGAGCGGCGGTGGAGGTCGCGGATCGCATTGCCGTGATGTACGCCGGGCGCATCGTCGAAGAAGGCCCGGCCGCGACGCTGATCCGCGCGCCGCGCCACCCCTACACGATGGCGCTGCTCAAGAGCCGCGCGCAGGGTGCGCTGGCGCAAGGCGCGCGGCTGGAAACGATAGGCGGCGCACCGCCCGATCTGGCTGCGCTGCCGCCCGGTTGCGCTTTTGCCGAGCGCTGCCGCTACGCGCTGCCGGCGTGCCGCGACGCCGCGCCCGCGCTGGTGCAGCTTGCGCCGAACCACCAGGCGCGCTGCATTCGCACCGAGGCGACGTTAACGCCGCTCTGAGGCAACACTGACGCCGCGCGCATGCCGGACTCGCGCCGCACTCACGCCGCACTCACGCCGCACTCACGCGCCACCGAAGCCCAACTGAAGTTCCACTCCATGCCCGCTTCCATCACCAACACTACCGAGGCCAACACGGCGGCCGACACCTCCCACGCCTTCATGCCGTACCCACCCGCCGCCGTGGCGCACGCGCCGAGCGGCCCACTGGCGGGCTTGACCTTCGGTGTGAAGGATCTGTTCGACCTGACCGGCTACCCCACGAGCGGCGGCCAGCCGCTGCTGTTGGCGATGTCCGGAATCAAGCGCAGCAACGCGCCGACAGTGCAACGCCTGCTCGACGCTGGCGCGCGCTGCGCCGGCAAGACCGTGACCGACGAGCTCGCGTTTTCGATGAACGGGCAGAACGCGCACTTCGGCTCGCCGGTGAACGGCGCCGCACCCGATCGCATCAGCGGTGGCTCATCGTCAGGCTCGGCGTCAGCGGTGAGCCACGGCCTGTGCGACTTTGCGCTCGGCACCGACACGGGAGGCTCGGTGCGCGCCCCGGCCAGCCACTGCGGTCTGGTCGGCTTGCGCCCCACGCACGGGCGTGTCAGCCTGCAAGACGCACTCGATCTCGCACCGAGCTTCGACACCTGCGGCTGGGTCGCACGCGACATCGCCACGTTCGCGCGTGTCGCCGAGGTGCTGCTCGGCGCCGACACAGCGCCCTTGCCGGCCACGCCGCGCCTGCTCGCGCCCACCGAAGTATGGGCGCTGCTCGGGCCGGAGGTGCGCGCATCCTTCGCCGCACCGCGTGCCCACGTCGAAAGCGTGTTGGGCGTGGCACAGCCGGTGAATGTGGTGCTCGACAGTTTCGACGCAAAGGTGATGGCGTTTCGCTGCCTGATGAGCCGTGAGGCCTTGCTCACGCACCGCGAGTTCATCGAACGCTACCAGCCGCCGCTCGGCGCTATCGTCGCGCAGCGCTTTGCCTGGGCGCGCACCGTCACCGACGAACAGATGAGCGTAGCGAACGCCTTTCGCACCCGCTACCGAGCCCACCTGGCAGCGCTGCTGGGCACAGACGGCGTGCTGATCCTTCCCACCATGCCCGACGTGGCGCCGCTCATCAGCACGCCAGAGGCCGATCTGGAAAGCTACCGCAGCCAGGCGATCAGCATGCTCTGCATCGCCGGCCTGTGCGGCTTGCCGCAGCTCTCACTGCCGCTGGCCACGCGGCTCGGCGCACCGCTGGGCCTGTCGCTGCTCGGGCCGGCGGGGAGCGACCGCAGTTTGGTGCAACTGGCGCAGCGCATCGGAATCGGCGCGTGAAGCGCTGGGCTGCTGAATCCGCAGTTGGCACCACTGATCGACCAACCCTTAATACGAGGACCGCGACCTTGACCGGCGGCAGGGCAGCCATTGCCACTGTACGCCCAATGTACTAACATCAAGCAGCCCTTGGAGAGTCTCGTCATGACAACCGCCACCCGCTCTGCCCGTCTTGGGCTGCGTGCCACCGCCCAGCAGGAGGCCGTTTTGCGCCGCGCGGCCGAGGTGTCGAACAAGTCGATGACGGACTTCATTCTCGACAGTGCGTACCAGGCGGCTGAGCAAACCTTGTTGGACCAGAGGCTGTTTCTGGTGACGGGCAGTCAATCGCAGGCCTTGCTGTCTTTACTGGACAGGCCGGCGCGGGACAACTCGGGCTTGAAGGACTTGTTTTCTCGACGCGCGCCATGGGCTGAGTGATGGCGCTGGGCGCGCCACTGCCGCTGGAGGCCCAGCACCCACTGGACGGCTTCGATTGCGGCAACCCCGCGCTGAATGAGTGGTTGATTCGGTATGCGAGGCAGGCCCATGCCAGCGGCTCGGCCAGAACCTATGTGGTTGTCAATGACCAACGCATTGCGGGCTACTTCAGCCTGGCCGTGGGGCAGATCGATAGCCTGGATGCGCCAGAACGCGTGCGCAAAGGCATGGGCAACTATCCAATCCCGGTGGTCATCCTTGCACGACTGGCCGTGGCGAAGGTCGAACAGGGCCGCGGCCTCGGCGTTGGCTTGCTTCAGGATGCGATCCGTCGCACGCTCGTAGTTGCAGAGCAGGCTGGCGTGCGTGCGTTACTGACCCACCCGATCAACGAAGCCGCGGCGCGCTTCTACTTGCGGTTCGGTTTCGAGCTATCTCCGGCGCGCGATCAGCAATTGATCTTGCTGCTGAAAGATGCGCGCCGCCTGCTGGTGCCAACTTCCGTAAAGGCGGGCGAGGCGAAGTCAGGCGGACCGAACCCGAAGGCAAGGAAACACGGGAGTAAAGGCGGCTGACGTAACCGTCGGGGGCAGGCGGAGCGAAATTGGCGGCGGGGCTCGGCGCGCGCCGCACAGGCCGACCCGCTTCGATTGATCAAAACCGCCCTTCATGCTAATTTGCGCCAAGTTCAGTAGCCATTCAGCAGGGGGCAAGCATGAATCCATTCCCGTCGCCAACGGACGCGCGCAACTGCGCGCTGCCCGATCGGCGCGATGTACTGCACTGGGCGGCGTGCCTGGGCGCTGCCTGCCTGAGCGGGCCGTTGACCCTGGCGCAGGGACAAACACCACCGGCCTTGCGCGAATACAGCCGCGCCCTGCTGACCGACAAGACCGGGCGGCCCTTCAAGAGCGCGCAGTTGGCGGCCGGCGAGCCCTACATCTTCAACTACCCGTTCGAGGCCACGCCAGTGTTTCTGATGGCCTTGCCGCGCGCGGCCGCGCCGGTGGGCCTGAGTGACAGCAAGCAACTCCACTACCAATCGCTGGCCGGCAGCGGGCCGAAGCACAACATCGTCGCGTACTCGGCGATCTGTGCGCACAAGCTGATGTACCCGACGCCGGAGATCAGCTTCATCAACATCCGCAAAGGGCAGGCGAACGAGCCCGCGCATGTGGTGCATTGCTGCGGCGACAACTCGCGCTATGACCCGACACAGGGCGGCAAAGTCATCAGCGGCCCGGCGCCGCAGCCGCTGGCGATGATCGTGCTGGAGTGGAATGCGGCGAGCGACGAGCTGTACGCGGTGGGCACGCTGGGCGCGGAAATGTTCCAGACCTTCTTTGAAAAATATGAGTCGCGCTTGCTACTGGAGCGCGGCACGAACGCGAAGAAGCACAGCCCGCGCAGCGCGGTGGTGCAGACCGCGGCGACTTACAGCAAGCAGTTGCAGGGCTGCAAGGCCTGAGCGGGGGGTCGAGATCAACATGCCCACGATCCGCACCGACGATGGCGTCAACCTGTACTACGAAGAAGCGGGGTCCGGGACGACTATCGTGTTCGTGCACGAATTCGCCGGTGACCACCGCAGTTGGGAGCCGCAGCTGCGCCACTTCGCGCGCCGCTATCGCTGCGTGGCCTACAGCGCGCGCGGCTATCTGCCTTCGGAGGTGCCCGACAGCCCGGACCGATATTCCCAGGAGCGCGTGCGCGACGACATCCTTTGCGTGCTCGACGCGCTGCGCATAGCGCGCGCGCACATCGTGGGCTGCTCGATGGGCGCTTTCGCGACGCTGCACTTCGGCATGGCGCACTGCACCGCGGCCAGCACATCGCGGGCGCTGTCGTTGACGCTCGTCGGCTGCGGCAGCGGCGCCCACCCAGCCGCGCATCAGCGCTTCAAGCAAGAAAGCGTCGCGCTGGCCGGCACGATCCGCCGCGACGGCATGGCCCAGCTTGCCGCGACCTACGGCCACGGCCCGACGCGTGTGCAGTACCTGAACAAGGATCCGCGAGGCTTTGCCGAGTACGTGGCGCAACTCGCGTCGCACTCGGCGGCCGGCTCGGCGAATACGATGGAAGGCTATCAAGGGCGGCGCCCGAGCCTCTACGCATTGACGCCGCAAATGGCCGCGATCGACGTGCCCGTGCTCGTGGTGTGCGGCGACGAAGATGAAGCGTGCGTGGAGCCCTCGCTGCTGATCAAGCGTGTCATCCCCAAGGCCGGCCTGGCGATCGTGCCGAAGACCGGCCACGCGGTGAACCTGGAAGAGCCGCAAGCGTTCAACCAGTTGCTTGACGACTTCCTGCACCAGGTGGCGCAGGGCCGCTGGGGCGCGCGCGACGGGCAGGCGGTGCCGGAGTCGATCTGGGGGCCGGCGGGCAAGCCGGCTTGATCTGCGCTGGGTACGCGCTAGACCCGCGTTAGGCGTCACAAACCGAGTTCTGTAGTCACTCGCAGATCAGAGAGGCATCATGTCCAAGCTTCGCGTGGAGAGTTTCACTATTTCACTAGACGGTTTCGGCGCGGGCCCAGACCAGGACATCAACAATCCGCTGGGCGTTGGCGGCACTTCTCTGCATGGTTGGCTGATCCCTACTCAAACCATTCAGAAAAAGCTGTTTGGTAGCGATAGCGGGGAAACGGGCATCGACGATGAGTTTGCCGCTCGAGGTTTCCAGAACGTTGGCTCATGGATCCTCGGCAGAAATATGTTTGGGCCTGTTCGTGGTCCATGGCCGGACGCGAGCTGGCGGGGTTGGTGGGGCGAGAATCCTGTGTATCACGTCTCCGTATTCGTGCTCACGAACTACCCGCGCCCACCGCTTGTCATGGACGGCGGAACGACCTTTTACTTCGTGACGGAAGGTGCTGTCGTCGCTCTTGACCGTGCCCGGGAAGCCGCCGCAGGCAGAGATGTTCGCGTTGGTGGCGGGGTCAATGTCATCCAGCAGTATCTTCGCCACCGCCTGATTGATGAGATGCACATCGCCATATCGCCAGTCCTGCTCGGCTCCGGTGAGCGCCTCTTCGAAGGTGTAAATCTTCCTGCCTTGGGCTATGCCTGTGTCAAGCACGAAGCCACGGCACGCGTCACCCATTTGATTTTGTCTCGGCAGTGACCACGGTGACGCCTCTCAAGGAAATGTGGCTCTGCCACTTTCCTTGATCCCCGCGGGGGACGGCCGGCTTCGGCCGGCCTGGGGGCGCTCTCAAGGAAATGTGGCTCTGCCACTTTCCTTGATCCCCGCGGGGGACGGCCGGCTTCGGCCG
>JANOLJ010000447.1:0-46214 GCA_031419715.1 Burkholderiales bacterium | reverse complement strand
TCTCGCGCAAGGCCGATAACCCGTCGATCACACGCGACGTGTCGGGCGAAGGCGTGCAGCAGGCGCTGCTCAAGCTCGTCGAAGGCACGATGGCCTCGGTGCCACCCCAGGGCGGGCGCAAGCATCCGAACCAAGACTTCCTCCAGATCGACACGACGAACATCCTGTTCATTTGCGGTGGCGCGTTTGATGGCCTGGAAAAAGTGATTCAAAACCGCTCTGAGAAGTCGGGTATCGGCTTCGCGGCGTCAGTTCACAGCAAGAGCGAAAAGCGGGTTTCCGAGGTGTTTCGCGATTGCCAGCCGGAAGACCTGATCAAGTTTGGGCTCATACCCGAACTCGTCGGGCGCCTGCCGGTGGTGGCCACGCTGGGAGAACTCAGCGAAGACGCGCTCGTGCAGATCCTCACTGAGCCGAAGAACGCCCTCGTCAAACAGTATCAGAAGCTCTTTGCGATGGACGGCGTGGACCTGGAAATTCGCCCTTCCGCGCTCTCGGCGATTGCGCGCAAGGCGATGGAGCGCAAGACCGGTGCGCGTGGCTTGCGTTCCATCATGGAACAGTCACTGATCGATACGATGTTCGAGTTGCCGACGCTGGACGGTGTAGTAAAAGTAGTGCTCGATGAGCACACCATCGAAGAAGAGGCCAAGCCCTTGTTGGTCTATCGCGAGCAAAAGGCGAGCGCCTGAGCTTCGGGAGTGCGCGAGGTTCTCGCGCGCATCGCGTCTTGCAATTGAAAGCTCGGGCCCTAGATAGGCTTGAGAAAGAGAGGTTCACTCATGTCCGGACATCCAGTTCTGCCTGCGGAAAAGATCACCCTGCCGTTGTTGCCCCTGCGTGATGTGGTGGTATTCCCGCACATGGTCATCCCCCTTTTCGTCGGGCGCCCGAAGTCGATCAAGGCGTTGGAAGTTGCCATGGAGGCAGGCCGCCAGATCATGCTGGTGGCGCAAAAAGCTGCCGGCAAAGACGAGCCAAAACCCGATGACATGTTCGAGGTCGGCTGCGTGTCGAGCATTTTGCAGATGCTCAAGCTGCCCGACGGCACGGTCAAGGTGCTGGTGGAGGGCGTGCAGCGCGCCAACACGCATGGCATCAGCGACAACGGCGAATACTTCGTCGCCTCGGTGACGCCGGTCCCGCCGGAGAAGCAGCTCAAGCCCGAGATCGAAGCGCTGCGCCGCGCGGTGACGCAGCAGTTCGATCAGTACGTCAAGCTGAACAAGAAAATCCCACCGGAAATTCTCACGTCGATCTCCGGCATCGACGACGCGGGCCGCCTGGCCGACACGATTGCGGCGCACCTGCCGCTGAAGCTGGAAAACAAGCAGGCCGTGCTCGACCTGTTCGCGATCGACAAGCGCCTGGAAAAGCTGCTGGAGCAGCTCGAGCACGAAGTCGACATCCTGCAGGTCGAAAAGCGCATCCGTGGCCGCGTCAAGCGCCAGATGGAGAAGAGCCAGCGCGAGTACTACCTGAACGAGCAGGTCAAGGCGATCCAGAAGGAGCTCGGTGACGGCGAAGAAGGCGCCGACATGGAAGAGCTCGAGAAGAAGATCATCGCGGCCAAGATGCCCAAGGAGGCACGCAAGAAGGTCGACGGCGAATTGAAGAAGCTCAAGCTGATGTCGCCGATGTCCGCCGAGGCGACGGTGGTGCGCAACTACATCGATACGCTGATCAATCTGCCGTGGGCAAAGAAGACCAAGATCAAGCACGACCTGGAATTCGCCGAGAAGGTGCTCAACGAAGACCACTACGGGCTGGAAAAGGTCAAAGACCGCATCCTCGAATACCTTGCGGTGCAGCAGCGCGTGGACAAGGTCAAGTCGCCGATCCTGTGCCTGGTGGGTGCGCCAGGCGTGGGCAAGACGTCGCTCGGTCAAAGCGTGGCGCGCGCCACTGGCCGCAAGTTCGTCCGCATGGCCTTGGGTGGTGTGCGCGACGAGGCCGAGATACGCGGCCACCGCCGCACCTACATTGGCTCGATGCCCGGCAAAGTGCTGCAAAGCCTGACCAAGGTGGGAACCCGCAACCCGCTGTTCCTGCTCGATGAGATCGACAAGCTGGGGATGGACTTCCGCGGTGACCCGTCGTCGGCACTGCTCGAAGTGCTCGACCCCGAGCAGAACCACACCTTCAGCGACCACTATGTCGAAGTCGATTTCGATTTGTCGGACACGATGTTCATCGCGACCTCCAACTCGATGAACATTCCGCCGGCACTGCTGGACCGCATGGAAGTGATCCGCCTGTCGGGCTACACCGAGGACGAGAAGACGAACATCGGCTTGCGCTACCTGTTGCCCAAGCAAGCGAAGAACAACGGCGTCAAGGATGAGGAGATGGAGATCACGGAGTCGGCGATCCGCGGCATCATCCGCTACTACACGCGTGAAGCCGGCGTGCGTTCACTGGAGCGCGAGATCTCGAAGATCTGCCGCAAGGTCGTCAAATCAATCCAGCTCAAGCAGGTGACGGGCAAGGTCGTTGTCGTCGAAGACAACCTGAACGATTTTCTGGGCGTGCGGCGCTTCGATTTCGGCCAGGCCGAGAAGAAGAACCAGGTCGGCCAAGTCTCAGGCCTTGCGTGGACCGAGGTCGGTGGCGACTTGTTGACGATCGAAGCGGCGGTGATGCCGGGCAAGGGCAACATCATTCGCACCGGGCAACTGGGCGATGTGATGAAGGAGTCGGTCGAAGCGGCACGCTCCGTGGTGCGCAGCCGCGCCAGGCGCCTGGGCATCAAGGACGACATGTTCGAGAAGCACGACGTGCACATCCACGTGCCCGACGGCGCGACGCCCAAGGACGGCCCGAGCGCGGGCATTGCCATGACGACGGCCTTCGTTTCGGCGCTGACCGGTTTGGCGGTGCGCGCCAATGTGGCGATGACCGGCGAGATCACGCTGCGCGGCGAAGTCACTGCGATCGGCGGCTTGAAAGAGAAGCTGCTCGCCGCACACCGCGGTGGCATCACGACGGTTCTGATCCCCGAAGAGAACGTGAAAGACCTGCAGGAGATCCCTGAGAACGTGAAGAACCGGCTTGAGATCATTCCCGTGAAGTGGATCGACCAGGTTCTTGAATTGGCCCTGGAGTCCAAGCCGCAGCCGCTGCCGGACGATGAACCCGTGAAGGAAGCGGTGAAGGAGGCGGTGGTTGCGAAAGCAACCGAAGCGACCGTCGGTGCAAAGGACGTTCGCCCACATTGAAGTCAGTGGATGTCGGTCGAGCGCATTCGAGCGGGGCGGTTTTCTATCTATAATCCGCCCGCTGTCGCAAACGTTGGGGCGTGACAGCAGCAATGCGGGAGTAGCTCAGTTGGTAGAGCGCAACCTTGCCAAGGTTGAGGTCGAGAGTTCGAGACTCTTCTCCCGCTCCAGAATCGTGAAAAGGGAAGCAACATGCTTCCCTTTTTCGTCCTTGGGGCGCATGCATGGTGGCGCACAATGACGGCGGTTTCAACGGCGCGGTAGCAAAGCGGTTATGCACCGGATTGCAAATCCGTGTAGGTCGGTTCGACTCCGGCCCGCGCCTCCAGCCACACAAAAAAACGGCTCCTGCGGGAGCCGTTTTTCTTGCCGCCGATAATCAGCGCCCGCCCGGGTGGTGAAATTGGTAGACACAGCGGACTTAAAATCCGCCGCTGCTCGAAAGAGGGCGTACGGGTTCGATTCCCGTCTCGGGCACCATCTGATTTGAGGGTAACCTCCGCCGAAACCCTCTCCCACGAGGCATCGAAAGGCCCCATGGCCCTGTTTCCGCAGGAAGCACTGAACGACGGCGTGCGCAAGCGCGAAGTCTTCGGCTGGGCGATGTACGACTTCGCCAACTCGGGTTACACCACCGTCGTGCTGACGGCGGTGTTCAACGCCTACTTCGTCAGCGCGGTCGCTGGCAACGCACCTTGGGCCACGCTGGCCTGGACGCTCGCGCTCGGCCTGTCGCGCGCCCTCGTCATGCTGACGATTCCCACGCTCGGCGCCTACGCCGACCTGCGCGCCGCGAAGAAGCGCGTGCTGATGTTCACCACCGCAGGGTGTGTCGTGATGACGGCGGGGCTGGCTTCGGTGGGTTCCGGTCAGGTCGCGCTGGCGATCGTGCTGATCGTGTTGTCGAACCTGTTCTACGCCTACGGCGAAAGCATGACCGCCGCGTTTCTGCCGGAGCTGGCGCGGCCGGCGTCGATCGGCCGAGTCTCCGGCTGGGGCTGGAGCTTCGGCTACTTCGGCGGCATGTTGGCGCTGGGCATCGGCCTGGCGTACGTGCTGTGGGCGCAGGGGCGCGGTATGCCGGCGACCGACTATGTTCCGGTGACGATGCTGATCACCGCGGCGATCTACGGGCTCGCATCGCTGGCGACCTTCACGCTGCTGCGCGAACGCGCGGTGCCGCAGCCTGACGCGCTGCGCGAAGGCGGCTTGATCGCTTCATTGCGCCGCATCGGCCAGACGTTTCGCGAGGCGCGTGCCTACCGCGACTTCATCTGGCTGCTCGGCTGCGGGTTTTTCTACCAGGCCGGCATCTCGGTCGTGATCGCGCTGGCGGCGGTGTATGCCGAGCAGGTGCTCGGCTTCAAGATGATCGAGACGATGATGTTGATCTTTCTCGTCAACATCGCCGCGGCCGCCGGGGCGTTCGGCTTCGGCTATTGGCAAGACCGCATTGGCCACAAGCGTGCGCTAGGTTTCACGCTGATCGGTTGGGTGGTGATGACGCTGCTGGCCTACGCCGCCACCGGGCCGGCGCTGTTTTGGGTTGCCGCAGTCCTCGCGGGCCTGTGCATGGGGTCCAGCCAATCGGCCGGGCGCGCCATCGTCGGCCTGTTCGCGCCGTCGCGGCGCCTGGCCGAGTTCTACGGCTTGTGGGCGTTCGCGACGAGCCTGGCGTCGATCGTCGGGCCCGTCACCTACGGTCTTGTGACATGGCTCACGGCGGGCAACCATCGGCTCGCGATTCTCTCGACCGCGGTGTTCTTCGTGGTCGGATGGATGCTGTTGCACAAGGTGGATGTAGAGCGCGGCACCCAAACGGCTCAAGCCCACTGAGGAACGCTCCTAGAATCGCCGTCGATTGGCAGGCATCGAGGAGAACATGGAAATGAAAATCTTGGTCGCGGTGAAACGCGTCGTCGACTACAACGTCAAGGTGCGCGTCAAATCCGACGGCACCGGCGTGGACATCGCCAATGTGAAGATGAGCATGAACCCCTTCGACGAGATCGCAGTCGAAGAAGCCGTGCGCCTGCGTGAGAAGGGCGTGGCCACCGAGGTGATCGCCGTGTCCTGCGGCGTCACGCAATGCCAGGAGACGCTGCGCACGGCGATGGCGATCGGCGCGGACCGAGCGATCCTGGTCGAAACCGCGGTCGAGCTCCAGCCTCTGGCGGTGGCGAAGCTGCTCGCGGCGCTCATCGACAAGGAACAGCCGGGCCTGGTGATCCTGGGCAAGCAGGCGATCGACGACGATTGCAACCAAACCGGCCAGATGCTCGCCGCGCTCGCGGGCTTGCCGCAAGCGACGTTTGCATCGAAGGTCGAAATGGCCGACGGCCGCCTGAACGTGACGCGCGAAATCGACGGTGGCCTGGAGACGCTGAGTATTTCATTGCCCGCCGTCGTGACGACCGACCTGCGCCTGAACGAGCCGCGCTACGTGACGCTGCCCAACATCATGAAGGCGAAGAAAAAGACGATGGATGTCTTCAAGCCCGAAGATCTGGGCGTGGATGTGGCACCGCGCATCAAGACCTTGAAGGTCAGCGAGCCGCCCAAGCGCAGCGCCGGCATCAAGGTGCCCGATGTCGCGACGCTCGTGGCCAAACTCAAGAATGAAGCGAAGGTGATTTGACATGGCCGCTCTAGTGATAGCCGAGCATGACGAAGCTGGGCTCAAGGTTTCGACGCGCAATGCCGTGACCGCGGCCGCGCAATGCAGCGCCGAGGTCCATGTGCTCGTGCTCGGGGCGGGCGCCGGCCCGGCGTGCGCCGCGGCCGCGAAGGTCGCTGGCGTGGCCAAGGTGCTTCACGCCGACAGCGAAGTCTTCGCGCACGGCCTGGCGGAGAACATCGCGGCGCAGGTGGTCAGCCTGGCCAAGGACTACAGCCACATCCTGTTCGCGGCCACCGCGTCGGGAAAAAACGTCGCGCCGCGGGTCGCCGCGTTGCTCGATGTGGCGCAAGTTTCCGACATCACCAAGGTCATCGCCGCGGACACGTTCGAGCGGCCCATCTATGCCGGCAACGCCATCGCCACGGTGCAAAGCCTGGACGCTATCCAGGTGATCACGGTACGCACGACGGGCTTCGATGCAGCCGATGCCAGCACAGGCACCGCGAGCGTGCAAACCGTTGCCGCGGTGGCTGACTCAGGCAAGTCATTCTTCCTGCGCAGCGAAATCGCGAAGAACGACAGGCCCGAGCTCACCGCGGCGAAGATCATCGTGTCGGGCGGCCGCGCGATGGGCAGCAGCGAAAAGTTCAATGACGTGCTGACGCCCCTGGCCGACAAGCTCGGCGCGGCGCTCGGCGCCAGCCGCGCTGCGGTGGATGCGGGTTACGCGCCCAATGACTGGCAGGTCGGCCAGACCGGCAAGATCGTCGCGCCGCAGCTCTACATTGCCTGCGGCATCAGCGGCGCGATCCAGCACCTGGCCGGCATGAAAGACAGCAAGGTCATCGTCGCGATCAACAAGGACGCCGAGGCGCCAATCTTCAGCGTTGCCGACTACGGGCTCGAAGCCGACTTGTTCGTTGCCGTGCCGGAACTCGTGCGCGCGCTCTAGATTGCCCAGCGAAAGACGATCATGAGCTACGTCGCGCCCGTCAAGGACATGCTGTTTTGCATGCGTGAACTCGCTGGCTTGGAAGCCATTGCGCAACTGCCGGGCTTCGAAGACGCCGGGTTGGACACCGCGCAGGCCGTGCTTGAGGAGTCGGCCAAGTTTTGCGAAAGCGTGTTGGCGCCGTTGAACGTTGACGGCGACCGCAACCCCTCGACCTGGAGCGACCGCGAGGTGACCACGACGCCGGGCTTCGCCCAGGCGTTCAAGCAGTTCGGCGAGGCTGGTTGGCAGGGCCTGCAGCATCCGGTCGAGTTCGGCGGGCAGGGCCTGCCCAAGACGATAGGCGCGGCGTGTATTGAGATGATCAACAGCGCCAACATGAGCTTCGCGCTGTGCCCGCTCTTGACCGACGGCGCGATCGAAGCCCTGCTCACGGCGGGCACCCCAGAGCAACAGCAGCTCTTCCTGCCGAAGATGATCGAAGGCGCGTGGACGGGAACGATGAACCTGACCGAGCCGCAGGCCGGTTCCGACCTGGCGCTGGTGCGCACCCGCGCCGAACCACAACCCGACGGCACCTACAAGCTCTTCGGCACGAAGATCTTCATCACCTACGGTGAGCACGACATGGCACGCAACATCGTGCACCTCGTGCTGGCGCGCGTGACCGGCGCACCGCAGGGCGTGAAGGGCATCAGCCTGTTCCTTTGCCCGAAGGTCCTGATCAATGCTGACGGTACGCTGGGCGCGCGCAACGACGCGTATTGCGTGAGCATTGAACACAAGCTGGGTATCAAGGCGAGCCCGACCTCGGTGATGCAGTTCGGCGATTCGGGCGGTGCAGTCGCCTCGTTGGTCGGCCAAGAAAACCGCGGCTTGGAGTACATGTTCATCATGATGAACGCCGCGCGCTATGCGGTGGGCGTGCAAGGCATCGCGATCGCCGAGCGCGCGTACCAGAAGGCGGCGTCGTTCGCGCGCGATCGCATCCAGTCGCGCCCGGTGGACGGCTCCCTGCCGGGCAGCGCGCCCATCATTCACCACCCCGATGTGCGGCGCATGTTGATGACGATGCGCGCCAATACGCAAGCGTGCCGCGCCATGGCGATCGTCGCGGCCGCCGCGTTTGACGCCGCGCACCACCATGCCGACGCCCAGACGCGCCAGCAGAACCAGGCCTTCTACGAGTTCCTGGTGCCGCTGGTGAAGGGCTACAGCACCGAGATGAGCATCGAGGTGGCAAGCCTGGGCGTGCAGGTGCACGGCGGCATGGGCTTCATCGAAGAGACAGGTGCCGCGCAGTACCTGCGCGACGCGCGCATCCTGACGATCTATGAAGGCACGACGGCGATCCAGGCGAATGACCTGGTGGGGCGCAAGACGGCGCGCGACGGCGGTCGCAAGGCGAAGGCGATCGCGGCGCAGATCGCGCTGACCGAAGCCGAACTCGCCGCGGTGGACCATGTGGCGGCGCGCGCGATGGTCAAGCGTCTGTGCGCCGCGAGGCTGGCGTTCGAGCAGGTGGTGAACTTCGTTTGCGAGCAGTCCAAAGGCAATCCGAACGCCGTGTTCGCCGGGTCGGTGCCCTACCTCCTGCTCGCGGGAAACACGGTGGCGGGCTGGCAGATGGCACGCGCCGTGGTCGTCGCGCTGGCGCAATTGCAGAGCGCTTCGGGCGATGCCGACTTTCTGCGCGCCAAGGTCGCGACGGCACACTTCTACGCCGACCATGTGCTGAGCAAGGTGCCAGGCATGCGCGACGCTGTCGTGGAAGGCGCGGACAGCGTCACGGCGCTGGCCCTCGCGTCGTTCTGAACCACGCGGCGCCGATTCGCGCGAAACACATCGACACCTATGTCGCGCCGCACCGCGATCGTCAACGCTCGGGTCTTTGACTCCGTCTCGGGCACGCTGCTGGAGGCCAGCAGCGTCGTCATCGAGGGCGACACGATCGTCGAAGTGACGCGCGAGGCGCGCACTTTCGGCGATGCGCTTGTGATCGACGCCGCCGGGCGCGTCGTGCTTCCCGGGCTCATCGACGCGCATGTGCACGTCACCGCGGTGTCGCACGATGCGCTGCGCATGGCGATGCAGCCGCCTTCGCTGATCACGGCGCAAAGCAAGGGCATCCTCGAGGGCATGTTGATGCGCGGCTTCACGACGGTGCGTGACGCCTGCGGCGCCGACTTCGGCTTGCAGGAAGCGGTGGCACGCGGCCTGTTCGACGGGCCGCGCCTGTTCATCGCCGGCTGGCCGATCACGCAGACCGGCGGCCACGCCGACATCCGGCCCCAGGGCGCGAAGGAGATGATCTGCACTTGCGCGGGCCTCGGTCTGTTCGGTGCCATTGCCGATGGCGTGGGGGAGGTGCGCCGCGCCGTGCGCGAGCAGGTGCGCAACGGCGCGAACCAGATAAAGGTGATGGCCGGCGGCGGCGTCGCCAGCCCCACTGACCCGATCGCCGGCACGCAATACTCGATGGAAGAACTGCGCGCCATCGTCGAGGAAGCGCAAGCGGCGAACCTGTACGTGATGGCCCATGCTTATTCGCCGCGCGCCGTCACGCGCGCCGTGCAGGCGGGGGTGCGCAGCATCGAACACGGCAACCTGATCGACGAGGCGACAGCGAAAGTCATGAAGCAGGAAGGCGCGTGGCTCGTGCCCACGCTGGCCACCTATGCGGCCCTGGGCGACGAAGGTCAGAAGCTCGGCTGGTCGGCGGCGATGCTGGAGAAACTCGACCGCGTGCGCGACCAGGGCATCGAGGCGATCCGCATTGCCAAGGCGCATGGCGTGGCCATCGCCTTCGGCACCGACTTGCTCGGCACGATGCATCCGCGCCAGAGCGACGAGTTCACGCTGCGCAGCGCGGCGCTCAACCCGGTCGAGGTGTTGCAGAGCGCGACCATTTCGCCCGCGCGGCTGATGGGGCAGGAGGGTCGAATCGGCCAACTGGTGCGTGGCGCCTGGGCGGATCTGCTGATCGTCGAGGGCGACCCGACGCGCGACGCCGGGGTGCTCAGCCGGCCTGAGGCGGCATTGAAGCTCGTGATGAAGGGTGGAGTGGTGTATCGCAACAACTTGGGCGCACCGGCCGCCTGATCCCGCCTTTCAGCGCACCGTGAACGGCGCCTGGTAGGGCCGGCCGAACGCCACGCCACCCACCACGGTGCCCGCAGGGCGCAGGTGCATCTTGCCGTCGCGCTTGTTGTTGCGCGTATCGACGAACGACACCGCGCCTTCTACGATTTCCATGATCGACAGATCGGCCGGCGCGCCGATCTGCAATGTGCCGAGCTTTGGCACGCGCCCGATCACGCGCGCGGGTGCGGTCGTCGCCATGCTCACCACCTGTTCCAGCGTGAAGCCCAGGCCGATGAACTTGCTCATCACCCATGGCAGATAGGGCATGCCCGGCGTATTGCCGGAGAAGACATGGATGTCGGATGAAATCGTGTCGGGCGGGCAACCTTGCGCGATGGCCGCTTCGGCGATCGTGTAGTCAAAACTGCCGCCGCCGTGGCCCACATCGAAGATCACGCCGCGGCGCTTGGCCGCCAATGCGGCGGGCAGCAGCTTGCCGTCTTGCACGATGTTGGTCGCGTCGCCCGCCACGTTGGGCGCGCCGGAAAAACAATGCGTCAGCACGTCGCCGGGGCGCAGCAGGTCAAGAATCTGCGACATCAAGGCGCGATCGGCCACGCCGCCGATGTGGCACATCACCTTGGCCGGTACGCCCGAGCGCTCGCACGCCAGGATGGCGCGTTTGAGCGGCTCCAGGCCATGGCGCGCGATGACGTTCTCGCTCATCCTCACCTTGACGCCAAGCACGATGTCGGCGTTTTCCGCGACAGCGCGTGCCGCGACATCGACTTGTGCGTAGTCGATGTTGAACAGCTCGGGCACGGGAAAGCCCGCGAGCCCCGCCACGGCGATGTGCACAAACGCGAACTGGCGCGTGCGCGAGCCTGGCACGACGAAGCGGCGAAAGCTGGCGATGTTGTTCGCGCCGGCGTCGCCCGCCGAAACGACCGTTGTGGTGCACTGGTGCGCCACCAGTTCATCGGCCGGAATGCCGATCGCCGAGCCGAATGCGTAAGTGTGCGCATGCAGGTCGATCAGGCCCGGCGTGACGAGCTTGCCGCCTACATCCATGACGCGCACGCCGCGTTCCGCCGCGATGTTCGCGTCGATTGCCTCGATGACACCGTAGCGTATGCCGATGTCGCGCTTGCCCGAGAGCCCTTGGCTCGGGTCGAGCAGGTTGGTATTGCGCAGCAGCAGGTCGAACTTGTCGTTCGGACCCATCGCCGCGAAGGTGCCCGTGGGCAGGGCGCTCAAGGCGGCGAGCGACGCCGCAGCCTTGACGAGGTGTCGACGCGAATGGGTCATGACGGCATCACTTGACTGAGGTGAAGCGCGCTTCCGGCCGGTCATCCGACCGGTGCACCGTCTCGACGCCCGCCTTCATCGCCCAGGGGCGAACCTGGTGGTGCAGCGGAACGTACAGAAACTCGTCGCGCGTGCGCAGCAAGGCTTCGCGGATCATTGCGTTGCGCTTGGGGATGTCGGTCTCGGTTTTCATCGCGTCGGTGAGCTGGTCGATCTTGGCGTCGCTGACTTTGGCGAAGTTGAAGTTGCCGTCGGCGCCACTGGTGCGGGTGCGGATCAGCGACTGCAGCGAATACTGCGCGTCATAGGTCGCCACGCCCCAGCCGAGCATGTACGCCGATGAATCGAAGTTCTGCACCTTCTGGATGAACGTGGCCATGCTTTCGGCCGCAAGCTTGACCTTGACTCCCGCACGCGCCCACATCGCGACCAGCGCCTGGCAAATCTCTTCGTCGTTCACATAGCGGTTGTTCGGGCAATTGAGCTGAAACTCGAAACCGTTCGGGTAGCCCGCTTCTGCCAGCAAGCGCTTGGCCTTGTCGGTGTCTTGCTTTAGCGCCTGGTCGATGTCTGGCGCGTGGCCGTTCACGCCGGGGGCGACCATGATGGCCGCAGGCAGCGACATGCCGCGCATGATGCTGCGCCGGATCGCTTCGCGGTCGATCGCCACGTTCAGCGCTTCGCGTACGCGTTTGTCCTTGAACGGGTTCTTGCCCTTCACGTCGGAGTACTTCAGTTCGTCGCTTCCCTGGTCAAGCGCGATGAAAATGGTGCGCACTTCGTGGCCGTCGAGCACCTTCAACTTCGTTTCGGTGCGCAGCCGCGCCACGTCGGGCGTGGGCAGGTCGGTGAGCATGTCCACGTCTCCGGACAGAAGCGCCGCGACGCGGGTCGCATCCTGCTTGACCGGTGTGTAAACCACCTCGGTGACGTTGCCGCTGTGCTTGTCCCACCAGTCGCGGTTGATCGTCATCGTCACGCGCTGGTCGGGGGCCCAGGCGGTGATCTTGTAAGAGCCCGTGCCGTTCACGTTGCGCGAGGCGTAGGTGTCTTCCTTGGCCTTGTAGTCCTGAACGTTGGCCGCCTTGTTCTTCTCCGCCCAGCCCTTGCTCATGATGCGGAAGTCGATGATGTTGCGCAGCAGAATCGGGTTCGCCCCGGCCAGGATGAAGTCCACCGTGTGGTCATCGACTTTCTTCACGTCGGCCACTCCGGCGACATAGATCGACATCGTGCCCTGCGGCTGCTTGATGCGGCCGTAGGAGAACACCACGTCGTCAGCATTGAAGGGCGTGCCGTCGTGGAATTTGACGCCGCGGCGCAACTCGAAGCGCACCTGCGTCGGGCTGATGTAGGTCCACTTCGTCGCCAGCGCGGGCTCAAGGTCGTACTTCGCGCCGTAGCGCGTCAGGCCTTCATACGAATGCATCAGGATCGCATTCGTCGTTGCGTGATTCTGCGAATGCGGGTCGAGCGTCAAGATGTCGTTCTGCGCGGCCCAGCGCAGTGTCGTGGCGTGAGCCGGGGCGGCGATCAGGCCCAGCGTCAGCGCGGCAGCGGCCAACAGGTTTGTCGATTTCATGCAATGCTCTCCTTGGATGGATCCAAACTTGCGAGCCGCCATGCTACGGCACAGGCCAAGCGGCAAGGGCCGGGAAACCCCGCAGTTCCGCCCGTCAACCGGGCCGGCGCGGTGGTACAGTCGCCGCCGGTGGTGTTTCCACCATGCCGGCGCTGGCAATCAGCGGGCCGGTTCGCTAGTCCGTTATTCGGTGAAGCCGTGTCGCGGAAGGTTTATCAACCCATCGCAGTGCCGCATTCCGGCATGAAAGGTGAGCGCAAATGATGCAGCAATTCAGGGCCAACTCGCACCTGTTCGGTGGCAATGCCCCCTACGTCGAGGACATGTACGAGGCCTACCTCGACAACCCCGGCTCCGTCTCCGACCACTGGCGCGCCTACTTCGACGCGCTGCAAAACGTTCCCGCCACCGACGGCTCGACGGCGCGCGATGTCGCGCACGCCCCAGTCGTTGAATCATTCGCCCAGCGTGCCAAGGCGAATGCCTTCGGCAACAAGGCGTCGAGCGCCGACCTGGCGGTGGCGCGCAAGCAGGTGCATGTGCAGTCGCTGATCGCGGCGTACCGCTTCCTCGGCTCGCGCTGGGCCGACCTGGACCCACTGAAACGCCAGGAACGGCCGAAGATTCCCGAGCTGGAGCCAGCGTTCTACGACCTGACGGAGTCCGACATGGACATCACGTTCAGCGCGTCGAACACCTATTTCTCGTCCGCCGAGAACATGACGCTGCGCGAAATCGTGCAAGCGCTGCGCGAAACCTACTGCGGGTCGGTCGGCGCCGAATACATGCACGTCACCGAGCCCGCCGAGAAGCGCTGGTGGCAGATGCGCCTGGAAAGTGTGCGCAGCAAGCCCAACTTCAGCGTCGAAGGCAAGAAGCACATCCTGGAGCGGCTCACCGCTGCGGAAGGGTTGGAGCGCTTCCTGCACACCAAGTACGTCGGGCAAAAGCGCTTTTCGTTAGAGGGCGGTGAAAGTTTCATCGCCGCGATGGACGAGCTCGTGCAGCGTGCCGGCGCGAATGGCGTGCAGGAAATCGTGATCGGTATGGCGCATCGCGGGCGCCTGAACGTGCTGGTCAATACCCTGGGCAAGATGCCCAAGGATCTCTTTGCGGAGTTCGACCACACCGCCAAGGAAGACCTGCCCTCGGGTGACGTGAAGTACCACCAGGGTTTCTCCAGCGATGTCACCACACCAAAGGGCCCGGTGCACCTGAGTCTGGCGTTCAACCCGTCGCACCTGGAGATCGTCAACCCGGTCGTGGAAGGTTCGGTCAAGGCGCGCCAAGACCGGCGCGGTGATGCGGCGGGCGACACCGTGCTGCCCATCATCGTGCACGGTGACGCCGCGTTCGCCGGCCAGGGTGTGGTGATGGAAACGCTGGCGTTGGCGCAGACGCGCGGCTACTACACCGGCGGCACGGTGCATGTGGTGATCAACAACCAGATCGGCTTCACCACCAGCGACCCGCGCGATACCCGCTCAACGCTGTACTGCACCGACGTCGTGAAGATGATCGAGGCACCGGTGCTGCACGTCAATGGCGACGACCCGGAAGCGGTGGTGCTGGCCACACAATTCGTGCTCGACTATCGCCAGGAGTTCAACAAGGACGTCGTGCTCGACATCGTGTGCTTCCGCAAGCTCGGCCACAATGAGCAGGACACGCCATCGCTGACGCAGCCGTTGATGTACAAGAAGATCGGCCAGCACCCCGGCACGCGCAAGCTCTATGGCGAGCGTCTCGTCGCCCAGGGCGTGTTGCCGGCTGACGGGCCTGACTCGATGGTGAAGGAGTTTCGCGCCGCGCTGGAAGCGGGCAAGCACACCGTGGATCCGGTGCTGACGAACTACAAGAGCAAGTACGCCGTCGATTGGGCGCCGTTCCTCGGCAAGAAGTGGACCGACGCGTCCGACACCGCGCTGCCGCTGGCTGAAGTGAAACGGCTCGCCGAACGCCTGACGACGGTGCCGGCGAATTTCAAAGTGCACTCGCTCGTCGAGAAAGTCTTGGCCGATCGTGCCGCAATGGGGCGCGGCGAGATCAAGGTCGATTGGGGCATGGGCGAGCACCTCGCGTTTGCGTCGCTGGTGGCCAGCGGCTACGCCGTGCGCCTGTCGGGCGAAGACAGCGGGCGCGGCACGTTCACCCACCGCCACGCAGTGCTGCACGACCAGAATCGCGAGAAATGGGACGAAGGCACGTACACGCCGCTGCAGCATGTGGCCACCGGCCAGGCGCCGTTTATCGTGATCGACTCGCTGCTCTCTGAAGAAGCGGTGCTCGGATTCGAGTACGGCTACGCGTCGGCCGAACCGAACACGCTGGTGATCTGGGAGGCCCAGTTCGGCGATTTCGTGAACGGCGCGCAAGTCGTGATCGACCAGTTCATCGCCTCGGGCGAAGTGAAATGGGGCCGCGCCAACGGCATCACCCTGATGCTGCCGCACGGCTATGAGGGGCAGGGGCCGGAGCACTCTTCGGCGCGCCTGGAGCGCTTCATGCAGCTCGCCGCCGACAGCAATATGCAGATCGTGCAGCCGACGACGGCGAGCCAGATCTTCCATGTGCTGCGCCGCCAGATGGTGCGCATGTTCCGCAAGCCGCTGGTGATCATGACGCCCAAGTCGCTGCTGCGCGCCAAGGACGCCACCTCGCCGCTGACGGAATTCACCAAGGGCGAATTCAGAACCGTGATTGGCGAGCTGTCGGCCGACATCAACGCCGAGAAGGTAAAGCGCGTCATTGCCTGTTCGGGCAAGGTGTACTACGACCTCGTCAAGGCGCGCGCCGAGCAGAAAAGCGGCGACGTTGCCATTCTGCGCGTCGAGCAGCTCTACCCGTTCCCGCATCGCGCCTTTGCGGCGGAGATGAAAAAGTACCCGGCAGCCACCGAAGCCGTGTGGTGCCAGGACGAGCCGCAGAACCAGGGCGCGTGGTTCTTTGTGCAGCACTACATCCACGAGAACATGCTCGACGGGCAGAAGCTCGGCTATGCGGGCCGCGCGGCGTCGGCGTCTCCCGCCGTGGGCTACGCGCACCTGCACCAGGAGCAACAGCGCGCCTTGCTCGAACAGGCCTTCGGAAAACTCAAGGGATTCGTGCTCGCCAAGTAGCACGTTGCTGGGCGCGCGGCTCTAGGGGCCGCGACGCGCCACGCATTGCGACGCCGGCTCTGCCTGGACCGCAGCGACACACAACAAGAGGATCATGTCATGGCAATCATCGAAGTGAAGGTTCCGCAACTCTCGGAATCGGTGGCGGAAGCGACCTTGCTGCATTGGAAAAAGCAGCCCGGCGAGGCGGTGGCGATGGATGAAATCCTGGTCGAAATCGAGACCGACAAGGTGGTGCTTGAAGTGCCGGCGCCGGTGGCCGGCGTGATGGCGCGGCTCATGAAGAACGATGGCGAGAGCTGCATCGCCGAAGAAGTGATCGCCACGATCGACACCGAGGCGGCGGCGAACCCCGGGGCGATGTCACCTGGTTCGCCAGCGGCACCCGCGAAAGAAGCGCCCGCCGCGCAAGCCGCGGCAAGCGCAGCGGTGATGCCGGCTGCGGCCAAGCTGATGGCAGACAACAGCCTGGCCACGGGTTCGGTTCCAGGCTCGGGCAAGGACGGCAGGGTGACGAAGGGCGACGTGCTCTCCGCGCTGCAAGGCGCCTCCCGGCCCGCAGCGGCCAGCGCAGCGCCTGCGCCTGCGCCTGCAGCAGCCTCAGCGCCTGCGCCTGCAGCAGCCACTGCTCCAGCGCCCGCGGCGGCCAAGCCGTTGCCGACGGTGGCGCCAGCGCTGGCGGCGTCACGCGGCGACCGCGCCGAGCAACGCGTGCCGATGAGCCGACTGCGCGCGCGCGTCGCCGAACGCCTGTTGCAGTCTCAGGCGACGAACGCGATCCTGACGACGTTCAATGAAGTCAACATGGCGCCGGTGATGGAAATGCGCAAGCGTTTCCAGGAGAAGTTCGAAAAAGAACACGGTGTCAAGATCGGCTTCATGAGTTTCTTCGTCAAGGCGGCGGTGGCGGCGTTGAAGAAGTACCCGGTGCTCAATGCGTCGGTGGACGGCACCGACATCGTGTACCACGGCTATTTTGACATCGGCATCGCGGTGGGGTCGCCGCGCGGCTTGGTGGTGCCCATCCTGCGCAATGCCGATCAGATGAGCTTCGCCGACATTGAAAAGAAGATCGCCGAGTACGGCACCAAGGCGAAGGACGGCAAACTCTCGCTCGACGAGTTGACCGGCGGCACGTTTTCCATCAGCAACGGCGGGGTGTTCGGCTCGATGTTGTCCACGCCCATCATCAACCCGCCGCAGTCGGCGATCCTCGGGGTTCACGCCACCAAGGAGCGTGCCGTCGTCGAGAACGGCCAGGTGGTGGTGCGCCCGATTAACTACCTGGCGATGTCTTACGACCACCGCATCATCGACGGCCGCGAGGCAGTGTTGGGGTTGGTGGCGATGAAAGAGGCGCTCGAAGACCCGGCGCGCCTGCTGTTCGACATCTGAGTCCGACATGAGCAAAACTTTCGACGTTGTCGTGATCGGCGCCGGCCCCGGCGGCTACATCGCGGCGATCCGCGCCGCGCAGCTCGGTTTCAGCACGGCGTGCATCGACGAGTGGAAGAACGACAAGGGTGGCCCGGCACCGGGTGGCACCTGCACCAATGTCGGCTGCATTCCGAGCAAGGCACTGTTGCAGTCGAGCGAGAACTTCGAGCACGCGGGGCATCACTTCGCCGAGCACGGCATTGGCATGAAGGGCTTGAGCCTGGACGTGGCGAAGATGCTCGGCCGCAAGCGGGGAATCGTCAAACAGAACAACGATGGCATTCTTTACTTGTTCAAGAAGAACAAGGTCGCGTTCTTTCATGGCCGGGGTTCGTTCGTGAAAGCGAGCGACGCAGGCTACGAAATTGCGGTGGCGGGTGACAAAGCGGAATCGCTGCTCGCCAAGCATGTGGTCGTCGCCACCGGCTCGAACCCGCGTGCGTTGCCGGGTGCAGCGTTCGACGAAGAAAACATCCTCAGCAACGACGGAGCGCTGCGCATCGCGCAAGTGCCCAAGACGCTCGGCGTCATCGGCTCGGGTGTGGTTGGTCTGGAGCTGGGCTCGGTGTGGCGCCGTCTGGGGGCCGAGGTGACGGTGCTCGAAGCCTTGCCTGTGTTCCTCGGCGCGGTTGACGAGCAGGTCGCCAAAGAGGCGCACAAGGCGTTCACGAAGCAGGGCCTGAAGATTCAACTCGGCTGCGCGATCTCCGAAGTGAAGAGCGGCAAAACCGGCGTGAGCGTCACCTACACCGATGCCCAGGGCGCCGCACAACGCCTGGCCGTCGATAAGCTGATCGTCTCGATCGGTCGGGTCGCCAACACGACGGGGTTGAATCCGCAGGCGGTGAGACTGGCGCTCGACGAGCGCGGCGCGATCACCGTGGACGCGCAGTGCCGCACCAACTTGCCCAATGTGTGGGCAGTGGGTGACGTGGTGCGCGGCCCGATGCTGGCGCACAAGGCCGAGGAAGAAGGCGTGGCGGTGGCCGAGCGCATCGCTGGACAGCATGGTCATGTCGACTTCAACCTCATCCCGTGGGTGATCTACACCAGCCCCGAGATTGCCTGGGTTGGCCAGACGGAGGCGCAATTGAAGGCGGCGGGGCGCTCGTTCAAGAGTGGCAGCTTCCCGTTCATGGCGAACGGCCGGGCGAGGGCGTTGGGCGACACCACCGGCTTCGTCAAGATGCTCGCCGACGCCGCCACCGATGAGATTCTCGGCGTGCACATCGTCGGGCCGATGGCCTCGGAGTTGATCGCCGAGGCCGTGGTGGCGATGGCATTCAAGGCGAGTGCCGAAGACATCGCGCGCATCTGCCACGCCCATCCATCGCTCAGCGAATCGACGAAGGAAGCGGCATTGGCGGTGGACAAGCGCAGCTTGAATTTCTAGCGCAGCCCGCAGCGCCGCGGTATCCCCGGGTCGACGTGTCGGTCAAGGAGATCTACGAGCGAACCCTGCGCGAGCGCGGCTTCTCGGCCGATGCGGCGCAGCGCGTCGCGATCGACGCGCTGCAACGCTGCGAAGACGACTGGGTGGCCTACAAGTCGCGGCGCGGCAATGCGCTGACCAAACTCGTGGCGCGCCCGCCCATACCGATGGGCGTGTACCTGCATGGTGGCGTGGGCCGGGGAAAGAGCTTCCTGATGGATTGCTTCTACCACTCGGTGCCTTTGCAGCGCAAGACGCGCCTGCACTTTCATGAGTTCATGCGCGAGGTGCATCGTGAGTTGGCGGAACTCCAGGGCACGGCCGACCCCCTGCAGGAACTCGGCCGACAAATCGCGCGCCGGCATCGCCTGATCTGCTTCGACGAGTTCCACGTCGCCGACGTGACCGACGCGATGATTCTGCATCGGCTGCTCGAGGCACTGTTCGAGAACCGCGTGAGCCTGGTGGCGACGTCGAACTTCCGCCCGGACCAGCTGTACCCGAACGGCCTGCACCGCGAGCGCATCCTGCCGGCGATCCACATGCTCGAAACGAGGCTTGAGGTTGTGAGCATCGGCGAGGGTTCGGACTACCGGCGTCTCACGTTCGCGCAACTCGGCCTGTACCACCTGCCGCTGGGCGCGCAGGCGGACGCGGCCATGCAAAGCGCGTTCGCGCGGCTCGCCGACACGCAGGATGACGAGCCGGTGCTGCACATCGAACATCGCGAATTGCGCGCGACACGCCGCGCCGGGGGTGTCGTCTGGTTCGACTTCCAGGTGCTGTGCGGCGGGCCGCGTTCGCAGAACGACTACCTTGAGCTGGCGACGCGCTTTCACACCGTGCTGCTGTCCAACGTACCGCGGATGTCGCCGCGCCTGGCCTCGGAGGCGCGACGCTTCACCTGGCTCGTCGACGTCCTCTATGATCGCCACGCCAAATTGATCGTGTCGGCCGCCGTGCCGCCCGAGGCGTTGTACACCGAAGGACCCTTGGCGCACGAGTTCCCGCGCACCGTCTCGCGATTGCTGGAAATGCAATCGGCTCAGTACCTGAGCAAGCCACGCCGCATCGTTGACACCTCGCTCACATGATCTCAAAAGCCGCACGTCGATTTCTGGTCTTGCTCGCGCTCAGCCTGTTCGCAAGCGTGGCCGTCCAGGCCCAGACCTCGACTGATTCGAGCGAGCGCGAGAAGATCGAGCGTGAACGTGCGCGTGTCGAGGCGGTGTATGCCGAGCAACAACGCCAATGCCGGGAGAAGTTCGCCGTCACGTCTTGCGCGGAACAGGCCAAACGCGCGCGTCGCACCGCCATGGCCGACCTGAAACGCCGAACCACGGCGCTGGACGAGGCGCAACGCAAGCAGCGCGCCGAGCGGCGCCGTCAGGAAGTCGCGGCCAAGACCGCTCGATCCGACACGGGCGCGCGTGAAGCCGTGCCGCGTGCCGCGCGCCCCGCCGTGCAAGCGCCGCAGCCGGCGCCGCGTGAAGCCCGCGAGCCGGCCGTGCCCGCATCGCCGCGGCCCACGGGCGCACCCCGCGAGGCGGCCAAGACGCCCAAGCCGGCCGAGCCGGCCAAAGCAGTGCGCGCCGCGCTGGCCAGCGCCCCGGCCGCATCGTCGGCAGCTGCCGACGCGGCCCGACGCGCACAAGAGGCGCAAAGCCGGGCGGAATTCGAGGCGCGCCGACGCGCCGCGCAAGAGCATCTGCGGGAAGTGATGGAACGCAACGCCCAGCGCGCGTCGAACCGTGCGCCTGCGGCGCCGCTGCCGCAGCCGGGAGCGTCCAAACCTTGACGATGGGTGGGGGAGAACCCCGCCGCGCCCGCTGAAGCAGGCGTGCCGAGCACACTCAGCGGGGGCTCAGCGGGGATCGACTCGAACCAGGGCCAGCGAGATGTTGTCGCCGCCGCCGTTGGCGCGCTGGCGCGCCTTGTTCACCAGCATTTCGCTGGCGCTTCGTGGGCCCAGGGTGTGCACGATCGCGCCGATCTCCTTGGCGGTGAAGTAGTGCCACAGGCCGTCGCTGCAGCTCAGGATGCTGTCGCCGACGTGGAGCGGCTCGATGCGCTTGTGGCTCAGCGGCGGGTCTTGTTGCGTTCCGAGGCAACCCGTCAGCAGGTTCGATTGCGGGTGGTCGTTGGCGTCTTCTTCGGCGATCTGGCCTTCGTCAACGAGGCGCTGCACATAGGAATGGTCCGTGGTGCGTGACATCAGCGTGGAGCCGCGAAAGTGGTAGATGCGCGAGTCGCCCGCATGCACCACGTCGCATTCGAGATTCGGGTTGATGATGAAGGCCGCGAGCGTGCTGTGCGGCTCTTCTTCCGACGTGATGGCGGTCAGCTTGATCATCAGGTGCGCTTCGAGCACGAGTTGCTTGAGCGCCTCACCGGTGTCTTCGCGACTCGGCGCGAAACGCTCGAACAGCTGCTGGGCCGTCAGAATCACCTGATCGGCAGCCTTGCGGCCGCCGCTCTTGCCGCCCATGCCGTCGGCCAAGACGCCCATCAAACAGCCCGGAACCCGGTGGTGCTGAAGGATCTGCACCTGGTCTTGCTGGTAGGCACGATCACCGCGATGCAGGCCCGTGGCCGCGGAAAGCTTGTACCCCTGTGTCGCGATGCTCATATTCGAAAACTATAATCGCTGCACGAATGCGCGCTCTGATCAATTCTGGGGACTAAGTCGCGCGTCGATGGACCACAACCTTCACTCCGCATCGCGCAGGCTCATCGAGCTGCGCATGGCTCAAGGCGAACTTGAGAACAAGCTCCAGCGTTTGCTCGCGAGCCCGGTGGGCGACGAGTTGAGCGTGCGCCGCCTCGAAAAGCAATGTCTGCGGCTGCGCGACCAAATCGCTCGCACCGAGGCCGAGCTCGATCCGCCCCAACCCGCGTGAACGCGCCGCACAAAGCGCCTGCGGGCGAGGGGGATCGCGCAGCCGGCCCGTCGGGCGAGGGGGCCTGTTGACTGCGCTGCAACTGGCGGTGCGCTCGGCCTTCGCGCACGACGGCGCGCTGGCGCGAGCCGACCCGCAACATCGGGAACGCGACGTTCAACTGCAAATGGCCTTGGGCGTGTGCGAGGCGATCGAGACGCGCGGCGCCCTGGTGGTGGAGGCGGGCACGGGTGTCGGCAAGACCTTCGCCTACCTCGTACCCACCTTGCTCAGCGGCGCGCGCGCCCTGCTCAGCACGGCCACCAAGAGCCTGCAAGACCAGCTCTTCGTGCGCGACCTGCCGCGCCTGCGCGCGGCGCTGAATGTGCCCGTCAGCGTGGCCCTGCTCAAGGGTCGCGGCAATTACCTGTGCCTGCACCGCATGGGTCAGGCGCGCCAGTCGGGAACGTTGGCGGACCGCTGGGCGGTGCGCGCGCTGGCCAAGATCGAAGCCTGGTCGCATCGCACCCAGACAGGTGACCTGGCCGAGGTCGAAGGGCTGGATGAGCGCAGCAGCGTGATTCCGCTGGTCACGTCGTCGCGCGAAAACTGCCTGGGCAGCGAATGCCCGCAGTTCCGCCAGTGCCATGTCGTGAAGGCGCGGCGCGACGCGATGGCGGCGGACCTGGTCGTCGTGAACCACCATTTGTTTTTCGCCGACATGCTGTTGCGCGATACCGGCGTCGCCGAATTGCTGCCGAGCGTGGAGTTGGCGGTGTTCGACGAAGCGCACCAACTCGCCGAGGCCGGCGTGAACTTTCTGGGCACCCAGCTCGGCAGCGGCGTACTGCTCGACTTCGCGCGCGATTGTCTGGGCGCGGGCTTGCAGCAGGCGCGCGGCCTCCAGGCCTGGGCCGAGGTGTGCGGCCAGGTCGAGCGCGCGGCGCGCGAAATGCGCCTGGCCGCGGCCGGCACGCTGCGCGAGGCGCGCGGCAACATCAAGCTGCGTTGGGACGAGCGTGCGCGCGACGACGACTTTGTCGCGGCGCTGCAAGGCGTTGCCAGCGCCACCCAATCCGCCCACGACGCGGTGCAAGCCGTGCTCGACGCCGGCCCCGACTTCTCGCGCCTGGCCGAGCGCGCCGCGGAACTGAAGGCGCTGGCGCAGCAGTTCTTGGTGCCCGCGGCTGACGGCCGGGTGCGCTGGATCGACATGTCGATGCACCAGGTTCGGCTCGTCGAGTCGCCTCTGGACATCCGCGAGGCCTTGCGCGAACAGATGGGCGTGGCGACCAAGGCCTGGGTCTTCACGTCGGCGACGCTCGGCGACGATGCGCGCCTGAGCTGGTTTACCGAGTCCGCAGGGCTGGATGACGCGCGCATCCTTCGCCTGGGCAGCCCGTTCGACTATGCGAGCCATGCGCGGCTCTATGTGCCCACCGACTTTCCGAAGCCGAACCAGGCCGAACACCCGCAAGCCGTGGCGAGCCTGGCGGCGCGCTGCGCGCGCACTGTGGGCGGCCGCACCTTCGTCTTGACGACCACGCTGCGCGCGCTGCGCAGCATCGGCGAATCGCTGCGCGCCGAGTTCGAGCGCGACGGCGATGCGATCCAGGTGCTGATCCAGGGCCAGAGCCCGAAGCGCCAGTTGATGGAGAGCTTTCTGGCTCAGCCGCGCAGCGTGCTGGTGGGCTCACAGAGCTTCTGGGAAGGTATCGATGTGCCCGGGCAGGCGCTGCTGTGCGTGCTCATCGACAAACTGCCATTTCCGCCACCGACCGATCCGCTCGTGGAAGCACGCATCAAGCGCCTGGAGGCGGCGGGGCGCAACGCCTTCGCCGACTACTTTGTCGCCGAGGCGGCGGTGTCGCTGAAGCAGGGCGCGGGGCGGCTGATCCGCAGCGAAACGGATTGCGGGCTGCTCGTCGTGTGCGACCCACGCCTGGCGACGATGAACTACGGTGCGCGGCTGCGCGCGGCATTGCCGCCGATGACGGCGGTGGCGACCGAGGAACTTGCTTTGCAATGGTTGGCGGAGCTGGCTGCACTGACGCATTGAGCGGCCGCACGGCACGGTCGCATTCGTCCAACTCCTACCAGAGCCGCCACCAGGCTTTCGACTCCTGCGCCTGTTCGCGCGCGCCGAACCGCGAGTCGGGGTAGTTCTTGCGCAGCACGCGCTCGGTGTCGTCGCGCAACTCCGTCAAGCCGAGCCTGGCGTAACTTTGCACCATGATGCCCAGCGCCTCTTCGACGGCGGGCGTTTGCTGAAACTCGCGTACCGCGTGCTGGGCGCGATTCGCCGCCGCGAGATAGGCACCGCGCCGATAGTAGTAGCGCGCCACATGCACTTCATAGGCCGCGAGCGAGTTGACGATGAAGCTCATGCGCGCGCGTGCGTCAGGCGCATAGTTCGACTGCGGAAACTGTTCGGTGAGCTGCCGGAACGACTGGTAGGAATCGCGTGACGCCTGCTGGTCGCGCTCCGAGAGATTTTGTCCCGACAGGTTGCCGAAGATGCCCAGGTTGTCGTTGAAATTGACCAGCCCCTGCAGGTACAGCGCATAGTCCAGCGCCGGGCTCGTGGGGTGGAGCTTGACGAAGCGCTCCAGCGCGGCCAGCGCCTGCGCCTTCTCGCCGCTCTTGTGCAGCACGAAGGCGCGCTCCAGTTGCGCTTGTTGGGCGAGAATCGTGCCGGCAGCGCGGCCCTCCAGGCGCTCGAACAGTTTCGCCGCCCGGTCGTACGCGCCGTTGTCGGCCTCCTGCTTGGCCTCGGCGTACAACTTCTCGAGGTTCCAGCCGGCGGTCTCATCCTTGGGGGTCGAGCCGCAACCCGCCACACTTGCAAGAATCGCCCCCACCATGACGACTGCCGCGCTCCAATGCCCGCGTGAACTCTTCGTTTCCAAGCGTCGCAATCGCATCGGGTCAGCCCAGGTTGGTCGGGAAATTCGAGGCGCGATTATAGGGAGCGGTGCGTGAAGCCACCCCAGGCTGAGCAGGCCATGGACGCCGCGGCCGACTTCGGCGACGCAGCGCTGCTGGATGAACCCGAGCTGCGCCAGGCGGTGGTGCCCGATGCGCTGCACGGAAGTCGCCTGGACAAGGCGCTGGTGCGGTTCGCGCCGGAGTTCTCGCGCAATCATCTGCAAGCATTGATCGAGGCAGGGCATGTGCGCGTGGGCGGCGTGGTGCGCACCACGTCGTCGAGCAAGGTCGGCGCGGGTCAAGGCATCGAGATTGAACTGGTCGCCACCGCCGAGTCGCAAGCCTTTCGTGCCGAAGCGCAGCCGCTGGCGATTGTTCACGAGGATGCACATGTGCTCGTGCTCGACAAGCGCGCCGGCTGGGTGGTGCATCCGGCCGCGGGCAACTGGTCGGGCACGCTGCTCAATGCCTTGCTGGCGCATCACGCTGGCGCGGCGGCGCTGCCACGCGCCGGCATCGTGCATCGCCTCGACAAAGACACCTCGGGCCTGATGGTCGTGGCCAAGACCTTGCCTGCGTTCACCGCGCTCGTGCGCATGATCGCGGCGCGCGAGGTGCACCGCCAATACCGGGCGATCGCGCATGGCGAGGTCGCGGCCGCGCCGTTCAGCGTGGAGGCGCCCATCGCCCGCGATCCGCGGGTTCGGGTGCGCATGGCGGTCGTGGCGCACGGCAAGCCCGCGCGCACGGATGTTGAGCGCGTGCTCTTTGCCGGTCGGCACAGCGCGCTGCGTTGCACCTTGCACACTGGGCGCACGCATCAGATCCGGGTGCATCTGGCCTCGCGTGGGCATGCGTTGGTTGGAGACTCGCTGTACGGCGGGGCCGCTGCGTTGGGCATGCAGCGCCAGGCCTTGCATGCCGCAAAGCTTGAGTTCGCGCACCCGGCGAGCGGCAAACTCATGAGCTTCGAAGCCGCGCCACCACTCGATTTCGCCCAAGCGTGGGAGCAACTGACACAGGCGCTTGCGCCCACTTGAACCGGGCGCGCTCGCGGATGGGTACAATTCGGCCCAGCCCCGTTCAGCGCAAGGCCCTGGGAGTTTGGCAATGCCGACTCGGGCCGCGTCCGGCTCCATGCACGCAAGTGCGGGCCCTGCGGCAAGTGCATGTAGCGCAGCGGGTAGCTTTTGGCCCAGGGCAATTCGAGAAACGTCGCCTGCCGGCCCCGCGTGGTTTCGCACTTCCTGATTCGCCCGGTGTTGCGCCTGGACGGACCCCGAGCACCCGCCCCGACACACCGCCGGGGCCTCTATGGCGCAAGGCGCAATGGAATTTGATCGTCCATGAATACACAGGCTGCAAAGCGCGTCCTCGAGACGGCGCTGTTGTGCGCAAGCCAGCCCCTGAGTCTGGCGGAAATGGGTGCGTTGTTCGCCGATGAACTCGGGCCGGACAGCCTGCGCATGCTGCTCGACGAACTGCGCCGCGACTGGGCCGAGCGCGGCCTGGAAATCGTCACGCTGGCCAGCGGCTGGCGCATGCAAAGCCGCCCCGAGATGCGCGAATACCTGGACCGGCTGAACCCGGAGAAACCCGTCAAGTACTCGCGCGCCGTGCTCGAAACCCTGGCCATCATTGCTTACCGCCAGCCGGTGACGCGCGGCGACATCGAAGACATCCGCGGCGTCACGGTGGCCACGCAGATCGTCAAGCAGTTGGAAGACCGCGGTTGGGTCGAGCCGATCGGCTTTCGCGAGGCGCCCGGCCGACCCGCACTGCTGGCCACGACCAAAGCCTTTCTCGACGACCTCGGCCTGGCCAGCCTGAAAGACCTGCCCTTGCTGCATGGCTCGGGTGAATCGAGGTCGCGATCCACTGAACCCGTGGCCCAGGCCTCGCTGCTGGATCCTCAGGCCAGCCTCGCGCTCGAAGTTGCCGATGTCGCGCAAGACCTCCTTGTCCCCGATGTCCCCGAATTGACCGATGCCGCCCGCAGTGCCGCGGATCCTCCTCCTTCCGCGCTTGCAGCGGCTCCCATGGAACCTTCAGCATGAATGAGAACTCGCCACTTCCTCCGGGCGACGACGCCAGCAATGGCGCCCCGCCAGTGCCGCCCAAGCCGACGCGCGTGCGGCGCGCACCCGCAGTGAAAGCCGAAGCTTCGGTGCCGGAGCCAGCGGCCGCGGGTGACGGTTCGGCTGGCGCCGATGGCGACGGTGCCGCGGCACCTCGGCGACGGCGCCGCAAGGTCGAGGTGGCGCCCGAGCCGCAGGACACGCAGAGCGCGCCGCCAGTGCACCTTGAGCAGAGCGCGCCAGCGGTTGCTGACATGCCGGCGGACACGCGAGTACGCACGCCGGCACATACGCCGGCACACACGCTGGCACACACGCCGACGGCGACCGACCCGACCCCAGCGCCAGAGCCCACCCGCGACATGGCCCACTCCGCGCCGACGGCAGGGGCCGAACCGGCGCTGCCCGGCAGCGCGGCGGGCGCTCCCGCCCAACCGCACGATGACGATGACAGCCCGCGTGGGCGGCGCCGCAATCGGCGTGACCGCAAGCGGCGCGACCGCGGCGAAGGCGGCGTTGACGCCGCGCCCGACGCCACGCAAGGGCCAGAGGGCGACGCCGCACCGCGCATTCAGGCGGCGGTGGCCCAAGCCGGAGAGTTGTTCGCGCAGGTGTTGTCGGGTGCGTTCGACGTTGACGAAGGCGGGGTCGCCAGCGTCACTGGCGATGCACCCCTGGCGCCCGAGGCCCCCGAGCAGGCCGAGGCCGGACCCAGCGAAGGCACTGAGGCCCACGCGGCCGAGGCGCACAAGCGCGTGCTCGCGGCCGAACCCGAGGCGCCGAAGCTGCACAAAGTGCTGGCGCAGGCCGGCGTGGGCTCGCGGCGCGACATGGAAGACATGATCCTGGATGGGCGCATCACGGTGAACGGCGAGCCGGCGCATGTGGGCCAGCGCATCTCGTTTGGCGACCAGATCAAGGTCAACGGAAAAGTCGTGAAGGTGCGCATCATGCCGCCACCCGCGCGCTTGATCGCTTACCACAAGCCGGTCGGCGAAATCGTCACCCATGACGACCCGCAGAACCGCCCCACCGTGTACCGGCGTCTGCCGCGCCTGGCGCAAGGCAAGTGGCAGTCGATCGGGCGTCTGGACATCAACACCGAGGGCCTGTTGCTGTTCACCAACTCCGGTGACCTGGCGCATCAAATGATGCACCCACGCTTCGGCGTCGAGCGCGAATACGCGGTGCGCGTGCTGGGCACGCTGGAGCAGGAGGCGAAAGGTCGCCTGCTGGCGGGTGTGGACGTCGAAGGCCAGAAAGCGAACTTCCGCTCCATCGAAGACGGCGGCGGCGAAGGCGTGAACCGCTGGTACCGCGTGGTCATCACGGAAGGTCGGAACCGCGAGGTGCGCAAACTCTTTGATGCCGTGGGCTTGACGGTGAACCGCCTGATCCGCATCCGCTACGGCAGCGTCGTGCTGCCGCACGGCCTGAAGCGCGGTGTCTGGGTCGACCTGGACGAGAACGAAATGCGTGCGGTGCGCCGGCTTGCGGGTGGCGAGCGCGGCCCCCGCCAGGAACAAGAGGGTGGGCGTGGCCCGGACCGCGGCGCCGAGCGAGGGCCGGATCGACGTGGCGATCGTGGCGGCGATCGTGGCGGCCAACCGACCAGGCCACGCAATGACCGAGGTGGCCATGGTGAGCGGCCGCGCGATGCCCAACGCGACCCGCAACGCGACTCCCAGCGTGATCCGCAACGCGACCCCCAACGCGACGCTCAACGTGATCCGCAACGTGATCCGCAACGCGATCCGCAACGCGATCCGCATCGCGATCCGCATCGCACGCGCGCTATGCCCGCACCTGCCCATGCGACCCAGCCGGAGCGCGATGCCGGTCAGGAGCGCGGGCCCGCAACGGACTTCGACGCGGACCATGACTTCGACCCACGCAACATTCCAAATCCGCTGGAACAAACGTTCGACAAGCGCTTCGTGCAAAACCCACGCAGCCCTGCCGGTGGTCGCGGTTTTGGCCGCGGCGGCGGCGGCTTTGGCGCCGGGGGCAGCGCTCCCGCGCCGTCGAGCCCGCGGCGCGGAACCGGCCCGAAAGAGCCCGACCCGCTGCAAACCTCGCTGGGCTTCATCGGCGCCGACGCGTTTCACCGCAAGTCCAAGGGTGGACGTGGCGGCGGCGGCGGTGGATACGGTGGTGGTGGTGGTAGCGGTGGCGGTGGCGGTGGCGGCGGTCGCCGCGGCCGCTAAGCGCATCCCAAGTGCCCGCGTCACGGGGGCGCCGTTAAACTCCAAACCTTGGCCTATTGTCAGTTTCGTTAGTTTCAGGAGAAAAGCATGAGTCTCGAGCGCACGCTGTCGATCATCAAACCCGACGCGGTAGCCAAGAACGTCATCGGTCAAATCTATGCCCGCTTCGAAGGCGCGGGTCTGAAGATCGCCGCGGCGAAGATGGTCCACTTGTCGCGCGACCAGGCACAGGCGTTCTACGCCGTGCACAAGGCGCGCCCGTTCTTCAAGGACCTGGTGGACTTCATGATCTCCGGCCCGGTGATGATCCAGGTGCTGGAGGGCGACAACGCGATCGCGAAAAATCGCGACCTCATGGGGGCAACGGACCCGAAGAAGGCCGCCAAGGGAACGATACGCGCCGACTTTGCCGACAGCATCGACGCGAACTCCGTGCATGGCTCGGATGCGCCGGAAACCGCGGCCGTCGAGATCGCCTTCTTCTTCCCCGGCATGAGCGTCTACGCCCGCTGAGGGCGGCGCCGCGTTGTCCATGGCCCAGCCCACCCAGAGTGCCGACACAGCTGCGCTCGGCGCAGCCATGGCCTCGGTGAATTTGCTGGGTCTGGACCGGCCAGGTCTGGCCGAGTTCTGCGCCAGCCTGGGCGAAAAGCCGTTTCGCGCGACCCAACTGTTCCGTTGGATCCACCGCCAGGGCGTGGCAGATTTTTCCGCGATGTCGGACCTGGCGAAATCCTTGCGCGAGTCTTTGCCCGGGCGCGCTCATGTGGCGCCGCTTCCGGTATTGAGCGAGCAACTCGCCACCGACGGCTGCGTGAAATGGTTGTTCGATGTCGGTGCGGGCGACGCGATCGAGAGCGTCTTCATTCCCGAGGCGGATCGGGCCACACTGTGCATCTCGTCCCAGGCCGGCTGCGCGGTGGGGTGCCGCTTTTGCGCGACGGGCCACCAGGGCTTCAGCCGCAACCTCAGCAGCGCCGAGATCGTTGCTCAACTGTGGTTCGCTGAACATCAGTTGCGGCGCCGCCTCGGCGTGGCGGGCGCGCCGGGCGCACCGCGCGACGGCGAGCGCATCATCAGCAACGTCGTGATGATGGGCATGGGCGAACCGCTGCAGAACTATGCGGCGCTCGTGCCCGCGCTGCGCATCATGCTCGACGACCATGGCTACGGCCTGTCGCGTCGGCGCCTGACGGTTTCGACCTCCGGCGTCGTGCCGATGATCGACCGCCTGCGCGAAGACTGCCCGGTGGCGCTGGCGGTGTCGCTGCACGCGCCTGACGACCTGCTGCGCAGCGAACTCGTGCCGTTGAACCGCAAGTACGGCATCGACGAGTTGTTCGCCGCGTGCCGGCGTTACCTGGAGCGTGCGCCGCGCGACTTCATCACCTTGGAATACTGTTTGCTCGACGGCGTGAACGACTCCGTCGAGCAGGCCGAGAAGCTTGTGGATTTGATCGGCCCGCAGGGCTCGCAGGCCAGGGCGGATCGCGGCCTGTCGGCGAAGGTGAACCTGATTCCCTTCAATCCATTCGCGGCCTCGGGCATGAAGCGTTCGCCGTCGCAGCGTGTGCAGGCCTTCGCCACGGTACTGCATGAGGCGGGCCTGGTGGCGACCGTGCGCAAGACTCGCGGCGACGACATCGCCGCGGCCTGCGGCCAGTTGGCCGGTGAAGTGCAGGATCGCACCCAAGTCCAAACCCGCATGCGCAGCGCCCCGGTGCGCTGGCAGCCGCTTCCGGGTCGGGCCGCATGAATTCGCGCGTCGCCCTGTGCGTGGCCGCGCTGCTGAGCGCCTTGCTAGGTGGATGTGTCACGCAGCCGGCGGATGAATCTCGCGACCGCATCACCGCGTCCGACGAGACCGATGCGAGCAAGCGCTCGCGAGTGCGCCTCGAACTCGCCGCAGCGTATTTCGGCCGCGGCCAGATGGAGTTCGCGCTGGATCAGGTGAAACTCGCGATCCAGGCTGATCCCACGCAAGCCGAGGCGTTCAATCTGCGCGGCCTGATCTACGCCAGTCTTGGCGACGACAAATTGGCCGAAGAAAGCTTCCGGCGTGCGCTGCAACTCAGCCCGCGCGACGCCGATACGATGCAGAACTTCGGCTGGTACCTGTGCCAGCGCAAACGCTTCGACGAGGCGCACGCGCAGTTCGAGCAGGCCCTGTTGGTGCCGCGCTACCGCGACAGCGCGCGCACCTATCTGACGCAAGGCATTTGCTACGCGCAGGCCGGGCAGCTCGCCCAAGCCGAGCGCAGCTTGTTGCGTTCCACCGAACTCGACCCCAGCAGCGCGAGTGCGGCATTCACCCTGGCCGATGTCTTGTACCAGCGCAAGGACTATGAACGTGCGCGCTTTCACGTGCGCAAGGTGAACGCGCAGAGCGAAATCTCCACCGCGCAGTCTTTGTGGCTGGCGGTGCGCATCGAACATCGCCTCGGCCAGACGCGTGCGCGCCAGGAACTGGGCCAGCAGTTGCGTCGGCGCTTCCCCGAGTCACGCGAGGCCGCAGCGCTCGACCGCGGCAAGTACGATGATTGACGAACCCAACCCGGCCCCCGCGCCCATCCCCAGCGCGGCGCCCAGCGCAGGCGCGCTGCTGCGCGCAGCGCGCGAACAGGCGGGTTTGCAGCTTGAGGAATTGGCCGCATCGCTGAAGGTCACGGCGCGCAAGGTGGAGCTGATCGAAGCCGACCAGTTCGACCAACTGCCCGACCCGGTGTTTGCACGGGCGCTGGCGCAGAGCATGTGCCGTGCGCTCAAGATCGACCCCGCGCCCGTGCTCGCCTTGGTGCCGCGCGCGCCCGGCCAGCGCCTGGATCGCATCCACGTGGGCTTGAACGCGCCCTATCGCGAAGGCCCGTCGCAGCTTCTGCCAGACGATTGGGTGGGTCGCGCGCTGCCCTTCATGGGCGGCGCGGCGTTGCTCGTGGCCGGCGCGTTGCTGTTTTACTTCCTGCCGTCTACCTGGCAAACGCCCGCCAAGGTGTCACCCCGCAGTGCCGCGCTGCCCGCGGCAACCGTCGGTGCTGAGTCACCGCCTGCGCCGCCAGCGGTGGCTGAAGCCCCCGCGCCGCGACCTGACCCTGTCGCCGCGTTGCCGCCCCCCCCAGCGCCGGCAATGACGGAACGCACCTTGCCCGCGCCGACAGCCGCGGGGCGCGCCGCCACCCCGCCGGCAATGGCACCCACGTCGCCGACTCCTGCAGCGCCGGTCGCAGCCGCGCCGCCCGCACCACGCGCAGCGCCCACTGTGGCTCCCGCGGCAGCTCCGGCCACGAATGCGCTTGCCCGCGCTGCAGTCGCGGTGCCTGCGCCTGCGCCACCACCAACAACGACCACCACTACACCGACACCGACACCGACACCGACACCGACACCGACACCGACACCGACACCGACACCGACACCGACACCGACACCGACACCGACACCAACAGTCGCAAAAACTCCTCCTGCGCCGGCAGCGGGCGGTTTGTTGCAATTCCGCGCTGCCGAGGCGGCCTGGGTCGAGGTGCACGATGCGCAGGGCGGCCTTCTGCTGGCGCGCGAGCTGCGCGCTGGCGAGGCGGTGGCCATCAACGGTGCGACGCCGTTGAAAGTGGTCGTCGGCAACGTCAGGGCCACGCAAGTCGCGTTTCGCGGCAAGGCAATGGACTTGCGATCTTTCGCGCGCGACAACGTCGCGCGCATCGAGCTGCAATAGGGCCTGAAGGAGACGAAGCGATGTCCGACCTGTGGTCCCAAGACTCTTCCCCGATCGCCGCCGCAAAGCCGGCGCGGCGCGCGACCCGCCAGGCCGTCGTGCGCTGGGGATCGAACATCGTCAAAGTCGGAGGCGACGCGCCGGTGCGCGTGCAATCGATGACGAACACCGATACGGTGGACGCGATCGGCACGGCGATTCAGGTCAAGGAGCTCGCGCTCGCGGGCTCCGAACTGGTACGCATCACCGTCAACACGCCCGAGGCGGCACAAGCAGTTCCGTACATTCGTGAGCAGCTTGACCGCATGGACATTCATGTGCCGCTGGTGGGCGATTTCCACAACAACGGGCACCGCCTGCTCACCGACTTTCCGGCGTGTGCCCAGGCGCTCAGCAAGTACCGCATCAACCCGGGCAACGTGGGCAAGGGCGACAAGCATGATCGCCAGTTCGCGCAGATGATCGAAATCGCCGCCCGGCACGACAAGGCGGTGCGCATCGGCGTGAACTGGGGCAGCCTCGACCAGGAACTGCTCGCCGAGCTGATGGACGAAAACGCCAAGCTGAGCGTTCCGCACGAGGCGCAGCAGGTCATGTACCGCGCGCTCATCACGTCGGCCTTGCAGTCGGCGCAGCGCGCCGAGGAACTGGGCCTGCGAGGCGAGCAGATCATCCTGTCGTGCAAGATGTCGGCGGTGCAGGATCTCGTGAGCGTGTACCGCGCGCTGAGCCAGCGCTGCGACTATGCCCTGCACCTGGGCCTCACCGAAGCGGGCATGGGCACGAAGGGTACGGTGGCGTCAACCGCGGCACTCTCGCTGCTCTTGCAAGAAGGCATTGGCGACACGATCCGCGTCTCGCTGACGCCGCTGCCCGGCGAAGCGCGCACCCAGGAAGTGGTAGTGGCGCGAGAAATTTTGCAGTCCCTCGGGCTGCGCGCATTCAATCCCAGCGTCACCGCGTGCCCGGGTTGCGGGCGCACCACGAGCACGACGTTCCAGGACCTGGCCAAGCAGATCGACGACTATCTGCGCGCCCAGATGCCGGTGTGGAAAACGCGCTATCCCGGTGTGGAAACGCTCAAAGTCGCGGTGATGGGCTGCATCGTCAACGGCCCCGGCGAGAGCAAACACGCCGACATCGGCATCAGCCTGCCGGGCACCGGCGAGGCGCCCGCGGCGCCGGTATTCATCGACGGCGAAAAAGCGCTCACGCTGCGTGGCGACGGCATCGTGCGCGAGTTCCACGCGATCGTCGAGAACTACGTCGAAAAGCGCTTCGGCGCCGCGCACGAACATCGCACCGCGCCGACCTGACGCACGTCTCGCCGCGCGCCGCGAAGTCCGCGCCGCCGCTGCCCCAGCGGCCTCCACCACCGTCATCAAGAAACACCATGGCCGAAGCATTGCAAGCCGTCAAGGGAATGAACGACATCCTGCCGCCCGAATCGGCGCGCTGGGAGTGGTTCGAAGAAAAGGTGCGCGCGCTGATGGCGCGCTACGCCTACGCCAACGTGCGCACACCGATCGTCGAGCCGACGGCCTTGTTCGTGCGCGGCCTGGGCGAGGTGACCGACATCGTCGAGAAGGAGATGTATTCCTTCGAAGACGCGATGAACGGCGACCGGCTCACGCTGCGCCCGGAAAACACCGCCGGCGTCGTGCGTGCGATGAACGAACACTCGTTCCTGCGCGACGCAGGAAAGCGCCTGTTCTACATCGGCGCGATGTTCCGCCACGAGCGCCCGCAAAAGGGCCGGTACCGGCAGTTTCATCAGGTCGGCGCCGAGGCCCTGGGCTTTGCCGGCCCGGATGTGGACGCGGAACTGATCCTGATGTGCCGCGCCCTATGGCGCGACCTCGGCCTGTTGGAGGGTCGCGACCTGCGCCTCGAACTCAACAGCCTCGGCCAGGCCGCGGAGCGCCACGCCCACCGGCTAGCCTTGATCGCGCACTTTGAGGCGAGTGCCGCGCTGCTTGACGAAGACGCGAAGCGGCGCCTGCACAGCAACCCGCTGCGCATCCTGGACAGCAAGAACCCGGCGATGCAGACGATCATCGAAGCGGCGCCGCAGCTGATTGACTTTCTCGGGCCGGAGTCGTTGGCCCACTTCAATGCGGTGCGCGCGGTGCTGGATGCCGCCGGGCTCGAGTACCGCATCAACCCGCGCCTGGTGCGCGGCATGGATTACTACAACCTGACGGTGTTCGAGTGGATCACCGATCGCCTGGGTTCGCAGGGCACGGTGTGCGGCGGCGGGCGCTACGACACCTTGATCGAACAGCTCGGCGGCAAACCCGCGCCGGGCGTGGGCTGGGCGATCGGCATCGAGCGGCTGCTGCTGCTGCTGGAGCAAGCCGGCGTCGCGCCACTGCGGCCAGTGCCCGATGTGTATGCGGTGCTGCCCACCCCGGCCGCGCTGGCGCAGGCGATGGTCACGATTGAGGCGCTGCGCGCGGCGGGCGTCTCGGTGGCGATGAACGCGGGTTTCGGCAGCATGAAGTCGCAGTTCAAGCGCGCTGACGCGAGCGGCGCGCGCCACGCATTGATCTTCGGCGACGACGAACTGGCGCGCGGCGAAGTGAGCTGCAAGAACCTGCGCGACCCGGCCGCCGCACAGCGGGGCCTGCCGCTTGCGCAGGTGCAGCTCTGGGCTGCCGAGTTGCGCAACGCATAATCGCGCCTTCCTTCGTCTGACACCCCGCGCCATGGCCACGCATCTCGACCTCGAAGAACAAGAACAACTCGACCGGCTCAAGTCGTTCTGGAAGGACTACGGCAATCTCATCACCTGGGCGTTGATCGCGGTCCTGGGCGCCTATGCGGCGTGGAACGGCTGGACTTGGTGGCAGCGCGACCAGGCGACGAAGGCCAGCGCCATCTTCGAAGAGTTCGACAAGTCCGCCTCGGCTGGCGACGTGGCCAAGACGGCAGGCATCTTCAACGACATGAAAGAGCGTTTCCCGCGCACCACGCTCACGCAGCAGGCCGGCCTCATGACGGCGAAACTTCAGGTCGAAAAAGGCCAGGCCGACGCTGCGGTCGCATCGCTGGAGTGGGTCGGCCAGAACGCCACCGAGGCTGAGTATCAGACGATTGCCCGGCTGCGCCTGGCCGGCCTGCTGCTCGACCAGAAAAAATACGACGAAGCCTTGAAGCAACTCGACGCCGCGACCGCGAAAGACTTTGTCGCGCTTGTGGCGGATCGGCGCGGCGATGTGCTGGCCGCGCAGGGCAAGCTTGACGCCGCGAAGGCCGCTTACGCCGCTGCCTGGAAGGCGATGGATGCCAAGATCAGCTACCGCCGCTTGATCGAGGCCAAGCTGGCCGCGATGGGCGCCGCGCCCGCCGAAGAAGACAAGAAGGTCGAAGCAGCGAAGCAATGAGTACTCAGATGCTGCCGCGCCGGTGCGCCTGGCTCCTGGCGGCGCTTGGCTTGTGGCTCGCCGCGTGCGCCGCGGACAAGCCCACGCCGAAACCGCTTGAATCGTTCGAGCCGAAGATCGCTGGCCGCATGGTGTGGAGCGAGCGGGTGGACGGCGTGAAGTTTCCGCTGGCGATTGCCGTCAACGGCAATGTCTTTACCGTCGCCGGGGATGATGGCACCGTGCTTGCCATTGATGCGGCGACCGGACGTTCCGTCTGGCGCGCCGACGTAGGCGCCCCACTCAGCGCGGGTGTGGGCAGTGACGGCCGGTTTGCCGCCGTCGTCACGCGCGGCGGCGAGCTGGTGGTCGTCGAGGCGGGGAAAGTGTTGTGGCGCAAAGACCTGGGCGTGCGCGTCAGCAGCGCGCCGCTCGTGGCCGGCGAGCGCGTCTTTGTGCTCGCGGTAGACCGCTCGGTGCATGCTTTTGACGCGCTGGACGGCCGGCGCCTGTGGTTGTCCCGGCGCCCCGGTGACCCGCTGACGCTGGCGCACTCCGGTGCGCTGCTGCCGTTCAACGACACCTTGCTCGTCGGTCAGGGTCCGCGGCTGGCGGGGCTGGACCCGCTGAAAGGCAGCGTGCGCTGGGAAGTGGCCGTGGCCACGCCGCGCGGCACGAATGAAGTCGAGCGCCTCGCCGATCTCGTGGGGCCGGTGGTGCGGGTGGGCAAACTCGTGTGCTCGCGTGCGTTCCAGTCGGCGGTGGGTTGCGTGAACGGCGAACTCGGCACGCTGGTGTGGAGCAGGAACGTCGGCGGTACGCACGGCCTGGCCGGTGACGAACAAATGATCTTCGGCGCGGATGCGTCGGACCGCCTCAGCGCCTGGCGCATCGCCACCGGTGAGGTGGCCTGGAGTTCGGAGAGCATGCTGTACCGCGGCTTGAGCGCGCCGCTGCGCGTGGGCAAGACGCTCGTCTTTGGCGATGCCGAAGGACTGGTGCATTGGTTGTCTCCCGAAAAAGGCGAGCCGCAGTTGCGCCTATCCACCGACGGCAGCCCGGTCGCGGCCACGCCTGCGATGGCCGGAACGACGCTGTTGGTCGCCACGCGCAACGGCGGCCTGTTCGCGTTTCGGCCCGAGTGAGCCCGCGCCCGCGCCCGCGCCCGTGGCTCGCCACGCACACCGCGCCGTGCACGCGATCGAGGAAGAATTGAAATGATTCCGGTCCTCGCCATCGTCGGCCGTCCGAACGTCGGCAAGTCGACGCTGTTCAACCGCATCACGAAAAGCCGGGACGCCATCGTCGCCGACTTTTCAGGCCTGACGCGTGATCGCCACTACGGCGACGCGCGCCTGGGCGAGCAGCGCCTGATCGTTATCGACACCGGGGGGTTCGAACCCGAGAAGGCCGAAGGCATCGTTGCCGAGATGGCCAAGCAGACCCAGGCTGCCGTGGCCGAGGCCGATGCCGTGATCTTCGTGGTGGACATTCGCAGCGGCGTCACGGGCCAGGACCACGACATCGCGAAGTTCCTGCGCCAGCGTGGCAAGAAGGTTCTGCTGTGCGTGAACAAGGCCGAAGGCATGGCGGAGTCGCCGCATCTGGGTGAGTTCTTCGAGCTCGGCCTGGGCGAGCCGCATCCGGTGTCGGCTGCGCACGGGCAGGGCATACGCAGCTTGCTTGAGGCGGCGCTGGAGGGCTTCGAGCCCGACTCCGAGCTGGAGCGCGACACCGACTCCGGGCCGATCCGCCTGGCGGTGGCGGGGCGGCCCAATGTGGGCAAGTCCACGCTCATCAACACCTGGCTCGGCGAAGAACGTCTGATCGCGTTCGACCAGCCCGGCACGACGCGCGACGCAATCCACATTCCATTCGAGCACGCCGGCCAGCGCTTCGAGCTGATCGACACCGCGGGCCTGCGGCGCAAAGGCAAGGTCTTCGAAGCGATCGAAAAATTCTCGGTCGTCAAGACGCTGCAGGCGATCGCCGATGCCAATGTTGTCGTGCTGCTGCTGGACGCCACGCAGGGCGTGACCGATCAGGACGCGCACATCGCCGGCTACATCCTGGAAAGTGGGCGCGCCGTGGCGCTGGCGGTGAACAAGTGGGACGCGGTGGACGACTACCAGAAAGAAACGCTGGCGCGCTCGATCGAACAGCGTCTCGCGTTTCTGCGCTTTGCGCCCGTCATGCACGTCTCGGCCAAACGCCGCCAGGGGCTGGCGCCGCTGTGGAAGGCGATTGCGCAGGCGCATGCGTCGGCCATCCGCAAGCTGCCGACACCGCAGCTCACGCGCTTGCTGGAAGAGGCAGTGGCACACCAGGCACCCAAGCGCGCCGGGGGCTTCCGGCCGAAACTGCGCTACGCGCACCAAGGCGGCATGAACCCGCCGATCATCGTGATCCATGGCAACTCCGTCGAACACGTGACGGATGCCTACAAGCGCTTCCTGGAGGGGCGGTTTCGTGAGCACTTCAAGCTCTTCGGAACGCCGATGCGCATTGAATTGCGCGGCTCGCACAATCCGTTTGACGAAAAGAAGAAGTGAACGCTGCGGCCGCACAAGCTGCGTCCGGGCTCAAGGCGACTGAGAGACCCTCGCCGCGGGTGGAGGCAGGGTTTTCCAGTGCCGCTGTGTTAACGTCGGCGACTTCAGCACTCTCATCACGGAGCATATCGTGAGCAACAAGGGCCAGCTTCTACAAGACCCGTTCCTGAACCTGCTGCGCAAAGAGCATGTTCCGGTCTCGATTTACCTCGTCAACGGCATCAAGCTGCAGGGGCACATCGAGTCGTTCGACCAATATGTGGTTCTGCTTCGCAACACGGTCACGCAGATGGTTTACAAACACGCGATCTCGACCGTCGTTCCTGGCCGAGCGGTCAATTTCCACGCGGCGGAACCCTCTGAACAGCCCTGATTTCCTTCGGCTGGTCGGATTCCGCGTGCGAAGTCCCCGCGGTCGATTGAGTTCGCCTTGAGTTCCGTGTCGACCAACACCCTGGCCACTGCCGATGGCCCGGCGCGGGCCGTGCTGGTCGGCGTCGACTTCGGCCGCGCGCGCCATTTCGACGCCAGCCTGGACGAACTCGCGCTGCTCGCCGAGTCGGCGGGCGACGTGGTGGTGTCGCGCCTGATCGCGCGGCGCAAAGCGCCCGACGCAGCACTGTTCGTCGGCTCGGGCAAGGCCGATGAAATCAAGGCGCGGGTGGCGGAGCAGAACGCCGAAGTCGTGCTGTTCGATCAGGCGCTTTCTCCGGCGCAGCAGCGCAACCTCGAGCGCCACCTGGGCTGCGCCGTGGCGGACCGGACGATGTTGATTCTGGAAATCTTCGCCGAACGCGCGCAAAGCCATGAGGGCAAGCTGCAAGTGGAGCTGGCGCGGCTGCAGTACCTCTCTACGCGCCTGGTGCGTCGCTGGAGCCACCTGGAGCGCCAGCGCGGCGGCATCGGCAATCGAGGTGGCCCCGGCGAGGCGCAGATCGAGCTCGACAAACGCATGATCGGCGAGCGCATCAAGGGCATCAAAACCAAGCTGGATCGCGTGAAGCGCCAGCGCGGTACGCAACGCCGCTCGCGCGAGCGCAACCAGACCTATCGGATTTCGCTGGTGGGCTACACGAACGCCGGTAAGTCCACATTGTTCAATACGCTGGTCAATGCCAAGGCCTACGCGGCGGATCAGCTGTTCGCGACGCTGGACACGACGACGCGGCAACTGCACCTCACCGACATCGAGCGTTCGGTGTCGCTGTCCGACACTGTGGGCTTCATCCGCGACCTGCCGCACAAGCTGGTCGAAGCCTTCGAGGCGACGCTGCAAGAGGCGACCGACGCTGACCTGCTGCTGCACGTTGTCGACAGCGCGAGCCCGGTGCGCGACGAGCAGTTGGCCGAGGTGCAGCGCGTGCTGGCCGAGATCGGCGCCGATCGCATCCCGCAGATCCTGGTGTTCAACAAGGTTGATCGCCTGGACGACGCGCACCGGCCGCACGCCCTGGTGGACGTGCAACTGAGCGCCGAGGGCATCGCGATGCACCGAGTGTTCGTCAGCGCGCAGGAAGGCACGGGTCTGGCCGAACTGCGGCGTCTGATCGTCGAGGCGCTCAATTCCGAGCCGGCGGCCGAACCCGACTTGAATCACGACGCTTTCGCTCCACCTGAAGATCCGCTGCCTGAACAGGCAGCGGTGCCCCGAACCCCACACGCCAAAATCTTTGCATCGACATGAGTCCAACGAACACCTCCTCCGCACCCGGCGCCCGCCTGCGTGAATTGCTGCTGTCGATCCGCCACCTTGGTGCCGGCATCGTGGCGCGCCTCGTTTGGAATCGGCGCGGCAGCGCCGCGCATAGCGCGCCGATCCTCAACAACGGCCGCGGTGACGGCCCGCCCGACCTGGACGAACTCTGGCGCGACATGAACAAGAAGCTCGGCGGCTTGTTCGGGGCGAAGGGCAAGCCACCGCGCGGCAATGGCTCGGACGATTCGGGCGGCGGCGGCGGGGGCCCGAGTTTCCCGACCGACCCGCGCAGCGCCGGTATTGGTGCGCTGTTGATCGTCGGCGTCGTGCTGATGGTGTGGCTGGGCAGCGGATTCTTCATCGTGCAAGAAGGCGAGCAGGCGGTCGTCACGTCGTTCGGCAAGTACAGCCGTACCGAAGACGCTGGCTTCAAATGGCGCCTGCCGTACCCGTTCCAGGCGCATGAAACGGTGCGCGTCACGCAACTTCGGTCGCGTGAAGTCGGCAAGAACGCCGTCGTTCCGGCCACAGGGCTGCGCGACTCGTCGATGCTCACGCAAGACGAGAACATCATCGACATCCGCTTCACGGTGCAATACAGGCTGAAGGATTCGCGCGCTTTCCTGTTCGAGAACCGCGACCCGGAAGAGGCCGTGACGCTCGCCGCCGAGTCGGCGGTGCGCGAGATCGTGGGCAAGAGCAACATCGACTCGGTGCTGTACGAACAGCGTGACGCCATCGCCGCGGATCTCGTCACCTCGATCCAGAGCCAGCTCGATCGCCTGAGCGCCGGCATCGTTGTCGTGAACGTCAATGTGCAAAGCGTGCAGCCGCCCGAACAGGTGTTGGCGTCATTCGAAGACACGCTCAAGGCAGGGCAAGACGGCGACCGCTTGAAGAAAGAAGGTCAAGCCTATGCCAGCGACGTGATTCCAAAGGCGCAGGGCTCGTCGGCGCGGCTGCGCGAGGAAGCCGAAGGCTACAAGTCGCGCGTGATCGCGCAGGCCGAGGGCGATGCGCAGCGCTTCCGCCAGGTTCTGACCGAATATCAGAAAGCCCCGGCTGTGACGCGCGACCGCCTCTACCTGGAGACGATGCAGCAGGTCTACTCGAACGTCAGCAAGGTCATGGTGGACAGCCAGGCGAATTCGAACCTGCTCTACCTGCCGCTGGACAAGTTGATGCAGCAAGCCGGCGCGGCCGGTGCCACGCTGGCGCCCGCCGCGCCCGCTGCCCCTGAAGTGCCCAGCGGAACCGGCGCCGTGGATGTGCGCTCGCGCGACGGCCAGCGCGGCCGCGACCGCGACGGACGCTGAAGCGCCAAGGAGCACAGAATCATGAACCGTATCAGTCTGATCGTCGCCGGTGTCCTGTTGTCGTTGATGCTGCTGGCATCGATGCTGTTTGTCGTTGACCAACGCCAGGTCGCCGTGATCTACGCGCTGGGTGAAATCAAGGAAGTGGTGCAGGAGCCGGGGCTGAATTTCAAGCTGCCCCCGCCGTTACTGAACGTCGTGTTCCTCGACCGCCGCATCCAAACGCTCGACAGCCCCGAGACCCGCCCGATCTTCACCGCCGAAAAGAAGAGTCTGCTGATCGATTGGCCCGTCAAGTGGCGCGTTGCCGAGCCCAAGCAGTTCATCCGCAACAACGGCGTGGATTTGCGCAACCTTGAGGCGCGCCTGAGCCCGGTGGTGCACGCGGCGTTCAACGAAGAGGTCACGAAGCGCACGGTGGGCGGCGTGTTGTCCACCGAGCGCGACAAGGTGGTGCGCGACGTGCGTGCGCGGCTTGTCGATGACGCGAAGTCATTCGGCATCGAGATCGTTGACGTGCGCATCAAGCGCGTCGACTTTGTTGCCAACATCACGGAGTCGATTTACAGCCGCATGAAGTCGGAGCGGCTCCAGGTGGCGAACCAGTTGCGCTCCACCGGCGGGGCGGAAGGCGAAAAGGTTCGCGCCGACGCCGACCGGCAACGCGACGTGATCATCGCCGAGGCGTACCGCGACGCGCAGAAGGTCAAGGGCGACGGCGACGCCAAGGCCTCGGCCATCTTCGCCGAAGCCTTCGGCCGCGATCCGCAGTTCGCGCATTTCTATCGCACGCTGGAGGCGTACCGCGCGAGCTTTCGCAGCAAGTCCGACATCATGATCGTCGACTCAAGCAGCGAATTCTTCAAGGCGATGCGCGGCTCGGCCGCGCCCCCAGGCACGGCCGGCGCGAGGAAGTAGCCGCCCGTGAGCGCCTGGGACGTGCTGCTCGGCGCGTTCGCGCTGATGTTGGTGGCCGAAGGCCTGCTGCCGCTGTTCAGCCCGGCGACGTGGCGCGGCGTGTTTGAGCGAGCCGTGAAGATGAACGACGGGCAGATCCGCTTTCTCGGCATGGTGAGCCTGGTCTGCGGAGCGTTCCTCGCGCTCCTGGTGTGGGGCTGACTCCAGGCAAATTCGCGTTGCCACTTGGACGCGCTTCGCACCGGCACGGGGTCAACCCGAGGCCGAGCAGGCGCCTCACCCCCCTACAATCCACGTTTTACTCTCGTCGCGCGCTCGCATGTCTTCTGCTTGGCTGTTGCCCGAGCACATCGCCGATGTCCTGCCGGTGCAGGCCAGGCACATCGAAACACTGCGCGCGCAACTGCTCGACGTAGCGCGTTGCTTCGGCTTCGAATTGGTTGCGCCACCACTGCTTGAGTACATCGAATCGCTGTTGTCCGGCACCGGGCGCGAGCTGGAACTGGCGACGTTCAAGCTCGTCGACCAATTGAGCGGCCGCACGCTCGGCGTGCGCGCCGACAGCACAACCCAAGTGGCGCGCATCGACGCGCACCTGCTCAATCGCCACGGCGTGACGCGCCTGTGCTACTGCGGGCCGGTGCTGCGCACCTTGCCGGCGGGCGTGCACGCGACGCGTGAACCGCTGCAGTTCGGCGCTGAAATATACGGCCACGCGCCCTTGGAGGCCGACCTCGAAGTGCTGGAGATGGCGCTTGATTGTCTGGAAGCCGCGGGGGTGCGCAACGTCACGCTCGACCTGGCCGACGCGCGCGTCGTGAATGCCGTGCTGCACGAAGTGCAGGATCCGAAGCGGCGTGAGCTGGTCGCTGGCGCCCTGGCCGCCAAGGACGTGGCGACGCTGCGCGAGTTGGGGTCGGGCTTGGCACCGCAGCTGGTGCAGGCGCTGCTGGCGCTGACGGAACTCTATGGCGACGAATCGGTCCTGGACCGCGCGCGCGACCTGCTGCCCGCCGACACAGCGGTTGCGGCGGCGCTGCGCGATCTGCGGTCGATCTTCCAGCACATCCGGCAAACGCATCCCACTGTGCGTGTGGGCTTCGACCTGGCCGACCTGGGCGGCTATGGCTATTACAGCGGCGCGCGCTTCGCGTTCTACACCGCGCGCGGCAACGACGCGCTGGTGCGCGGCGGGCGCTATGACGAAGTCGGCGCGGTCTTCGGGCGCAATCGCCCGGCGGTGGGTTTCAGCATGGACCTGAAGGCGCTCGCCGAACTGGCGCCGGGCAACGGCGCGCGCGCCGCGATCCGCGCGCCATGGGGTCAAGACGCCGGCCTGCGCGTCGCGGTGCGCAAGCTCCGTGGCCACGGCGAATGCGTGGTGTGCATGCTGCCCGGGCACGCGCCCGAAGCTCAGGAATTCGAATGCGACCGCGAGTTGGTCGCGGTGAACGGTCAGTGGGTCGTGCGGGCGATTTGAGCGCCAAGCGCGGCGCGGTCATCTCATGAGGGTCGACAGAATGAACAGGAACCAGGGGCGATGAACGCGAGCGGCGTGGAATCAAAAGCGGGACGCAATGTCGTCGTCATCGGAACCCAATGGGGCGATGAAGGCAAGGGCAAGGTCGTCGATTGGCTGACCGACCACGCCCAGGCCGTGGTGCGTTTCCAGGGCGGCCACAACGCCGGGCACACGCTCGTCATCAAGGGCGTGAAGACGGCGTTGCAGTTGATTCCCTCGGGCATCATGCGCGAGGGCGTGGCGTGTTTCATCGGCAACGGTGTCGTCGTCGACCCGGCGCACCTGTTGGCCGAGATCGCGCGCCTGGAGGGCATCGGCGTCGAGGTGCGCCCGCGCCTGTTCCTCAGCGAGTCGTGCCCGTTGATCCTGCCGTTTCATGTGGCGCTTGACGCAGCCCGCGAGGCGCTGCGTGAGAGCAGCGGCATCGGCAAAATTGGCACCACCGGCAAGGGCATCGGCCCGGCCTATGAAGACAAGGTGGCGCGCCGTGCGCTGCGCGTGCAGGACCTTAAACACCCACAGCGCTTCGAGCGCAAGCTGCGCGAATTGCTGGAACTGCACAACGCGGCGCTGACCGGGCCCTTGCGCAGCCAGGCCGTGGAGTTTCAGCCGATACTCGACGGTGCGATGCAGGCCGCGACCGAGCTGGCTCCGATGATGGCCGATGTGGGCTACCAGCTCCACAACGCGCATCGCGGCGGGGATAACGTGCTGTTCGAGGGGGCGCAGGGCAGCTTGCTCGACATTGACCACGGCACCTACCCGTATGTCACGTCGAGCAACTGCGTCGCCGGCAACGCCGCGGCGGGCTCGGGCGTCGGGCCGAACCTGCTGCACTACATCCTGGGCATCACGAAGGCCTACACGACACGCGTGGGCGGCGGCCCCTTCCCGACCGAGTTGCCGATGGCAGAGACCGGCAGCGTTGGCCATCACCTGTCCAGCGTGGGTCAGGAGTTCGGCACCGTGACGGGCAGGGCACGACGCTGCGGCTGGTTGGATGCCGCGGCGCTGAAGCGCGCGAACATCATCAACGGCGTGTCGGGCCTGTGCATCACCAAGCTCGACGTGCTCGACGGGCTGTCGGAAATCAAGGTGTGCGTGGGCTACGAGCTGGCGGGTCGGACAATCGACATCCTGCCGCTCGACGCCGACGACGTGGCCCTATGCGTTCCCATCTACGACACTTTCCCGGGCTGGAAAGAGAGCACTTACGGCGTCACGCAATGGGACAGGCTGCCGCTGAATGCGCGGCGCTATCTCGAGCGTGTGCAGCAATTCATCGGCGCGCCGATTGATATGGTGTCCACCGGCCCGGACCGCGACCACACGATCGTGCTGCGCCACCCTTTCAAGACCTGACCGAGCCTCACGAACAGGAGACCTGAATGCTCACCGACGACGGCAAACACCTCTACGTGTCATGGGACGAGTACCACATGCTGATCGAAAGATTGGCGCTGAAGATCCACGCCTCGGGTTGGGTGTTCGACCAGATACTGTGCCTGGCGCGCGGCGGCATGCGGCCTGGGGACGTGCTGTCGCGCGTATTCGACAAGCCTTTGGCGATCATGGCGACGAGTTCGTATCGCGCCGATGCGGGCACGATTCAGGGGCGGCTTGATTTGGCGAAGTACATCACTTTGCCGAAGGGGGAGTTGGCTGGGCGGGTGTTGTTGGTGGACGATCTGGCCGATTCCGGTGTCACGTTGCGTGCAGTGGTGGATCGGCTGCGCGGCATGCCATCGATCAGCGAGTTGCGGTCGGCGGTGATTTGGACGAAGGGGGTTTCGAGCTACACGCCAGACTACTTCGTGGAGTTGTTGCCGACGAGTCCTTGGATACACCAGCCGTTTGAGGAGTACGACGATCTTCGCCCGGCGGGGTTGGCGAAGAAGTTTGTGATTTGAGGTGGGTGGGTACGGCTTGCTGTGCATCGTGCTGGGTTGGGCCTTACAAGATTCCGTGCGGAAAGTAGCCTTCGTCGCAACCAACCCCTACTGCCATCGAACGCATGACGGACATCAAGCAACGGCTGGATAACGCAAAGTGGCTCTTTGAGCGGACCCTCGGATGGATTGCGACAGCGGACGTCAAGGTTGGTGTCGCTATAGCCGTCGACACCGCACTACTTGGCGGACTAGCCGCAGCGTTCGGTGCTTCAGATCCGCTTTCGCGTACGGCATGGACCTACTTGACCATAGTCTCATCCGGCTCTGGGATGATCGTGGTGTCCCGTCCCGTGTGATCATGTCCCCATTCGCAGCTGGCCGCTGTTCCGAGCCCGAGACC
>JANOLJ010000446.1:0-19087 GCA_031419715.1 Burkholderiales bacterium | reverse complement strand
CGACCCCGGCCGCAAGGCCAAGGACACCAAGGCCTACGACCCCACTCCGGGCGACGACCGCCTGGCCGGCATGGGCAACATTCGCGCCAGTGCCGAGGCGGGCGTGAGCGTCGGCTTCGGCCCCGTCAACCTGATTGCGCGCCAGTCGCTCGGTGATCGAGGGCACGACGGCACACAAGCGGAATTGAGCGTGGGACTTCCGATTCCGGTCACGCAGCGCTTGAGTCTGCGCGCCGGCACCAGTGCCAGCTGGGCCGATGCCGACTACATGCAAGCCTACTTCGGCGTCACAGCGGCGCAGGCGGCGGCCACACCGTACCGCACGTTCACGCCCAGCGGCGGCTTGCGCAAGGCCGAGTTGAGCCTGGGTGCCGAGTATTCGTTGGCGGCGCAATGGAAGCTGCAAGGCAACGTCGTGGCGACCAAGCTTTACGGCGACGCGGCGCGCAGCCCCTTGGTCGCGCGCGAGTCGAGCGCGTCGGTCTCGCTGGGTGTCGCGTATGGATTCTGAAGCGGGCACCGGCGCATCGCCGAACCGCGCAGCCACCGAAGCGATGCAACGCCGCCGTTTCCTGTACGGCGGCGTGATGTCGGGGGCACTGCTCGCCGCCAGCGTGCCGGCCTGCGGCGGTGGCCGATGGGACGACGACGCGCGGCTTCGCGCCGTCAACGCCAGTGGCGACGTGGCGAGCATCGACGTGCGCTTCAACGACTGGGTGTTCGGCGCGTCGGTCGGCATCGGCGGCGGGGTCGGTGGTTACGCCGAGCGCGAACTTTGGTCGGTCGGTACCGTCGGGCGCTTCGACGTGTTTCGCGCCGGAAGCACCACCGCGCTGTTGCGCACCACGCACACCCTGCCGCAGGGCGAGACGGCGAGTGTGGTCGTCACGGGGAGCCTGGGCACCGGACTGAGGCTGCGCGTGCTCGGTGAAGACACGGCTCGCCCCAGTGGCCAGTGGATTCGCGTGCGCGTGCTGCACGCCTGGCTCGGCATGGGGGCGCTGGACGTGTTCGTCACGCTGGCCGATGCCACGCTCATCGGCCGAATGCCCGACTGGGTGCTCGGTGCCTACGACGAGTTGTCGCCGTTCAGTGTGGTCGCACCGGGCACGCGGCTGCGCGTCACGCCGCGCGGGCAACCGGCGTCCGTCTTGTTCGACAACCCGGCCACCGGATTCGCCGCGGATCGCGTGGCCACGCTCGTGCTCGCGCCGGCGCCGGGCGCGTCGCGCGCGGCGGTGGCGGTGCTGCCGCAAAACGCGCCGGGCTATGTGCTCGGCAATCAGGTGGTCGCGCCTTCATGAGGCTGCACCGATGAATGCTCCACGTGTGCGCGGCGTCGTCCACGCACCCATGCCGCAGTACACGGTGCTTCAGGTCCTGTTCGTCTGGGCGCTGGCCGCCGGCCCCATGGCTGCCATTGCCTGGTGGTGGGTGCCATCGGCGTTGCCGGCAGAGGCGAGTGCGCAAGACTGGGCCCAAGCGCTGATCGGCGCTTTGACCTTCGGCCTGGTGTGGCAGGGCGTGCTGGTGCTACTGCTGGTGCGGCGCGAGCGCGGCAACGCTCAAGGATGCGTTGTGGCTGCACCGGCCGCGCCATCCCCGCAGCGGCGCGCGCGGCGGTGCCATCTGGTGGGTGTGCCTGCCGCTGGCGCTGCTGATGGGCCTGGAAGAATTCATCCCCGCACCGCAAGCGCCGGCGCATCGCAACCTGGCGCTGTTCCTGCAGTCGGCATCCGGCCAGGCCTTCTTCCACGGCAACTGGCCGTGGTTCACCGTGGTGTTGGTGCTTGTCTGCTTCAACACGGTGGCAGGCGAGGAACTGCTGTTTCGCGGCCTGCTGCTGCCGCGCATGCAAGGCGCATTCGGGCGCGGCGACTGGCTCGCGAACGGAGTGCTGTTCGCGCTGTACCACCTGCACCAGCCCTGGGTCATGCACGCCGTGCTGCTGGACGCCTTTGTCCTGTCATGGCCCAGCAGGTACTTCCGCAGCGCCTGGATCGGCATCGTGGTGCACAGCTCGCAGAGTGTGGTGCTGGTGGGGATCATCTTGGCGCTGGTGCTGTAGTCCATCCCGTTGCCCGTGCCCGTGCACCCAGGCGCAGAAAGAAACATCGTGACGAATCATTCCAATCATCCCGGTCGGCTCATCGATCGGACGGTACCTCAACGACATGGAATCGCGAACGTGGGCTGGATTCAACCCTGCCTGATATGAACGGGAGCCCCACATGAAAGCCGCCGCTTACACCCGCTATGGTGGACCCGAAGTCGTTCAAATCGAAGAGGTCGCAGCGCCCGTGCCGCGGCAGCGCGAGGTGCTGATCCAAGTGCGGGCGACCACTGTCTCGTCGGGCGATGCGCGCCTGCGCCCGATGCGCTTGCCACGCGGTATGGGCTTGCTGGGGCGGCTCGCCTTCGGTCTCGCCGGCCCGCGCAAACGCGTGCTGGGGTCCGAGTTGACGGGTGTGGTCACGGCCATCGGCGAAGGCGTGACCCGCTTTGCTCCTGGCGACGCGGTGATCGGATTTCCCGGCGTGCGCATGGGCGCGCACGCCGAGTTCTGCATCATGCGCGAGGACGCCGCGCTCATCCACCGCCACGCGAACTTGAGCGACGCGCAGGCCACCGCTTTTGGCGGCCGAAATCGCCGTTCGCAAGGCTGCTGCCGACTTTGTGCTGCTGCTGCAACCCGCGCCCGATGCCGGGAAGAAAACCGCACTGCGCTAACCCAATCCCTAATCCCCAATCCTCCGTCTCCATCCATCCCCAATCAAGTTCAAGGAAATCTCGATGAAACACTTCACCACCGTCTCAGTCTGTTGCGCCGCTTTGGCCGCGCTTTCGGTGCATGCCCAAGTGCATGCTCAGGCCAGCACCGCCAAAGAGGTGATCGGGCCCTACATCGGAGCTGCATTTGGCGCCGCTTTTGGAAACCGCGAGATTGACGACTCGAACAGCAGCAATGACGAGCACGCCGGGCGCGGCGCCAAGCTCTTCGGCGGCTACCAGTTGACCGAGAACTTCGGCGTGCAAGCCGGCTACGTGCGCATGCGCGATCTCAACCAAAACACCGGCACTGGCGCGACGCTTGTCAAACAAACCGCCACCGGCCACAGTGCGTACGGGGCGGGCACGGCGCGGCTGCCCTTGGGACAGTCGTTTGCACTGACCGGCAAGGTCGGTGTCTCCTTCGGCAAGGTCACCGATGCCAGCCCCTCCACGGCTGCGACGAACTCGCTTCTGGGCAGCAAGACATCGCTTCTCGTCGGCACCGGCGCCGAATATGTGCTCAACCACAACGTGGCGTTTTCGGTTGAGCTGGAGAGCTACGGAAAGATCTCCAACCAGGTCAAAGCCAACTCACTGACCGTTGGCACCCGGTTCGCGTTCTGAGGCGGCACATAAGCTGGCATTAAAGCTGGCATTCCGTGCCCAAAGCGGCCCCAAACAGCCCCAAAAGAATGCCAGCTTGTAACCGTGCCTTCTTAACTTATTCAGCCAAATCAACAACTTAGATATGATTGGATGGCGGAGAGGGCGGGATTCGAACCCGCGGGGGGTTATTAGCCCCCACACGCTTTCCAGGCGTGCGACTTAAACCGCTCATCCACCTCTCCGAGGGGCGCGAGTTTAGCTGACGACGAGTGTGCGCCGCACCCGCGGCCAAGCTCAATGCGCGCCGGGCGGCTTGGTCTTGATCAGCGCCATCGCGGTGGCGATCAACGCCGACACCTCGCTCATATTGCCCGGCACGATCATCGTGTTGTTCTTCTGTGCGAGGTGACCGTAGGCTTCGACGGCTTTCTCGGCGACCTTCAATTGCACCGCCTGCTCGCCGCCGGGAGACTGAATCGCATTGGCAATCTTGCGGATCGCCTCGGCGGTGGCGTCGGCCACGGCGATGATGGCCGCGGCTTCGCCTTGCGCGTTGTTGATCTCGGCCTGGCGCTGGCCTTCCGAGCGCGCGATGAAAGCCTCGCGCTCTCCCGTCGCGATGTTGATCTGCTCCTGCTTGCGGCCTTCCGAGGCGGCGATGAGCGCGCGCTTTTCGCGCTCGGCGGTGATCTGCGCCTGCATCGCATGCAAGATCTCCTTCGGTGGCGTCAAGTCCTTGATCTCATAGCGCAGCACCTTCACGCCCCAGTTCTGTGCCGCCACGTCGAGCGCATTCACGACGGAGTGGTTGATGGCGTCGCGCTCCTCAAAGGTCTTGTCGAGTTCCATCTTGCCGATCACGGAGCGCAACAACGTCTGCGCAAGCTGCGTGATCGCGAACACATAGTTGCTCGAGCCGTAGCTCGCGCGCATCGGGTCGGTGATTTGGAAATAGATGATGCCGTCGACCTGCAATTGCGTGTTGTCGCGCGTGATGCACACCTGGCTCGGCACATCGAGCGGAACTTCCTTGAGCGAGTGTTTGTAGGCGACGCGTTCGATGAAGGGAATCACGAACTTCAGGCCCGGCGTCAGCGTTCGGTCGTATTTGCCCAGCCGCTCGACGACCCAGGCGTTCTGCTGCGGCACGATCTTGAACGTGCGCACGACGAAGATGACGACGATGGCGGCGACGATGAGGGCGATTTCCATGGCGTGTAGTCTCGATGGTTGTCTTGGCTGAGATCACGAGTCGGTGCGCGGGGCGAGCACCAGCCAGTTGCCTTCCACGGCACTGACGCGGTATTCGCCGCCGCTGGGCTCGGCGCCGGGCGCGAGGCGCGCCGTCCAGGTCGAGCCACGGTACTGAACGCGGGCCGTGCGGTCGGCACCCCATTGCGTGACGTGAACGCGCTCGCCGATGTCGAGGTTCACGTCGCGGTTCTCCGCTGCCGGGGCCGACTTCGGCTGGCGCGCCCGCTTCCAGTGCCACACGGCCGTGGTGCCGCCCGCGACCACCGCCGCACAGACGATTTGCGCGCTGAACCCGAGCCCGAGATGCGCGCCGATGGCCGCCGCCACCAGCCCCAGTGCAAACAGCAGCAGATAGAAGGTACCGGTGGCAAGCTCGACCGCCACGGCCACTCCGGCGGCAACCCACCAGAGAGTCGAGTGAGAAAGATCCATTCCGTTCTCCGTGTGTCAGGCATCAACGCCGACCCTGCCGCAGTGTAGAGCGCGCCAGGCGCCGCGCTGTCAACCCAAGAGTTGGCGACCCCGGCGGCGCCTGTCAGGCCTGGTTCATGCCCCTATCGGGTTCTCTCCCACCAAGATTACCGACAGGTAAGTTTTCATTGACTTGGCGACTTCAGAGCGACAGAATTACCGATGGGTAACTGCTGGAGGCGTCGATGCCCTCAAAGACCAAGGAATTACCGATCGGTCAACTGGAAGGTTCGGAGATTGCGCTGCGCTCTTCCGCGGAACTGGGTGCCGTCGTGCGCGCTCAGCGCAGGCGCCTGGCGCTCAAGCAGCTCGACATCGCCGGCCTGGGCAACACCGGCAATCGCTTCATCGTCGATCTGGAGAACGGCAAGCCGACGCTTCAGTTGCAGAAGGTGCTCGACATCATGGACCTGCTCGGACTGGAGCTCGTCGTCCGGTCCAAGCGAGGCAGGTCGCTGTGACGCGCCCCGACCAGCTGGACGTGTACTTCGGCGCCGAACGCGTCGGCACCATCCATGACGCTTCGCCTCTGGCCTTCGAATACGCCGCCACCTGGCTCGAGCGCGCCTCGCCGATGGCGGTTGCCGCCATTGTGTTGCAGCCGGGCCGTCAAGACGCGGCGGCCGTTCAAGCCTTCTTCGAGAACCTGCTGCCCGAAGGCGAGTTGCGCGATTACCTGGCTGCGCAGCGGAAGGCTTCGACGCTGTTCTCGCTCTTGCTCGAAGTGGCTGGCGACACCGCCGGTGGCTTTGTCATCGTGCCAGGCGGCGAGGTGCCCCAACCACCCGCCTACGAGCCGACGACCTGGCAAGCGATCGCTGTCATCCTGCGCAAGAAGTCGGCCGCTGCGATCGACCTCCAAGGTGAGGGCGCACGCATCTCGCTCGCCGGTGCACAAGACAAGACCAGCGTCGCCATCTTCGACGACGGCGTACCCCGGTTGCCCAAGGGCGTCTCGCCCTCGACGCACATCCTCAAACCCAACATCAAGCGCCTGGACAAGGTGTGGCACTCAGCGGCCAACGAGACGATCGTGATGCGCCTGGCCGGCCATTGCGGGCTCCCGACGGCCGAGGTCTTCTATGAGCCGCACACCGAGTCGTGTGTCGTCAGGCGATTTGATCGCATGACGAGAGCCGGCGGCGCGCTCGCGCGCCTAGTGCAGTATGACCTGTGTCAACTGGCCGGCATGGTGTCGGACAGGAAGTACGAAAAGCAGGGCGGACCCGGCCTGCCGACATGTGCCCAGTTGATCCGCCGCTACAGCACGCAGCCGGCGCTGGACCTGCGCCACTTTGTCGACTGGATTCTCTTCAACCTATACGTGGGCAACAACGACAGCCACGCCAAGAACCTGTCGCTCTACGCCGTTCCCGGCCAGGGCGTGCTGCTGACGCCGTTCTACGACCTCATGTGCACCCGCCTGTACCCGGGCCTATCGAAGGAGTTCGCTTTCTCGATCGGCGGCGAGTTCAAGCCGGGCTCGATGACCCGGCAGCACCTCGAAGCGTTGGCCCGCCAGCTCGGCATGCGGCCACAGTATCTCGTGAGACAAGCGGCCGAGCTCGCCGAGAAGGTGCCGGCCGCGCTGCATCGGGCGTTGTACGAAACCAATCCGGCGCTGTCTCACTCGGCGAGAGCACTGGCATCCAAGCTTGTGCACTTCGTTGAGTCAACAACCAAGAAAACGGCCGCCAGCTTCTCCCGTTGAGCCGGTTTCGCGACTTCCCGCAGACACTGCATTTCATTGATCGACACGCTGTTGAAACCGCGTGTGGCCTCGACTCAATGTTGAAGATGACCCTGTCGTAGCCGGCTTGGCCACCAAGGCGTGTCGCGCTGCGGCAACTTCCGGTACCGACCGCGCCAGCCAGGCCTGGCTGCGGGCGACAAAAGCGTTTCGAACCGACGCGCCTGAGGCGATTGGTCGCCATCGCCGCCCGCTGCGCCACTCGCGGCGCGGCGCACCAATGGTCCTACACTTCGCGCCTTCCGCCGCCGCCGGTCCCGAGGACAGCCATGCTCCGCTTCAATTTTCCGATCGTCATCATCGACGAAGACTTCCGCTCCGAGAACACTTCCGGCCTGGGCATTCGCGCGCTGGCGGCGGCGATCGAGAAGGAAGGCTTCGAGGTGCTGGGCGCCACCGGCTATGGCGACCTGAGCCAGTTCGCGCAGCAACAAAGCCGCGCCAGCGCCTTCATTCTGTCGATCGACGATGAAGAGTTCACGCCGGGGCCTGAGCTTGACCCGGTGGTCGTGAGCCTGCGCAAGTTCATCCAGGAAATCCGCTTCAAGAACGCCGAGATCCCGATCTACCTGTACGGCGAGACGCGCACCTCGCAGCACCTGCCCAATGACATCTTGCGCGAGCTGCACGGCTTCATCCACATGTTCGAAGACACGCCCGAGTTCGTGGCGCGCCACATCATTCGCGAGGCGAAGAGCTATCTCGACGGCCTGGCACCACCGTTCTTCCGCGCGCTGGTGGACTACGCGCAAGACGGCTCGTATTCGTGGCACTGCCCGGGGCACTCGGGCGGCGTGGCGTTCCTGAAGAGCCCCGTCGGGCGCATGTTCCACCAGTTCTTCGGCGAGAACATGCTGCGCGCCGACGTGTGCAACGCGGTCGATGAGCTCGGCCAGTTGCTCGACCACACCGGCCCGGTGGCGGCCTCCGAGCGCAACGCGGCGCGCATCTTCAATGCCGACCATTGCTTTTTCGTCACGAACGGCACGAGCACGTCGAACAAGATGGTCTGGCACCACACGGTGGCGCCGGGCGACGTGGTGGTGGTGGACCGCAACTGCCACAAGAGCATTCTTCACGCCATCATCATGACGGGCGCGGTGCCGGTGTTCCTGCGACCCACACGCAACCACTACGGCATCATTGGGCCGATCTCTCAGAGCGAGTTCTCGCCCGCGGCGATCCGGCGCAAGATCGCGGCGAACCCGCTGCTGGCCGGCGTGGACGCAAAAACGGTCAAGCCGAGCATCCTCACGCTCACGCAAAGCACGTATGACGGCGTGCTCTACAACACCGGCACGATCAAGAAGGCGCTGGACGGCTACATCGACACGCTGCACTTCGACGAAGCCTGGTTGCCGCACGCCGCGTTTCACCCGTTCTACAAGGGCTACCACGCCCTGGCGAAATGGGAGCCACGGCCGAAAGACCAGTTGGTGTTCGCCACACAGTCCACGCACAAACTGCTCGCCGGCCTGAGCCAGGCCTCGCAGGTGCTGGTGCAGGACTCGCAAACACGCAAGCTCGACCGGCACCTGTTCAACGAGGCCTACCTGATGCACACGTCAACGAGCCCGCAGTACGCGATCATCGCGTCATGCGACGTCGCCGCGGCGATGATGGAGGCGCCTGGCGGGACCGCGCTGGTGGAGGAGAGCATTCTCGAAGCGCTCGACTTCCGCCGCGCGATGCGCAAGGTCGCCAAGGAGTATGGCAAGGACTGGTGGTTCAAGGTCTGGGGCCCCGACAAGTTGACGGACGAGGGCGTGGGCGACGCCGCAGGCTGGATCCTCAAGACGGGCGCCAAGTGGCACGGCTTTGGCGACATGGCCGAAGGCTTCAACCTGCTCGACCCGATCAAAAGCACGATCATCACGCCCGGGCTGGATATGTCGGGCAAGTTCGCGAAGACCGGGATTCCGGCGTCGATCATCACCAAGTTCCTCGCCGAGCACGGCGTCGTCGTCGAGAAGACGGGCCTTTATTCGTTCTTCATCATGTTCACGATCGGCATCACGAAAGGCCGCTGGAACACGTTGCTCACGGCCTTGCAGCAGTTCAAGGACGACTACGACAAGAACCAGCCGATGTGGCGCATCCTGCCCGAGTTCTGCGCCAAGCACCCGCGCTATGAGCGCATGGGCTTGCGCGACCTGTCGCAAAGCCTGCACGAGATGTACGCCAAGGGCGACATCGCGCGCCTGACCACGGAGATGTACCTGTCAGACCTGCATCCGGCGATGAAACCGAGCGACGCTTTCGCGAACATCGCCAAGCGCAACACTGAGCGCGTGGACATCGACGCCTTGGAAGGGCGCGTCACCACGTCGCTGCTGACGCCGTACCCGCCCGGAATTCCGCTGCTGATTCCGGGCGAGCGCTTCAACAAGAAGATCGTCAAGTATCTGCAGTTCACACGCGAGTTCAACGCGGCGTTTCCCGGTTTCAACACCGACGTGCACGGTCTGGTGGAAGACGACGGTGAGGGCAGCGATCGGCGTTACTCGGTCGATTGCGTGCGGTAGCGCATCGCAGCGCGCCTTCCGGCAGCGCCTCGATCCCACCCTTACTCCGGCCCTCTCCCGCTAGCGGGAGAGGGGGATGAATCCGCGATCTCCAGCGCCCGCGCCACGCCCAGCAGGGCGGGCGGAAACTCACTGGTGATGACCCAGGTTGGCACCTCGCGCAGGTAGGCGGCGTAACGACCTTTGCCCTCGAAGCGCGCGCGAAACAGCGAAGGCTCGATCAACGCCAGCAGCTGCGGCACGATCCCGCCGCCGATGTAGACGCCGCCCAACGCGCCCAGGGTCAGTGCCAGGTTCCCGGCGGTGCTGCCCAGCAAGGCGAAAAACATCTCCACCGCGCGGCGACACATCGGGTCTTCATCGCGCAGCGCCAGCGCGCTGACCTGGGCGGGCTCAAGTGCCTTCGGCGTGCGACCGGCGATCTCGCAACAGGCCAGGTAGAGGTTGACCAGGCCCGGGCCTGACAGTGCGCGCTCCGCCGAAGCGTGGCCGAAACGCAGGCGCAATTTCGCAATCACGGCTTCCTCGGCTTCGCTGGCCGCGCTCAGCGTCACATGGCCGCCTTCGCCCGCCACCGGCACCAAGCCGTCACGGTGCGGTATCAACGCCGAGACTCCCAGGCCGGTTCCGGGGCCGAGCACCGCCAGCGGCGCACCCGGCCGGCCCTGGCCATGGCCCACGCCATGCAGCTCGTGCGGCCGCAAAAGCGGCAAGGCCAGCGCGAGAGCCGTGAAGTCGTTGATGACGATCAGGCGGTCCAGCGTCAACGCCGCCTGGAGTTCGTGGATCGAGAACGACCAAGGGTGATTCGTCATGCTGACCCAGTCACCCAGCACCGGCGTGGCGATACCGATGGCGCATGAGCGCGGTGCCACCCGGGTGTGGTGGGCCAGGTAGCTGCAAATCGCGTCGAACAGCGAGGCGTGCTCGCTGCACCGCAGAACGGCGAGTTCGGCGGGCATGCTGCGCCCGGGGAAGCGCAGCGCGAAGCGAGCGTGGGTGCCGCCGATGTCGGCCAGCAGGGCGGGCGCATTCATGGGATTCGCTCGCCGCGGGGCGCGCTCAATCGGCGCTGGCCGCTCCAGCCATGGCGTGGCTGAACCCGCCATCGACATAGGTGATTTCGGAGGTGACGCCGGCCGCCAGGGGCGACAACAGGAAGGCCGCAACGTTGCCCACGTCGTCGATCGTCACATTGCGCCGCAGCGGCGCGTTGCTCGCCACGACCTCAAGGATCTTGCCGAAGCCCTTGATGCCCGACGCAGCGAGCGTCTTGATCGGGCCGGCCGAAATGCCGTTCACGCGTATGCCCTTCGGGCCCAGGCTGGCCGCGAGGTAGCGCACGCTGGCCTCGAGCGAAGCCTTGGCCAAGCCCATCGTGTTGTAGTTTGGAACACTGCGCATCGCCCCGAGGTAGGTCAGCGTCAGCAGGGCTGAATCGGCGCGCAGCCGCGGCAGGGCGGCCTTGGCCATGGCGGGAAAGCTGTAGCTTGAAATGTCATGCGCGATGCGAAACGACTCGCGCGAAAGCCCGTCGAGAAAATCACCCGCGATCGATTCTTTCGGCGCGAAGCCGATCGAATGGACGAAGCCGTCGAACTGCGGCCAATCCTGGCCGAGTTGCGTGAACAAGCGTTCGATCTGCGCGTCGTCGGACACATCGCAGTCGTAGATTTGCTTCGAGCCGAATTCGGCGGCGAAATCGGTAATGCGGTCTTTGAAGCGATCGCCCTGGTAGCTGAACGCCAACTCGGCGCCTTCGCGATGGCAGGCGCGGGCGATGCCGTAGGCGATCGAGCGGTTCGACAGAACCCCGGTGATCAACAACCGCTTGCCGGCGAGAAATCCCATGCTTGACTCCAGAGAAGGTTTGGGCGGCTGCGATTCTGGCATGTTGGCGCCTCAGGTCATTGCTTGCCCCCGGAGCTCAGGCTACAATCCGATCTTTCAAGAAGAAGTGATTGGGCGGATTCTTCCAGCCCATTTTTTTTGGGCGCTCGGGTTTGGCTGCGAACGGCAGGTCAGACGTTCAGGGCGAATCGGCAGAGCAACGAGGCAGGACGAACGGCTGATGGATTGGCAACGCGCGGTGCATGACACCGTGACCGGCCTGGGCTACGACTTGGTGGACGCACAGCGCAGTGCGGGTGGGTTGTTGCGCGTGTTCATCGACAAGCTTGTGGCTCACCCCGTCGCTGGTCAGGCGGGCGGCGACGCAGACCACTTCATCACGGTCGAAGATTGCGAAAAGGTGACGCGCCAGCTCCAGCATGTGCTGGAGGTCGCCAGCTGCGACTACCAACGGCTCGAGGTCTCGTCGCCGGGGCTGGATCGGCCACTGAAGAAACAAGCTGATTTCGAGCGCTTCGCGGGCGAGCAGATCGAGCTGACATTGAAGCTTGCTCTGAAGGGCCGCAAGAAGTATCGCGGCGAGTTGCGCGCGCAGGGCACGGGCTGGCGCGTGGTGGTGGGAGAAGGCGAGTCGCAACAGGCACTGGACTTCGTACTCGAGGATGTGCGTGAAGCGCACCTGGTGCCGGTGCTCGATTTCAAGGGCCGTCGTTTCCCCGCGCAGGCGGGAGACGACGGGCGCCATGACAAAGGCGTTCAAGGAGACCGAATTCAATGAATCGTGAACTGTTGATGTTGGTCGATGCGATCTCGCGCGAGAAGAGCGTCGATCTGGAAGTGGTGTTCGGCGCTGTCGAGGCCGCGCTCGCATCCGCGTCGAAGAAGCTGCACGGCGGCGAAGTCGACATGCGCGTCACCGTCGATCGCGACAGCGGCGAGTATGAAACCTTCCGCCGCTGGCACGTCGTTCCGGATGAAGCCGGGCTGCAACTGCCCGACTCGGAAATCCTGCTGTTCGAGGCGCAGGAACAGATACCCGACATCGAGGTCGATGACTACATTGAAGAACCGGTTGAGTCGGTATCGATCGGGCGCATCGGCGCGCAGGCGGCCAAGCAGGTGATCCTGCAAAAGATTCGCGACGCCGAGCGCGAGCAGTTGCTCAATGATTTCCTGTCGCGCGGCGAGAAAATTTTCGTCGGCACCGTGAAGCGCCTCGACAAAGGCGACGTGATCGTCGAATCGGGCCGGGTCGAAGGGCGGTTGCGGCGTGCCGAGATGATCCCGAAAGAAAACCTGCGCACGGGTGACCGGGTACGTGCCTACATTGCCGACGTCGATTCCACATTGCGAGGGCCGCAGATTCTGCTGTCGCGCAGCGCGCCGGGCTTCATGATCGAACTCTTCGCCCAGGAAGTGCCGGAAATCGAGCAAGGGCTGCTGGAAATCAAGTCGTGCGCCCGCGATCCGGGTTCGCGCGCCAAGATTGCCGTCGTGTCGCACGACAAGCGCGTCGATCCGATCGGCACGTGCGTGGGCGTGCGCGGCTCGCGCGTGAACGCGGTGACGAATGAAGTCGCCGGCGAACGCGTCGACATCGTGCTCTGGTCAGAAGACCCGGCACAGTTCGTGATCGGCGCGCTCGCGCCGGCCAACGTGCAGTCGATCGTGGTCGACGAAGAGCGCCACGCGATGGACGTCGTCGTCGACGAAGAAAATCTCGCCATCGCGATTGGCCGGGGCGGCCAGAACGTGCGCCTGGCCTCGGAGATGACGGGCTGGCGCATCAACATCATGACGGCGGAAGAGTCTGCGTCCAAGCGGGCGGTCGAGTCCGACGCGGTGCGCAAGCTGTTCATTGACAAGCTGGATGTGGACGCCGAAGTCGCCGACATCCTGATCGCCGAAGGCTTCTCCAGCCTGGAAGAAGTGGCCTACGTGCCGATGCAGGAAATGCTTGAGATCGAGAGCTTCGACGAAGACACGGTCAATGAGCTGCGCACGCGCGCCAAGGATGCGCTGCTGACGATGGAAATCGCCAAGGAAGAAAGCGTGAACGACGTATCGCAGGATTTGCGGGACCTCGACGGCCTGACCGCGCCGCTGATTGCCAAGCTCGTCGAGGGCGGCATCAACACGCGCGATGACCTCGCCGACCTGGCGGTTGACGAACTGATCGAGATCACGGCGGTCGATGAAGACACCGCCAAGGCGTTGATCATGAAAGCCCGCGAACACTGGTTCACGAACAAGGACGCGGGCTGAACCATGCGCAACACGAGCAATGCAAGCAATGCATTTGACGAGTTTGAGAGTTAGAACCAGCAAGGATTGAACAATGGCCACGACCACCGTCGCCCAACTCGCCACCGAGCTGAATCGCTCGGCGGCTACGCTGCTTGAACAGATGCAAGCGGCAGGCCTGAGCAAGGCCTCGACGGACGCCAGCGTGACCGAGGCAGACAAAGAGCGCTTGCTCGAACATCTGCGCGCCACGCACGGCAATGTCGCCGGTGGCGAGCGCAAGAAGATCACACTGACGCGCAAGTCCACCAGCGAAATCAAGCAGGCCGATGCGAGCGGCAAGGCGCGCACGATTCAGGTGGAGGTGCGCAAGAAGCGCACATTCGTCAAGCGCGACGAGCCCGGCAGCGGGCCCGCCGAGCCCGCGGAACCGGAAATCGATGAGGCCGAACTGGTTCGCCTCGAAGAGCAGGCGCAGGCGCAAGCCCAAGTGCTGCGCCGCCAGGAAGAAGACCTGGCCGAACAGCGCCGGGTGCGCGAGGAGCGCGAGCTGCGCGAACGCGAAGCGGCCGCACAGCTTGAGCGCGAGGCCGCCGCCAAGGCCGCCGCCGACGCGGCCGCCGCGGTGGCTGCTGCATTGGCTGCTGCATTGGCTGCCGCGGCCGCGGCGCCCGCCGCACCCGCCGCGAAAACCGCGCGCGGCAAGAAGGCTGCTGCAGCAGCTGCGGCCGCCGCCCCGCCAGAGCCCGTAGTGGCCCCCGCGCCGCCCGCCGAACCGCCCAAGCCCATGCTGCGGGTCATCAAGGCAGCGGACGTCGAGAACGAAGAAAAGAACCGTGCGGCCGATCTGACGAAGCGCCGCAAGGCCGCGGAAGACGAGGCCGTGGCCATCCGCGCGATGATGTCAGGCGCCAAGCGCGTGCCCGCCAAGAAGGTGGAAGAGCCCAAGCCCGTGGCCGCTGAAGCCGGCAAAGACGGCATCAAGGGAACGATCCACAAGAAGGCCGGCACGCCCGGCGCGCCCGCTGCGTCCGCAGGAGTGGCGCGGCCCGGCGACAAGAAGTCGGTGAAGTCAGAGAAGCTGTCCAGCAGCTGGGCCGATGACGCGGCGAAGAAGCGCGCGCTCAAGCCGCGCGGTGCCACCGGGCCTGCGGGTGCCGGCCGGCCGGGCTGGCGTGCGCCGCGCGCCGGGCGCCGCGGCGACCGCAACGATGGTCCGGCGACGAACTACGTGGCGCCGTCCGAAACCGTGGTGCAGGAAGTTCATCTGCCCGAGACCATCAGCGTCGCCGACCTGGCGCACAAGATGTCGGTAAAGGCCTCCGAAGTCATCAAGCAGATGATGAAGCTCGGCCAGATGGTCACGATCAATCAGCAGATGGACCAGGAGACGGCGATGATCGTCGTCGAGGAAATGGGCCACAAGGCGCTGGCCGCCAAGCTCGACGACCCCGAGGCGTTTCTCGAAGACCCGGAAGCCGAAGTCCCGCACGAGGTGTTGCCACGCGCCCCGGTGGTGACGGTGATGGGCCACGTAGACCACGGCAAGACCTCGCTGCTCGACAAGATTCGCACCGCGCGCGTGGCGGCGGGTGAGGCCGGCGGCATCACGCAGCACATCGGCGCGTATCACGTCGATACGCCGCGCGGCATGATCACGTTCCTGGATACGCCCGGCCACGCGGCGTTCACGGCAATGCGCGCGCGCGGCGCGAAAGCCACCGACATCGTGATCCTGGTGGTCGCGGCGGATGACGGCGTGATGCCGCAGACCAAGGAAGCGATTCACCACGCCAAGGCGGCGGGCGTGCCCATCGTCGTGGCGATGAACAAGATCGACAAGCCCGAAGCGAACCTGGAGCGCGTGAAGTCGGAGCTGGTGGCCGAACAAGTGGTGCCGGAAGACTTTGGTGGCGACTCGCCGTTCGTCGGCGTGTCGGCGAAAACAGGGCAGGGCATCGACCAGTTGCTCGAGCAAGTGTTGTTGCAGGCCGAAGTGCTGGAACTGCGCGCGCCGATAGCCGCACCGGCGAAGGGCCTGGTCATCGAAGCCAAGCTCGACAAGGGCCGCGGCCCGGTGGCAACGATCCTCGTGCAAAGCGGCACCCTCAAGCGCGGTGACGTGGTGCTCGCGGGCTCCACCTACGGCCGCGTGCGCGCGATGTTGGACGAAAACGGCAAGGCCTGCGCCGAAGCCGGCCCGTCGATTCCCGTGGAGATTCAAGGCCTGACGGAAGTGCCGCAGGCGGGCGACGAATTCATGGTGCTCGCCGACGAGCGGCGCGCCCGCGAAATCGCGACGTTCCGCTCCGGCAAGTACCGCGACGTGAAGCTTGCGAAGCGCCAGGCCGCGAAGCTGGAAACGATGATGGACCAGATGGGTGCGGGCGAAACCCAGACGCTGGCGCTGATCGTCAAGGCCGACGTGCAGGGCTCGCAAGAAGCGCTGGCGCAGTCGCTCGTCAAGCTCAGCACGCCGGAGATCAAGGTGCAGATCGTGCACGCCGCGGTGGGCGGAATCTCGGAGAGTGACATCAACCTGGCGATTGCGTCCAAGGCCGTCATCATCGGCTTCAACACGCGCGCTGACGCCGGTGCGCGCAAGCTCGGCGAGAACAACGGCGTGGATGTGCGCTACTACAACATCATCTACGACGCGGTGGACGATGTGAAGGCGGCGATGACGGGCATGCTCGCGCCGGAGCAGCGCGAAGAGATTATCGGCACGGCCGAGATTCGCACCGTGTTCGTGGCGTCGAAGATCGGCACCGTCGCGGGCTCGATGATTACCGCCGGCCTGGTGCGCCGCGGCGCGCGCTTCCGCTTGTTGCGCGAGAACGTGGTCGTCTACAGCGGCGAGATCGAGTCAGTGCGACGCCTGAAGGACGACGTGCGCGAAGTCGCCACCGGCTTCGAGTGCGGTATCAAGCTGAAGAACTACAACGACATCAAGGAAGGCGACGCCCTCGAATTCTTCGAGGTGAAGGAAGTCGCGCGCACCTTGTAGGCGGAAAAGCTTCTTCAGAGCCAAACCCCGCCGACCGCAAAGGAAGGCGGGTTTTGTTTTTGTTGGGGCCCGTGAACATGAAACACAAACGATCGATCCCGAACCGAAGCTTCCGCATCGCTGACCAGATTCAGCGCGATGTGGCCGGGCTCATCCGCGAGTTGAAAGACCCGCGCGTGGGCATGGTGACGATACACGCCGTCGAGGTGACACCCGACTACGCGCACGCGAAGATTTTCTTCTCGTTGCTCGTCGGGGACCCCGCGGAGTGCGAGGTCGGCTTGAATGAAGCGGCGGGCTTCATCCGCAACGGCTTGTTCAAGAAGCTGCAGATCCACACCGTGCCGACGCTGCATTTCGTATTCGACCGCACCACCGAGCGCGCCGCCGAGTTGAGCCTGCTGATTGCCCAGGCGAACGCGACGCGGGCGAAGGATTGACGGTGGACGTCTTGTGCAGATCGCCCACTGGCGCAGTGTCAGGCGCGGCCAGTGCTGTGCCCGGCGCCAAGGCATCGGCGCAGCGACGCCGCGAACCGCGCCGCGCTGTGCACGGCGTGCTGCTGCTCGACAAACCCCTCGGCCTGTCAAGCAACCAGGCCCTGCAAGCCGCGAAACGCCTGTACCGCGCTGAAAAAGCCGGCCACACCGGAACGCTCGACCCCCTGGCCACCGGCCTGCTGCCGCTTTGCTTCGGCGCGGCGACCAAGTTCTCGCAGTTGAGCCTGGACGCTGACAAACGCTACCTCGCCACGCTCAAACTCGGCGTGACGACGACGACGGGCGACGGGGAAGGCGAGATCCTGGAAGTCAAACCGGTGAGTGTGACCCGCGATCAACTTCAGGCCGCCTGCGCACAACTCACCGGCGAAACCCAGCAACTGCCGCCGATGCATTCCGCGCTGAAGCACGAAGGCAAGGCGCTCTACGAATACGCCCGTGCCGGGGTGGCGGTTGCGCGCACACCGCGGCGCATCAGCGTGTTCGCGATTCGTATCGTTGACGGCGCCGCCGACGAATGGCGCATCGACGTGCGATGCAGCAAGGGAACCTACATTCGTGTGCTGGCCGAGGACATCGGCAAGCTGCTCGGCTGCGGCGCCCACCTGCACGCGCTGCGCCGCACGGGCAGCGGCATGCTGTCGCTGGCCGGCGCTGTGACACTCGACGAACTCGCGGCGCTCGACGACGCGAGCCGCGCCGCGCGGCTCCACCCTGTGGACACCTTGCTCGGCGACGCCGCACTTGTGCGTCTGGACGCCCCGGCCGCTGCGCGCTTCCTCGGCGGCGTGCGACTGCGCATCGATCAAGTCGACACCGCACAACTGCGCGTCTACGGCCCCGAACCTCACGCATTCCTGGGCAGTGCCCACATCACGGCAGGTGAACTGATCAGCCATCGGCTGCTCAGCCCGACCGAGGTGCAAGGCCTGCTCCACCCGACACTTTGAAGCTCAACTCATGACCCGCCAAATCCGCAACATCGCCATCATCGCCCACGTCGACCATGGCAAGACCACGCTTGTCGATCAGTTGCTGCGCCAAAGCGGCACCTTCCGCGCCAACGAAAAGATCACCGAACGCGTGATGGACAGCAACGACCTGGAGCGCGAGCGCGGCATCACGATCCTGGCGAAAAACTGCGCGGTCGAGTGGAAGGGCACCCACGTCAACATCGTCGACACCCCCGGCCACGCCGACTTTGGCGGTGAAGTCGAGCGCGTGCTGTCGATGGTGGACAGCGTGCTGCTGTTGGTGGACGCTGTCGAAGGCCCGATGCCGCAAACGCGCTTCGTCACGCGCAAGGCGCTGGCGCTGGGGCTGAAGCCCATCGTCGTCGTGAACAAGGTCGATCGGCCGGGCGCGCGCCCTGACTACGTGATCAACGCGACCTTCGATTTGTTCGACAAGCTGCACGCGAGCGAAGCGCAACTCGACTTCCCGGTGATCTTCGCGTCGGGCCTGAACGGCTGGGCAACGTTGAAACAAGGCGAGGTCGGCACCGATCTGGCGCCGCTGTTCGACGCCATCCTCCAGCATGTGCCGGCGCACGTAGGCAGCCCCGACGATCCGCGGCCGATGCCGATGCGCCCGACATAACTTGAGTAGTCAAGCGAGCAGATCTGCAGCTGCAGCGGATCGTCGGGGCTGCCTTCGTGCGCCGGCACGTGTTTGAGGATGGCATCGAACAGCGGCGCGAGATCCTTGCCGACTTCGCCTGGCTTCAGCGTCGCCCAGCCGTTCAGCCCTGACGCGAAGATGACGGGAAAGTCGAGTTGGGCTTCAGTAGCGTGCAGCTTGTCGAACAGATCGAAGGTGGCGTTGATGACGTAATCGGGCCGGGCGCCGGGGCGATCGACCTTATTGACGACGACGATGGGCTTCAAGCCCAGGGCCAATGCCTTCCTGGTCACGAAACGCGTCTGCGGCATCGGACCCTCGACGGCATCGACCAGCAGCAGCACGCTGTCGACCATCGACAACACGCGCTCAACCTCGCCGCCAAAGTCGGCGTGGCCGGGGGTGTCAACGATGTTGATGTGCGTGCCCTGCCACTCCACCGCGCAGTTCTTGGCCAGGATCGTGATGCCGCGCTCGCGCTCCAGGT
>JANOLJ010000445.1:0-2298 GCA_031419715.1 Burkholderiales bacterium | reverse complement strand
AGTTCAGGTGGGCGAGGTCAGCCGGGCTTCGGGTTCATCTGACGCGAGACGATCACACCAACCAAGCGATGTTCCAAGCCCTAGCTCATACGAGCATCGGTTCAAGGAAATTAAAACCTGCGCGAATGCGACGGACGAATTCATTCTACGACGCGAAGCCCCGCCGTTCGTTCCATATGAGGGGCGCAATCACAGCAATTGCCCGTCTTCGCTGAGGGCCTGGTCGAGTCTGCGAATTAGTGCATCGATGTCGGCCGCGGCCGCGGCCGGCGCGTCCGTGGCCGCGGCGGGTGCATTGCCCTGCGCGCCAGACTCGTACGCCAAATTGAGCGCCGCGAGCACGGCGATGCGTTCGCGCGATTTCACCTTGCCCTTCTCGCGGATCGTCGTCATTTCGCGATCAACCTGCGCCACCGCATCGCGCAAGCCGGCCTCGCCGCCCTCGGGGCAGGCGAGCACATAGCTCTGGCCCATGATCGTCACATCGAGCTGCTTCACGCGGCACGCCCGCCGGGTTCAGCACGGTGCGCCGCGGGGCCGACGCTCACTTCCGTGGGCAAGCGTTCAAGCAAGGCGTCGATCCGGCCGCGCGCCGCGCTCAGGCGCGAACGCAGGTTGTCGCGTTCATGCGTGAGCGTGTCCACCTGTTCGCACAACAAGGCATTCGTGCGCTTGAGTTCGTCGTGGCGCAACAGCAGGCGCTCGACGCGGTCGGTGAGGTCTTCGAGCTGGGACACGGGCGTTCGAGGTGGGTTCGGGCAAGCGGGGTGCCGCGATTGTAGAGGCCGGTGCTTTGTCTTTGCAGCGTTTTTCTGCGCGATGACCGCGACCCAATAGGCGCCCGGCACGGGCCCGGCACGAGCCCGACACTAGCCCGACACTAGCCCGACACTAGCGCGCTGCCGATGACAACTTGCGCTGAGGCAATTGGACGAAGCCGCTGGCCAACGCCGTGCCGAGCACGATGGTCGCGCATCCGAGCAGCATCGCGCCGGTCACTTTCTCGTCAAGAAACCATGCGCCCCAGGCGACGCCGAACGCCGGAATCAGGAACGTCACCGTGATCGCCTTGGAGGCGCCGAGGTGCGCGATGAGCCGGAAGAAAAGGATGTAGGCGACGCCGGTGCAGACGATGGCCAGTACCGCGACGGCACTCCACGAGCGCGCCGAGGGTTGCGCGGCGGGCCACCACACGAGCGCGGGCACGAGCAGGAACAGCGCCGCGAAACTCTGGCTGCCCGCGGCCACGGCGAGCGGTGCCACGCCATTCAGGCGCCGCTTCGCATAGTTCGCCGAGAAGCCATAGAACAGCGTCGCGAGCAGGCAGGCGGCGATGGCCAGGCCGCTGCCGCCGGGCTTGAAGCCGACCTCGACGTTGACATTGCTCCACGCCAGCCCGAGCACACCGAGCAATCCGATCACCAGGCCGACGATGCGCGAGCGATTCAGGCGCTCGCTCAACCACAGCCAAGCGATGACGGCGCCGAACATTGGCGCCGCGGCGTTGAAGATCGACGCCAAGCCACCGGTGATCGACAAGGTGGCGAATCCAAACAAGACGAAGGGCAGGGCAGAGTTCGTCAAACCCACCAGAGCGATCGGCCGCCACGCCGCGCGCAGCGCAGCGAATTGACCCCGCAGCGCGAGGATCGGCAGCAGGAACAGCGCCGCACCGGCAACGCGCACGGCGGCCAGCGCGACGGCGCCGAACTCCGCCGCGCCGATGCGCATGAAGAGGAATGAAGCACCCCACAGCGCGGCGAGCAGCAGCAGCTCGGCCACGCTCGCGAGTTTCATGCGCTGGCCTCCAAGGGCAGGCACGCTTGCGCCGGCCGAGTGGCTTGGTTGGCTTGGTGCGACCCGCGCTCCAGGTCAAGCAGCGCGACCTTGCGCGCGAGCCCGCCGGCATAGCCCGTCAGTGCGCCGCCTGCGCCGAGCACCCGGTGGCACGGCACGATGATCGACAGCGGATTGCGCCCCACCGCGGCCCCCACGGCGCGCGAGGCACCCGGCGCGCCGAACTGCGCCGCGATCTCGCCATAGCGCCGCGTCGCGCCGCGCTCGATGCGCAGCAACGCCTGCCACACGCCGCGCTGGAACGGCGTGCCGTGCAGATCAAGCGGCAGGTCGAAGACGACGGCGTCGCCCTCGAAGTAGCGCGCCAGTTGTGCGGCTGTGCGCCGAAGCAGTTCGTCCAATGGCCGATGCGGCGCGTCCCACGTGGCAGGGTGATGCTGCTGGTCGTCGAACCAGACGCCGGCCAGGCCTGACGCGGTGCGCGCGAGCAGCAACGCGCCG
>JANOLJ010000444.1:0-8806 GCA_031419715.1 Burkholderiales bacterium | reverse complement strand
CAGCAGCATTGGACCGGCGGGCTGGGCGCTGGCGACATAGGTGTCGAGCTGTAGTGTCGTTACACGCCGGCTCGAACTGGTCTCGATGGCGGTAATCCAGCTGTGCGAAACCTGCCCTGAGCTCGTTTTGCGCTCGGAATGTAGCAGTGCCTCCGCATCCTTGTCCGACACGGCAGCGTGAACTAGCTTATGTCGGATCGCGCTGTAGTTCGACCGGATCTTGGGGAAGTAGTCCTCCACAGGCTCGAACAGATGGTGCAGTTTGTCGCCATATACCTTCATTAGTGCGGGAGTGCCGTATTGGACGCCCACATCGAGCACGTCCTCGACCGGTAGGCCGGCCTGACGCAGGAGGGTGAGGGATTGCAGGATTTCGCTGTTGCGCATGGAATGATCCTTTGCCGGCATTGAGTGTGGTCGAATGGGCCGTCGTTCAATGACGCAGTTGGATATCGAGCGCGCCCCACAGCACGCAGCCGTCGATGCTGAAATAAACATGACTGGTGCTCGTCGTGTCGGGTCTAAGGTTCACGCTGCCTGAGGGCTGCACCCAGCGTGCCGAAGCGACGTCCGCAGTGCCCAGGTAGTCGCGGCGCACACCGATGCGGCGGCGGCACTGCGGGTCGTCGCTTGCCTTGTCACCGCGGCCAGCATCGACCAGGTGTACCAGCAGGCGACCTGGTTCAGCGGGCTTTGCTCGCGGCACGAGGCGCAGGCGATCGGCCTCGGGGGCTGCCTGAAAGGGCCGCAGGGCGGCGATCAGTTCATCGGTGACGGCTGTGCGCGTCACGCGTGGCACACCCGAGTCTGCCAGGGCCTTGATCTCGCTTGGGCTGTAGTCGCTGTCCGGGTTGGTGGTGACCAGCAAGCGAAGGTGACGCAGCCGCGCTGGGTCCGCGCGGTAGCCTGCAGAACCACCCACGGGCACGAAGGCGAATGGCACCTGCCGCGCAACGAAGCGCTGGCTCACGCCGCGCACGGTGTTCATGTCGCCCTTGTCCACCGGCACCACTACGCCGACGACAGGCGTGGTCTCGGTGCCATCGAATAGTGTGGCGTTCGCGCGCACGAAGGCGTACAGGTCCGCATAGTCCGCCGCCGCGCCGAAGAAGCGCTTGGCCTTTCCCTGCTCGTCGTTGCCATCGTATACGTCCCAAGGCACCATCGGCTGGCCGCCCAGTGCGTAAAAGAAGGCGATGGCCACGCGATTCTCGGGCAGCGACCGTGGCTTCAGCGAGGGCACGAAGCCGATGCCCAGCGCACGCGCCGTGTTGGCCTGTGACACCTGCACTGTGAGGTCGACGATCTGCGTCTCGGCCATCGTATAGTCGGCCACCGGCGCGAGGAAGAAAAAGGGGTTGGATTCGATCGGTTCTGTCAGACCACCAAGGTTCATGGACAGCGGGACTTGTCGACCCTTCAGGGCGCTGGCCTGGGTGCGCACCCGCTTGTGGTGATCGATGACGGTGGCGCGGATGTAGTCCAACCACAGCGGTGTCGATGGGAACTGCCGAAAGCGCTTACCGTAGTCGTCGGCGTCCTTCACCTGATGTTGCTTCACCAGCCAGTCGCGATAGTTGCCATCAAAACCGGCAAGCTCGGCCGCGCGGACACGCGCTGCGTCGGCATGCTGCGACAGCCAGCCGGGAAAGCCACGCAACGCGCTATCGTTGAAATCACCTGCCTGGTACAACGCAGCGAACAGCTGCAGCTGCGGGTCGTCGTGCTGGAGCGAGTCTGCACCCATCCCAAGGTAGGAGCGCACCTGCTCTTCGACCACTCGCTGGGAGTCGGGGTGAGTGGTGGTCACCCAAAATGCCCCCCATCCCTTCATCCAGGGTGCCGCGAGTACTTTGCCGTCGAAGTCCCGCGCGTAGCCGGCGTCGTCGGGAAGTGGGCCGTTGGCGTTGAGCGTGCCACCGAACCATGGTGCCAGGTTCTCTAGCTTGGCCGCGTACGCGGCATCCTTCGTGTAGACCCACTCCACGCGCGTCGCGCCATAAGCCTTGATCACAGGAAGGGCTTCAGGACGCGTGAACCGAGTCGAAAAGATCACGTCAGAGTGCTTCGGCACTTCGCCATGGTAGGGGGGGTGAACCTGCGCCGCGCTCATCAGACTGCCGGCGGCATGGCCACTGACCGCCAGAGTGGCCAGGGCGAATAGGACGGACGCAGCGATTGGCTTCACGACAGATCCACGACGCCGCGCGTCAACCGCTCAGGGTCTCAACTTGCAGGGCTTCGGTGCGCAGGAATCCGAACAGCCGCGCCATCGCTTCGTCACTCGCGCGGCGCACGGCATCGCGTGTGTTCGAACCGTTGTGCGAGCCGAACACGCACTGAGGCATGCCACGCAACGGCGATTCGGACGGAAGCGGCTCGACCTCGAACACGTCCAGCGCCGCAGCCTGTACCTGGCCCGATTGCAACGCTGCCACCAGCGCCTGCTCGTCGATCAACGGCCCGCGCGCCACGTTCACCACATACACGCCTCGTTTGGCTTGGGCCAGCACCTTGGCATTGAGCATGTGCAAGTTCTTTTCGTTCAACGAGCAGGTGAAGATCAAGAAGTCGGCTTCGCCTACACGCTCAGGCCAGGCGGCACGCTCCAACCCGGCGATGCCACCGTCGCCTTGGTTGCCGGGGTCATAGGCCACGATCTTCATGTCGCTGGCGCTCAAGCGCCGGGCCACCGCGCGGCCGATGTCGCCGAAGCCGACTAGGCCGACGCGCTTTCCGGCCAAGCTGATGCCAGCCGGCTTCGGCCATCCGCCGGCCCGCACTCCGCGGTCGATGGTGAACAACTGCCGGGCCAGGCCGACCACATACCCCATCGCAACGTCGGCCACCTCGCCGCCGAACATGTGCGGGGTGTTGATGACCGGAATACCCAGATCCTTGCAGGCGGCAAAGTCCACGTTGTCCACACCGATGCCCCACTTCACTGCGGCCTTCAAGCGGCCCTTCTTGCCGGCTTGAAAGACGCGGCGCGTGGCGGGGTCGTCGCCGATAATCCAGCCGTCGTATTGCGGTAGCAGGTCAACCAGCTCGTCTTGGGACAGTGTCTGGGTGACTTTGGCGGGTACGAGTTCGAAACCTTTTTCACGCGCAAGCGGTATGAACTCGTCAATCAGGCCGAGCATCGGCGGGCAGGTCACAAGAATCTTCATGCTGCAACTCCTTCCGCGCGTTCCTGCATGAAGCGCGCCGCCACGGCGGCGAAGTCCCAGTCTTCGGGCGTGTCGATGTCGATCGACTCGAAGAAGGGGGCTTCGAACATGGTGGGTTTGCGGCCGATGCGCGCCTTGGTCGCGGCGAAGCTCTCGCGGGTATAGATGTACAGGTTCGAGTTCTCCTCGAACCAGGGTTCCAGGTCCTGCGTGCGCAGCAAGTTGTTCGGGTCGTGATTCACGGCGCTGCCATCGGCGCGGTAGAAGCGCGTCTGCACCTTGTCCACGGTGAACAGCGAATCCGCCCGGCCCGCCGCCTTGGCCGCCTGGAACGCGGCCAGAGACTTGCGCACCGTGTCGGCACTCATCAGCGGATTCGTGGTGTGCGTCATCAGGTAGACGTCGGATGCCACGTTCGCGATGTCGTCGGCGAGCACCAGGTTCATCGATACGAAGTCGCCGCAGATCTCGGGCTTGCGGTCGCGGATCATGACGCGGTCGCTGTCGGTGAGGCCGTTGCGGGCGAGGATCTGCCGCGCGTCGGTGTTGATGATGACCTGGTCGATCTCTTTCACCTCAAGCAGGGTGTCGAGCACCCAGCGGAACAGCGGCTTGCCGCAAAACTCGCGAAAATTTTTACCTCGCACCCGCTCGCTGTTCGCCTTCATAGGCAATTGGGCGACGACTTTGAATTTCGATGGCTTCATGAGTTTGGTGCCTGTTGGTGGGGTAGAAGTAGATTTCCTTCTGGGCGTGCGAGAGCTTGCGGTGCTCGTGATTGCCCTTGAATGACCCTGCGTACTGCGCAACCCGGTAGCGAACGATTTCGCCGAACAACTTCGACGCGCCACTTTGGCGGCGTGCCTGTTGCCAGTCGTGGAGGATGCTGCGTGCCACGTAGCGCGCGAGGTCGGCGAGTGACACGTGGACTTGCGGCATGATTTTCTGCAGCGCAAGCGCCTCGCGTTCGAAGCGACGTTTCACCTGAGCCCAGCTTTCATGATGGAAGTGGTAGACGCATGCGTCGGCCACGTAGCCCACACGGTCACCGGCCGCAGACAGACGCTTGGCGAGGTCCATGTCTTCGAGGCCGGTCAGTTCCTCGTCGAAACGGTATCTCGCCCAGGCCTTGCGTGAGAGGGCGGCATTCGCGTTGTTGCAATAAAAGCCGATCTGGGGAATGCGCGAGACGGGTGGAAAATACTTCTCGAAGATTCGGCACTCGCTGAATCGGCTTTCCGATCCGCCGGCCTGTCGCCCGTAGCTGTAGTCCACGGCGCCTTCGACGATCGGAGCGCACAGTTTGCGCAGCCACTGCTCATCGGTAGGCACACAGTGGCCGCTGATGAAAACGAGAATGTCGCCGCTCGCGGCTTCGCACCCCCGGTTGAGCGAGCGGCCGAACGAAAAGTCTTCGCGGCGGATGTGGGTGACCAGGCAATTGAACTCGTTGGCGATGGTCAGCGTGCCATCGGTTGAGCCTGAATCGATGACCACGGTCTCGACTTCATGGCCTTCGCACAGCTGGCGGCCGATGCCGCTGAGCAGATCGCGCAGGTATCTCGCTTCGTTGAGGGTGCGAATGACGACGCTGATGCGCATGATGGTTTTGATCGTATGGGTCAGTGTCTTGACGCGATGCACTGAGATGCAGGGCAAACATCCCGGTAATCGACCTTCGGGAAAATGGTGCAGGCACCGTCCAGGGTCGCGTCGCGTACCTCGCGGCCGTCACTCCGGAATGCCTTGAGCGCACTGCGATATGACTCTTCCGACTGCTCCAGATCCGGGTTGTCCCAAGCTTGGCCATACCCGAAGTAGCGGTCGCTGAAGTGGTTGGGGTCGGCGCCGCTCATGGTGCGAGCTTCGTTTGGCTGTCCTTCGAAGCTGTAGCGATGATCGAGCCCGATCAATATCACTTCGGCAAAGCCCAGGTAGTAGGCCAGTTGCAGCGCCGCATGTGTGACTGTCCAGCCCTCGTGCAGGCCAAGCGCCAAGTCGGTCGAGAACCGGGCGGGCGGTTGATCCGTGTCTACCACATAGGTCAGCGCGTCTTCCTGAAGGCCCGCCTCGCGCGCGGCGCGCGCACCGATCAGCTTGACGCAGTTCATCGCCCGAATCTCGCGCAATGACTGCTGCACGACCTTCGGGTTCACTGCCACGTAGTAGCGTGGGTAGAAGCCGAAGATCGAGAAGCCGAGAAAGATCTTGTTCAATGCAATCACGTTCTCGCGGCGCAGTGCGCCGAGATCCATGCGTTTGAGCGAGGGCCCGTTGGCAACGATCACGCATCGTTGGCCGCGATGGCGATCGAGAAGGAACCTCAGTCGCGGGTTCATCGCGCGGGCTCCTGTGGCAGGGTTGCTGTCTTTCGCTGAAGCAACGCCGCGCGATTGCGCGCATCGACGAGTTCGAATCCGTTCGCCAGCAGATAGGGCATGGCCAACGTCCCTTTGGCGGTCCACTGGTCCTTGTCGATCCAGGTGTCGTCGATGCACACGATGCCACCAGGAGAGAGCAGGCGCACCAGCGAGTGCGCGCAGTCCAGGTGCATCTGGTGACAAGCCTCTTCGTCGATGCGCGAGCCCAGGTACTTCATGTATCGGCTCTGGCGAAGCTCGCTGTGTTGTCCATGGTCGAAGTCGTAGGCGTCCAGAAAAATGATGTCCACCTGCGTTTTGCGATCGCGCAGGTAGTCTTCCCCCTTCATCGCGTGCGCCTTGAAGTCCACCTGGAGGCGGCCGAACATCTGTAGGGCCATCTGAGCGTTGTGCGGGTCCATGTCCACCGTGACGAAGTCAATGGCGTGCTGGCGGCAGAACTCGGCAAGCTTGCGCGTTGAACCTTGCCCGGGTACGTTTTCCCGCGTCGTGCCGATCTCGACCATCTGAAGTCGGCGTCCGCCGGCCGAGGCAACAAGTTTGTTCAGGTGCAGTTTGAGGTGGGCCAGCAGCACTTCGTGGCCATGCTCGCGGCGCGATTGCTCGGCTTCTCGCACGGCCTGGTAGGAATTGCGAACCGAGTGGATGAGCGCCGCATCCGAGGGCTCAACAGATACTGCAGCGAGCGCGTTGTCCACCAGCAAGTCCATCGCCTCCGTGGCGTGGCCAGCGGCCACCAGCTGTTTGGCTAAAGCGAGCCGAAGGGTCTGCGGGGCATCGTGAGCGATCTCCTTTGCAGCGCTCAGGTAGTGGACGGCTGTCATCGGGTCGCGGTGGCCCTGCAGGCGCTCAGCCAGTCGCATCAAAAAGCGAACCCGATCGTCAGTCGTGGTCAACACCTGAGCCAGCGCCGCGTCGACAGCTTCGTGCAGGTCGGGTGCGGACAAGCAGTGCGCCACGATGTCGCTTATCCACGCCTGCGCCGCTTTGTTCTCGACCTGGATGCCAGCTCTTCGCTGCCGCACTGCGTTGTCGCGTCGGATTGCCAAGTCGGCCAACGCTTCGTCGGTCCGGTCCCGCGCGATGCGCCTCGCAGCAGGCTGCGCGCGCGGTTCGAACACACTGCGTTGGAAGTGCTGCGCAGCCTGCTCGTTACGGCCCGCCGCGATCGACGCGCGCCCCAGCGTGTGGCGCGCTGACGCCAACATGACCGCTGCGAGAAAGGTCCTGTCGCAACCGCATTGAACCGCTCGCAACGAATGTTCACGGGCAGCTTGCCGATCGCCGTTTTGCAATACCGCTGCGGTCGCGATGATTGCCAGTCGGCCACGTTCCGGATGTCCCTGCTGCACATCCTGGTCGATCTGGCTCAGCGCTTTCCAGTTCGCTGCAGCCCAATCTTCTCGGGCCTGCGTCAGACGACTCGCGTTCGACGGCGTCGGCTCCAGGTTGGTGCTTCCGGCTGCGCCGCCGGTGGCTCGACGGGCCCGCGGCATGACATCCACGACGTTCGAGGGCTCGTCGTTCCGTTCAGCTGCGCTCAGCGTTTGGAGGTCACGACTGCGCCGACGCGGTTTGTTCATCACGCCGCTTCCCGCAGCAGCAAGTCAGAGATCAACTCGACGTGGGCCTCGGCCTTGATCAATTCCTCTTGAAGCATTGCGTAGCGTGCGGAAAGATCGGCCAGTTCAGCGTCGAGCTGGGCAACCCGCCTCTGACGATCGTTGGCCTGCCGCGAGTACTCGTCACGAGCCTTGCCGATATGCTCGATTTGTGCCGCGCGTTCGGCTGCGGTTTTCTCCGCCGTGGCCTTGATTTGGCTCAGGGCCTCGAGCTGCGCCTGGCGCTCTTGCAACTGCTTGTCCACAGCCGCTTTGGCTTGTGCGAGTTGCTGCAATTGGGTGTCGCGCTCGGCGCCACGCTTCGCCTGTTCGTCGCGTGCTCGAGTGAGTTGTTCGATCTGTTCTGCACGCGCCGCTGCGGTCTTCTCGATTGCAGTCTTGGCCTCGCCCAGGGCGGTGAGCTGCGTCTGGCACTCCTGCAACTGCTTGTCCACGGCCGCCTTGGCCTGTGCGAGATGCTGCAATTGGGTGTTGCGGTCGGCGACCAGCTTGGCCCGCTCATCGCGTGTTCGGGTCAACTGCTCGATGTGCGAAGCGCGTTCGGCAGCGATCTTGTCGGCCGCTGCCTTCGCCTGGTTCAGTGCCTCAAGCTGCGTCTGATGCTGGCCCTCGCGCTGCTCGACACAGGACTGCAGCGACTCGGCGCGCCGCCTGCTTTCGTCGCGCTCGGCGGTAAAGTCGCGAAGTTGGGCCTGCAATGCATCCAGGCGCGCGGCAAGCGCCTCGCGCTCGGCCGCAGCGGCGTCATGCCGCAGCAATGTCGTCGGCCAGAGCGGTTCGGTGCTGCCGCTCTCGTGCATGCTGCGGTAGTGTTGCCGTTGCATCTGCGCCGCTGCGGCGCCCGCTGCCACACCACCTTGGTAAAGGTCTTGTCGCGCCCCACGCACGAGTAGCCAGGGAAACGAAGTCAGTGTCTCACCGGGCAGGCTCTCCAGCATGGGCGCCTCCAACCCAGGCGCTTCAAGCACCAGCAGGTTCGGGCGCTTCGCCGCAGTGGTGATCTGCAACCGCTCGAGCACAGCCTGCAACGCGACGGTATTCACCGATATGCGCTCCAGCAGTTGCAGGCGTGGATAGAACTGCTTCAACCCGGCCGGCTCAAGCAGCCCGTTTAGCGTCGGCACGTTGTAGCGCAGCCAATCGGCCGGGCCCGGCGCTGCGGCGACTGCCACTTCGCAGACCTCGAACCCGGGCCGCCCTGCCGCAGCTTGGTGCAGCAGTGGCAACATGTCGGGGTCGATGCTGACGAGCACGACGCGCTGTGCGCCAAGCGCCGCGTAGCGCTCGGTCACCTCGGGCAACGAGGGGTTGATGTGTATCACTGTGCCCAGCGGTTCGCCGGTCAAGCGGTCCAGGCAGTCGAGCAGGGCACTCATGCGTCTCTTTCGTTTGACTGTTGGGCCATCAGGCACCGATGCGGCCGCGCAGGGCGCGCCAGGTGCGGCGCAGGCGTGTGCCGTGAATTGCGGCGCGGGCTATGCGCAGCGGCTGCTGTGCGGCTGCTACGAGCGCGGCGGGGGCGAGCCCTTCAGCGTGGGGCTGGGCACGCTCGGCGGCGGCCGGCAGTGCATCGAGCAGGCCGAGCAGCATCTCGCGGTCGGTGGTCCCCAGTGCACGCCAGGCCTGCTTGCGC
>JANOLJ010000443.1:0-26749 GCA_031419715.1 Burkholderiales bacterium | reverse complement strand
TGATCAACGGCGGGTCGATGAATTGATGGCGCGCGGCGTTTCCGCGGCAGGCGCCGCGCAGCTCGCGCCGCAGCTTGGGCAGTTGCACGCCAAGCTGCTCGATGACGTGCGCACGGTTCAAGTCCAGACTTTCCACGCCTGGTTCGCCCAGTTGCTGCGCTCATCGCCCAGCGAGATGCTCGACCAGCTCGGCCTGCAGCGCGACATGGAATTGATCGAACAACTTGACGATCACAGTGCTGCCACCTGGCAGCGGTTTCACGCGGCGCTGCGGCGTGATGCCATGTGCCTGAACGACTTCGACACACTTTGCGCGCGCCGCGGCCGCGCAAGGCTGCGCGCCTGGCTGGAGGAGGCGCTTGCGCGACGTGTCGAGATCGAGCGTGCCGAGCAGGCCGGTACGTTGGAGGCCAGCGTCGTCGCGGCGTCGGCGGTATGGGCCGAGCTTGAACCCGGCAAGCACCCCGCGGGGCAACTCGGCTCTCCCGAGTGGCGCGCCGCACTTGGCGTGCTGGCAAGCCGGCTTGCCGCAGGGGGCCGCCGCGCGAACGCGGCCGGGCAAGGCATCGAAACAGCGCTGGGCGGCGCCGCCGGTCTGGATCTGTTCGACGCCGTGCGCCTGGCTCTGTTTACCGTCAATCCGATCGGGCCCAGGAGCCTAGGCGCGATCGATGGGTTAAGTGAAGTTCAAGCGAGTTTGGAGCGCATCGCCGATCAAGTGCGTCAGCATGAAGCCCAGCAGGAACACCTGGCCATGGTGCGGCTTTCACGCCTGCTGCTTGCGCAGTACGCGGCGTACAAGCGCGCCCAGGGCCTGGCCGACATGTCCGACCTGGAGACCTGCGCCTCGAACCTGCTGCGCGACAGCGCCTTGTCCGGCTGGATACAGGAGCGGCTCGACGCGCGCTATCGGCACGTCTTGATCGATGAATTCCAGGACACGAGTCCCGTGCAATGGCATGCGTTGCACGCCTGGCTGGCGGGCTACGTCGGCGCTGGGGGTGGGGCGAGCGGGCAGCGGCCGCCTTCGGTGTTCATCGTCGGTGACCCGAAACAGAGCATCTACCGCTTCCGTCGCGCCGAGCCCAGAGTGTTCGAGGCGGTGCGCCAGTTCGTGCGCGACGCCCTCGACGGCGTGGTTCTCGAATGCGACCACACGCGGCGCAACGCTCCGAAGATCGTCGCACCGCTGAACGCTGTGTTTACCCATGCCTCTGAAGCTGGCAAGTTTGGCGCCTACCGGTCGCACAGCACCGAAGTGGCCCCACTGCCGCACGCGGGTCTTTACGCCTTGCCCACGGTGGCGCGCAGTCGTGCGGGCGTTGCGGTGGCGCGAGACGCCACTTCGGCCCACGCGGTCTGGCGTGACAGCCTGCGCACTGCGCGCCACAGCGTCGAGGAAGTGCGGCGTGAAGAAGAAGCGCGGCACGTCGGCCGAGCCGTCAGCGACCTCGTGCGCCAGCACGGCGTATCGCCCGGCGAAATCATGGTGCTGTGCCGCAAGCGCCAGTCGCTGCACTACGCGGCGCACGCGCTGCGCGAATGTCACATTCCATTCGTGGCGGCGCAAGACCATGCCCTGCTCGACGCTCCCGAAGTGCGCGATCTGGTCGCCGTGCTCGACGTATTGGCGTCGCCACGGCACAACCTGTCGCTCGCGCAAGCTTTGCGCAGCCCACTGTTCGAGGCGAGCGACGAGGATCTGATGGCGCTGGCCCAGCGCGCCGGACCGCGCGGCGCCTGGTGGCCGCAGCTCGTGCAGGGAGATCACCACAGCGCAAGCCTGCAACGCGCGAGCGAGCTGCTGCAACGCTGGCGGCGCCACAGCGCACTGCTTCCGCCGCACGACCTGCTCGATCGCATCATTCATCAAGGTGAATACCGCGAGCGCGTCGCTGCCGTGGTACCCGCCGACCAATGCGCGGGCGCGCTGGAGGCCATCGACGCCCTGCTGGAACAAGCGCTGACGCTCGACGGCGCCCGCTACGCCACGCCCTATAACTTCGTGCGCGCGCTGAAGCGGCGCAGCGTGCGCGTGGCCGCGCCGGCTCGGGCCGACGCCGTGCAACTGCTCACGGTGCATGGCGCAAAAGGGCTGGAGGCACGGATCGTCTTGATCATGGACGCGCAGCCCGAATCGGCGGCGTCACGCCCGCCCGGTTTGCTCGTCGATTGGCCGGTGGAGTCCGAGGCTCCGGTGTGCTGCGCCTTCTTGTACTCCGAGGCTCGATGCCCGGAATCGCTGCGCGCCTTGCTGCTGTCCGAAGTTGCAGCACGGGAGCGGGAGGAGTTGAACGGTCTCTACGTCGCGATGACACGCGCCAAAGAGCGTTTGATCGTCAGTGCCACCGAGCCCCGGCGCGACATGCCGGGTCTGTCGTGGTGGCAACGCATCGAGCCGCACTGCGCGCCGTGGGCATACAGCGTCGCGCCCGATGAGCCTGGCCTGCAGGCCTGCGAGCCCGCTCGGCTGATGGTGCTGCCGTCACTCACGCGCAACCGCAGCGTCGGCACCGAGGCAGCACCAAACCAGAACGGCGAAGCCGATTCCTCGCAGCGCCGGCTCGGAAGGGCCGTGCACCGGTTCCTCGAATGGGCTGCGTCGCCACAGCGGCAGGGCGCTGACAGCTCATGGCCAGAGCTTGCCCACAACGCAGCGCGTGAGTTCGGTGTGCCGGGCGACGCGGTGCTGACGCTAGGATCGACGATCCTCACCAGCGAGTCTTGCGCACGTTTTTTCGACCCGCGGGGCCTGCGTTGGTCAGGCAACGAAGTGCCGGTGAGCGATGCGGGCGAGGTGCTGCGCATAGACCGGCTGGTCCAGTTCGAACCAGCACAGGGCGGCCAGTGGTGGGTGCTCGACTACAAGCTCGCCCATCGGCCCGATCAACTGCCGGCGTACCGCCAGCAATTGCTTCGCTACCGCGATGCCGTGGCGAGCTTGGATCCCATGGCACAGGTGTGCTGCGCCTTTGTCACGGGCGACGGCCAAGTGATCGAGATCCAGTGAACTTCGCGCGAGGCGCCGCTTGCCCAGTACGCCGTGGCTTGGATAAGCGTCGAAAACCCAGCCCTGATCGATGATTCGGCCGCGAGGGGTCGTCGTCCAATCGGCAGACTCATCATTTCTGAACATGGACTCCTCCACTTCGCCGAGCAACAAAGCCCCAGCCGTGCGCAAATTCGGGCGCTATGAATTGCGCCGACTGCTGGGCAAGAGTGTGGCCACGACGGCCTGGCTCGCGTTTGACCCCGGTGCCGCGCGCGAAGTGATGCTCGTGCTGCCGCGCGAACAGCCCGGCAGCCCACAAATCTTGGCAAGCTGGCTGGACGGCGTGAAACGCGCGGCGCGCTTGGACCACCCGAATCTGGCACCGGTGGCGGACGCAGGCGTCCAGGATCGGTGGCCGTTCGTCGTTGTGGACCGGTGTTTCGGCGTGACGCTGGGCGAATGGCTGGCGGCGCATCCGGCAACGACTCCGGCCGAAATGGTGGACGCGTCGATACAGGCCTTGCAAGGCCTGGCCTACGCCCACGACGCAGGGATTGGCCATCTCGATGTGCAATTGCATTCCCTGCTCGTCACGGAACAAGGTGAGGTGCGCTGGATGGCGCGGGGCGCCGGCACGCAAGGGCCGTTGCGCCCGCCGCTGAGCGACGCGCAGGCGGACCCGCGCAGCAGCTCGCCAGCGCTGCAACAAGTGCAGCGGCAGCGCCTTGAGGCGGAACGCGACCTGCTCGCTTTTGGCCTGCTGATGCACCGTTGGTTGGCCGCCGGGTTGGCGCTGGACGAGCCCGACTTCAACCTCGCCATGGCCCGGCTCGCCCCCACAGGCCATGAAATTCTGCGCCTGCCCTTCAGCACGCCGCAAGCTATTCCTGACGCACTGCGCGCCATCGTCAACCGCTGCACCGCAAACCAGGAACGGCAGCGCTATCGCAGCGCCCGCACTTTGCTGCGCGCGCTCGAAGGTTGGCGCCAGGCGCAAGCGCTGGAGTCCGGTGGCCCGCTGGCATTGTTGATGGACCGGTTGCAAAGGGTTGGGCATTTGCCAGCCCAGCCCGGCCTGGCCGCCCGAGTGGCAGGCATCACCAGCGTGGAAGGGCAGCACGCCGAAGAGATGGCGGAGCAGGTCTTGCAAGACATTGCGCTGAGCCTGGAGCTCGTGCGCTCGTCAAACTCCGTGCAGGTGCGCGGATCGATGGCCTCCGGCGATGGGCCCGTCCTCGCGATTCGGCGCAGCATCGCCCTGCTGGGCGTGGACGGCGTGCGCCGCGCGGCGAATTCCCTGCGCATGTGGCCGGGTCCGTTGCAGCCCGCGCAAGCCAGCGCGATGCAGGCGGTGTTCGACCGGGTTCGCCTGGCCGCCTATGCGGGTCAGGCCTTGCGCCCCGCGGGGTATGACCCTGAAGTCGTCTACCTGGTGGTGGTGTTGCAAAACCTCGGGCGCTTGCTGGTGCAATACCACTTCCCTGACGAAGCCGAGCAGATCGAACAGCTCATGCAATCGACGCATGTGCCCGCCAGCGCAGGCACGACGCCCACGGAGCTGCCGGGCCTGACGGAAGAGGCCGCCGCGCACGCCGTGCTCGGTGTGGACTTCGACGCCTTGCGTTGCGCCGTGGTTCGCCTGTGGGGTCTGGGCGAAGAGGTGGTCCACATGATCCGGCCGCTGCCGGTTGACAAAGGCGTGCGCACACCCGACAGCGATGCCGACATCCTGCGCACCACCGCCAGCGCGGCGAATGAGTTGGCGCATGCAGGCGGACTGGAGCCGCCGCAGCGCTGTGCCGCGGCGTTGTCGCATGTGGCGGCGCGCTACTCGCGCGTGCTCAAGGTCAGCGTGCGCGACTTGCGCGAGACCTTGCAGAACGCGACCTGGGCGGTGCAATCGGGCGGCTGCGTCGCGGCAACGAATCGCAGCGACGACGAGGCGCAGCTCGATGACGCAGGCAGTGCGCGGGCCGCCATAGGGTCATGACGTGAGTGCATCCGGCGTCGCCGCACAAGCGCCAGCGACTCACGCTGACGAGGTTCTGCAGCATCTGCTCGGCCGGATGCGCGAGAAGAGCGACTTTCCGGCGTTGTCAGCGTCCTTGGTTCGGATACAGCGTGTCGCCAACTCCGACAGCGTCAGCCTGGCCGCACTGTCCGACGAGATTCTCAAAGACGTGGCGCTGACGAACAAGCTGCTGCGCATTGTCAATTCGGCTCACTATTCGCACTCCGGCGCAGGCACCGTGAGCACGGTATCGCGCGCCGCCGCGTTGGTGGGTTTTGCCGGGATTCGCAACATGGCGATGAGCCTGGTGCTGCTCGAACACATGCACGACAAGGGGCATGCCAAGCAAATTCAGGAGGAGTTCTTGCGCGCACTGATGGCCGGAGCCCTCGCCGAGGAGCTCAGCAGCGTTGGGCGTGATGGCGAAGAGGCTTTCATCGGTGCCATGTTCTTCAATCTGGGTCGCTTGCTGACGCAGTACTACCTGCCTGCGGAGGCACAAGCGATTCGTAACGCGCTCAAGCGCGCGCAGAGCGCGTCAGGCAGCGAGAGCGCTGCTCAGGTCGATGACACCGCGTCTCGCCGCGTGTTGGGGTTGAGCTATGAGGATCTCGGCCTGGGCATGGCCAAGGCCTGGGGGCTGCCGCCGACGCTGATGCGCTGCATGCAGCGGTCCGGGGCGGAGCCGCCTCAGAAATTGGTGGAAAAAAGCGATGAGCGCGTGCGTTGGCTGACGCTTGCCGCAAGCGAAATGACGGACGCCTTGCTCGAACCAGACCCGGAGGTCGCTCGCACTCGACTCGCAGGCGTCGCCAAGCGCTATCGGCGCGCGCTCGGGCGCGAGGCCGATGAGTTCGACGCCGCGGCGCTGGGCGCGCGCACGCGCGTCGCCGAGATGGTCCAGGCCATGAATCTCCATCTCGACACCGATTCCTCGGCGCGCCGCCTGCTGCCCGGCGATGTGGCGCCCACAGTGGAAGCGCTTGACGACTTGCCGGGCCAACTCGCCCCAAGCGCGATCCTCGAATCCGCGCCGCTGCCGCCCGAGGCGAGCGCCAAACCCGCCGCGGAGGTGCTGGCCGCGGGCATCCAGGCGGTGGCAAATTCGATGGTCGAAAGCTTTCATCTCGACGACATGCTGCGCCAGATACTGGAGATCATGCGCTGCGCGATGGGCTTTCGCCGCGTGCTGCTGTGTTTGCGTGACGTGAAGGGTGAGGCGCTGGCCGGCAGGCTTGGCGTCGGTGCCGATGCGCAGGCCAGCGTCGCGAACTTCAAGGTGGTGTTGAACACGCGGACCGATTTGTTCAGCATCATCTGCAACAAAGGCGTGGACACGCTCATCAGCGACGCCACCGTGGCGAACATCGCGCAGCGCCTGCCCGATTGGTATCGCTCGGGCATCAACGCGCCTGCGTTCCTCTTGCTGCCGTTGCAACTCAAGGGCAAGCCCTTCTGCCTGATCTACGCCGACAAGGCGCAAGCCGGGGCGATTGCACTCGCAGACAATGAACTCGCGCAGCTGCGCACATTGCGCAACCAAGCCGTCATGGCGTTTCGCCAGTCGAGCTGAGGTGACGAGCCTCCCGACCCTACGCTCCATCACGAAGGACAGTGAGCCCTGGTTCGTCCCGCTTAACTTGTGCAACGCGATGGGTATGCACATCACCCAAACGCGACGGCTGACTGGGGACGATCCATGGCGGCGCCCAGTCAAAGATCCGCGTCAACGAGTCCCGGCCTCTACACGCCGACGATCAAGCGCAGCAACAAGCCCAAGGCGGTGGCCTTCCGTAAGGAGGTCACCAGTGTGGCCCCACCGAGCATCCGCAAGACCGGGTGTTCGTCGTGGGCTGCGACGGCCAAGTGTTTCAACTCGTTTCATGTGACTTTCGGTCGCGGCTGCACGAAAGCGCGGGTCCTCGCCGAGCTTCGATTGGCGCCGTTAGTCCCCGCTCTTCGGGCTGGCCGCAGCGACTATTCCCGCACGGTTCCGCCGCTGAACACACGCTAGGGCTAGCGCTTGATACCACTCTAGACCCCAGATATAGTGTGCGCTCGTGATAGGCTTTGCCTTACCACAAGTTTTCGTACCCGCACAAACGGGAAAACCAGGACGGCAATCCTGGTTTCCCGCCCCCAATCCGACTCGCCGGGGGAGTGTTGGCCCCGAAGAGCCACTTTCACACGGACGTGAATCTACCGGAGCTTGCGCTGATTGGCGAGTCTTTTCGCAATCCCCTATGGGGAGGAGTGCTCGCACAATGGCCTTTTTCATCTACGTTGACAGCCAACGCCAATGGCGCTGGTATCTTCAAGCCAGCAATGGCCGGAAGTTAGCAAATAGCGGCGAGGGCTACCACAACAGGGACGATTGCATTCACGCAATCAACCTTGTTGCTGGCAGCAACGGTGCGCCGATAAAGACGGTGTAGTGAAGCGGGGGGCGGGCGACCATAGAGTCATCCGCCCCTCTTTTTGCGCAGAGTAGGCCTCGCATCATTGGACCCCATCACCGCAATCGCAGCAGCACAGCAGAGCTTCAAGGCGCTGTTTGGCATCGCCAAGGCCACGACATCAGCTGTGGTCGACCACGAGATCAAGGCAAAGCTCATCGAGATTCAAGAGGGCATCCTTGACGCCCAGTCCAAGCTCGGCGACGACGCCCAGGCGGAACGCTTGGAACTGCTGCACCAAGTTGCCGAACTCAAGGAGAAGGTGCGGTCATTCGAGGCTACGAAAACTGCCCTTGATGGCTACGTGATGCATGAATTGGACCCAGGCATCAAGGTGTTCAAGGCCAAGCCCGGCGCGGGCCACGCGATGGAGCACTTTGCATGCCCACGGTGCTACAGCGGTGGCGCCATCGGCATCCTTAACGCCATTGCCCAGAACAACGGCGAGACTCTCTGGAACTGCACCGCTTGCACGTTCCATGTTTTCACCGGAGTGGCCAGGCCGAGGCAGACTCGCTCGCTAGATTTTGGTGGTGATTGGACGCCGCGCTAGGGTGCAAAGTACACCCTAGCTAGCGAGCACCAGCCCGGGATAGGCCAGGGCTTCACGCAAGGTGATGGTGACGAGCCTGACCCCGGCACTGGTCACAACGGTTAGGGCTGCTTCGTTCCCGACCTGACCCGGTTGGCCGCGCTTCCATGCGGGGAGGCCCGTCGAGGCGCATTGTATGGGGCAGGGGCTTCAACGCAATTGCAGTGCGTCCGCGCCAAACTCGATTGCCAGCGGCTCGATGACCAGGCGCTTCGCGCCGACGGCCACTTCGCCGGCGATCCAGGCCTGCACACCCTGCGCTTTCGCGACCTCGACCGTGCGCTGCGCGTCGTTGGCGGCGACAAAGATCGCGAATCCCGCCCCCATGTTGAAGGTGCTGTACGCCTCGCGCGCGTCGTGGCCGGCATGCTGCTGGACGAACTGCAGCACTTCCGGAACCGGTGGCACGGTGTGAATCCGGTATTCCAGTGCAGCCGGATGGCGCAGCAGTTTTCGCCAACCATGGCCAGTGATGTTGGCGCAATAGTGGGGCGTGATTCCGGCGTGGAACAGTGCTTCGGTGACGGGGGAGTAAAGCAAGGTGGGCGCGAGCAAGGCGTCGCCATAGCCCCGGCCCGATGGCAACGGCGTGAGGTAGCCCTGCGCCAGGCGCTCCACGAGCTTGCGTGCCAGACTCAATCCGTTCGCGTGGATGCCGCTCGACTCAAGCAGCACGATGGCATCGCCGGGGCGAAGTTTGTCGCCGAGCGACAGGCGTTCCTTCGGCTTCACAATGCCCGTACACGACGCCGCCAGGTCAATGCGCCCGGCTTCAACGATTCCTGCCAGGGCCGGGGTTTCGCCGCCGCCCCAGGCGACGCCGCAGATGTCGCAAGCGCGTTTCCAACCTTCCACCAGCGCCGCACTGCGCTGCGCATCGTCAAACCAGGCCGAACCGCCCGCGGCCCAATAGGCCTGCACGATGAGCGGCGTGGCGCCGACGGTGATCAAGTCGTTGATGGCCATCGCGATCGTGTCTTGCGCGATGCCGGCGTAGTAGTTCTTCCCCGTCAGCGCATGCATTTCGTCGGCGACGATGGCCTTGGAGCCGAGGCACTCGACGATGCTGGCGATGCAAAACGGCCCCACATCCACGACATACGCCGACTCGCCGCGCGAGGCGGCGATTTCGCTGAACCCATGCGCCGCGAGATTTCCCGCGGTGCTTGCCGCGGCGCGCTGCGCCGCCACTTTGAGCGGGTCGATCTGGTCGTAGCGAACGCCCGCATGTTCGTAGCTGAGCGTGCCGTGCGGGCTGGCGGTCGGGGCGGGCGGGGCGGTGGGGCTGGGCATGAAGGGCGCGCGAGAGGCTCAGAGCGTTGAGGCGCGCCGATTATCCGGCAGTGCCCCGTTCGGGCACGGCGTTCGCACCCTCACTCGTAGAATGGCGTCATGTCCTCACCCGTGCTCGCACGCAAGTACCGCTCACGCGATTTCGAGGCGCTGGTCGGCCAGGAGCATGTCGTGCAGGCGCTGTCCAACGCGCTCAAGCAGCGCCGCCTGCACCACGCCTATCTGTTCACCGGCACGCGCGGTGTGGGCAAGACCTCGGTGTCGCGCATCCTCGCGAAGTCCCTCAATTGCATCGGCGCTGACGGGCGGGGCGACGTGACCGCCACACCCTGCGGCGTGTGCACGGCGTGCGCCGAAATCGACGCCGGTCGCTTTGTCGACTACATCGAGCTCGACGCGGCGTCGAACCGCGGCGTCGATGAAATCGGCCAGTTGCTTGCGCAGGCCGTGTACAAACCCGTGCTCGGGCGCTTCAAGGTCTACATGATCGACGAAGTGCACATGCTGTCGAACACCGCGTTCAACGCGATGTTGAAAACGCTGGAAGAGCCGCCCGACTATTTGAAGTTCGTGCTGGCCACGACCGATCCGCAGAAGGTGCCGGCGACGGTGTTGTCGCGCTGTCTGCAGTTCAACCTGCGGCCGATGGCGCCGCAGACGATCCTGGAACACCTGAACCATGTGCTGGCGCAGGAGCACATTGAGTCCGAGCCGGGCGCGCTGCGGCTGGTGGCGCGCGCCGCGCGCGGCTCCATGCGCGACGCGCTGTCGCTGACCGACCAGGCCATCGCCTATGGCGCGGGTCGCCTGGGTGAAGACGATGTTCGGCGCATGCTCGGCGCGGTTGATCGCGGCCACGCGGTGCGAATTGTCGAGGCCATCGCCGCGCGTGACGGCGCCGCGGTAGTTCATAACGTCGATACGCTGCGCGGCCTGGGTCTTTCCGGAAGCGGTACGCTCGATGAGCTGTGCGAGCTGCTGCAGCGCATGGCGGTGGCGCAGGCCGTTCCCGATGCGCAAGACCCGAACGAGCCCGGCGCCGCCGACGTGCTGCGCCTGGCCGGCCTGTTGCCCGCCGATGAAACGCAGTTGTTCTACAGCATCGTCTTGCATGGCCGCGGCGACCTCGCGGTGTCGCCTGACGAGTACAGCGGCCTGGTGATGGTGTTGCTCAGGATGCTCGCGTTCGCGCCCACTGGCGCGCCGAAGCAAATTCGCCCGCCTTCGGCGTCCTCCGGCGCGGCGGCGGTTGCAGCGGCTGCCGTGACGCCCACTGGCACCGCGCGCGAAGCCTCCCTCTCTGCGGGCGGCGCTGCGTCGGCCACGTTGCGGGTTCCCGCCCGGGCCCCGAGCCCTACGCCGCTCCCGCCGCAAGAAGAGGTGGCGAGACCGGCGTTGGCGCAAGTCGACTCCGCGCCCGCCCTGGCCGAACATGGCGACCGCTGGAATGCGCTCGTGCGCCAACTCGTCGATGCAGGGGCCGTTGGTGCCCTGGTGCGTGAATTGGCGATGCAGGCGCAATGCGTCTTCATCGACGAATCTGCGCAACCCGCGGTATTTCGCCTGCGCGTCGATCGCGAGAACCTGCGCGCCGCGCCGCAGGTCGAGAAACTTCAGGCCGCGCTTAGCGCATGCTTGAGCTGTGCGGTGCACATCGACGCCCAGCCCGGCATCGCCGCGGATTCGCCGGCACGCCGCGAGCAGGCTGAGCGTGACCGGCTGCAGGCGCAAGCCGAACAACTCATCCAAAATGATCCGGTCGTGCGCTCACTGCTGAGCCAGTACCAAGGGGCGCGCATCGTTCCCGGGTCGATCAAACCCCATTGAAGATTCGCCAGATCAAAGGAGCAGCAACATGATGAAGAACCAACTCGCCGGGCTGATGAAGCAGGCCCAGTCGATGCAGGAAAACCTCAAGCGCGCGCAAGACGAGCTTGCGACGATCGAGGTCGAGGGCCAATCAGGCGCCGGGCTCGTGAAGGTGACGATGACGTGCAAGCACGATGTGAAGCGCATCGCCATCGATCCGAGCCTGCTGGCCGAAGACAAAGACATGCTCGAAGATCTCGTCGCCGCCGCCTTCAATGACGGCGTGCGCCGTGCCGAAGAGGTGAGCCAGGAGAAGATGGGCAAGCTCACCGCGGGCATGCCGATGCCCCCGGGAATGAAGTTCCCGTTCTGAACACGCGACCCTACATTGCCTACGCGTGCGGGAATCTTCGCTTGAAGGCTTAATCGACGCGCTGAAGCGCCTGCCCGGCGTCGGTGTGAAGTCGGCGCAGCGCATGGCGTTTCATTTGCTGCAGCACGACCGGGAGGCTGCCCGGCGCATCGCCTCGGCGCTGGACTCGGCGCTGACGAACGTGCGCCATTGCGAGCGCTGTCGCACGCTGACCGAAACCGCGCTCTGCGCCCTGTGTGCCGACGCAGGGCGCGATGTGCAGCAACTGTGCGTGGTCGAGACGCCCGCGGATCAGGCGGCGCTGGAACGCAGCGGCAGCTACCGCGGCCACTATTTCGTGTTGATGGGGCGCATCAGCCCGCTGGACGGCGTGGGCGCAGGAGACATCGGCGCGCTGCAACTGATCGAGCGCGCTGCCGATGGGGTAGTGCGCGAAGTCATCATCGCGACCAACTTCACCGCCGAGGGTGAGGCCACCGCGCATGTGCTGACACAGGCGCTGACGGCGCGCGGTCTGCGTGTCACGCGGCTCGCCCGCGGCGTGCCGATCGGCAGCGAATTGGAGTACGTGGACCTGGGCACCATCGCCCACGCGTTTGTCGACCGGCGCTGAGGCGCGCATGCATCCGGCGCGCCGAGGCGCCGCCGCGCCGGATCAGCGACGCGCCGGACGCGCCTCCGTTCGCGGCGCTGATTTCGCTGGCTTGGGCGCGACGCTGCGCGAGATCGGCTTGATCGCAGCCACCGCCTTGCTGCGCGCGGCCTTGGCGGGCACGAACACGGTGACGCGCTGCCCGGGGCGAAATGCCGAGCCGACGTCGACAACGTTCCACTGCGCTACGTTTTCCCGGCTCAAGCCGTAGCGGTGCGCGACGCTGGCGACGCTGTCGCGCCGACCGGCCCGCAGCACGACGCGACGCACCTGTGTGCCATCGGGGGCGAGCGTGATGGTTCCGTTGTCGGCCAAGTGCTCGGAAACGTCTTCACTGTGCGTGCCGACGCGCGGCACCAGGAGCGTGGAGCCGACCTGGATCAGCATGTTCGGTGGAATGCGATTCAGCTCGCGCAGCTGGGCTTCCTCCATGCCCACCTGGCGCGCAGCCTCGGCGGGTTTCAAGGTTTTCGGTGCCACCCAGGCCGTCCAGCTGGCCAGTCGGCCGCGGTACTCCGGAAGCTCCTGCACGAAACGGTTCGCGTTGTCGTACGGCAGAAGCACCTGCGGTGTGCCGGCAGCCAGAATCACCGGCTTATTCATTTGCGGGTTCAGGGTGCGGAAGTCCTCCACGCTCAGACCGGCAAGCCGTGCCGCCACATCGACGTCGATATCGCGATCGATCGGCACGCTCAAGAAAAACGGATGGTTGTCCAGTTCGGGCAAGACCAGCCCGAAGGCTTCAGGCCGGGCGATGATGTTCTTCACCGCCTGAAGTTTGGGCACGTAGTGGCGGGTCTCGTCAGGCATCTTCAGGCTGGCGTAGTCTGTGGCCTTGCGCGCCGCCCGGTTCTTCGCGATCGCCCGACTCACGCTGCCTTCACCCCAGTTGTAGGCCGCCAGCGCGAGATGCCAGTCGCCGAACATGCCGTAGAGTTTTTCCAGGTAGTCCAGCGCGGCCCGGGTCGAGGCGAGCACGTCACGCCGGTCGTCGCGAAACACGTTCTGCTTGAGATCAAAGACGCGCCCGGTCGCGGGCATGAATTGCCACATTCCCGAGGCGCGCGCCGACGACATCGCCTCCGGGTTGAATGCACTTTCGATGAACGGCAGCAAGGCGAGCTCAGTAGGCAGGCCGCGCCGCTCGACCTCCTGGACGATATGGAACAGGTAACGCCCGCCGCGCTGCGTCATGCGCTGCACGTAGTCGGGCCGGCTCGCATACCACTTTTCCTGGGCACGAACCAGAGGCCCCTCCAGGTCGGTAAAGGCGAAGCCCTGGCGCACGCGCGTCCACAGGTCGATCCGCGCGTCTTCCTCGTTCGGATCGATGCGCACGCTGGGTTGCAGCGGGTCGATCAGGACCGGCGCCGCAGGCTCTGCGGGTTCCGCAGCGGGCGCGGAAGCGGCGGCGGCTGCTGCCCCGGACGAGGCGACTGACTCTTTGGGCGCCGGCTGAGCGGAGGGTACAACTGCGGTCTGCGAGGCAGGAGGCGCAACCGCTGTGGCTGGCTCGGCCGGTGTGGGCGCGGATAAGGAGGCGGGCGCGGCCGGGGCGGCCACGGCAATGCGCTCGGGCACGTCGGGGACGGGCTGCGGCAGCACCGCGCACGCGCTCAGGCAAAGCACCACGACGGCACCGCAGACGACCCTCCAGCCGCTTCCCTGCGGGCACGCCGGCAGCATGAGGCCGGCGCTCAATCGCATGCGGGGTGAGACTGGAACCTGCCCACGATCCGGGTCTCTAGAATCGGCAGGCGACGTAGCACAAGAGACACGAGGACGTTTGGATCGATGAGCATAAGCGGCGGCATTATAGGTTTGGAGCGCTGGCTGGAAACGCCCTCCGGCCGCTACCTTCTCGACTGGGAGCAGCGCTATCTCGATCAAGCCGTGGCCGACCTGTTCGGATTCCACGCCTTGCAGTTGGGCTTGAACCAGATCGACGCGCTGCGCGCCAACCGAATGCCGCATCGGTGGATCGCGACCGAGTCGCTGCCCAACGGCGACGAACGGCCCTGTGCCGCAGCCACGCTGCATTGCAGCTTCGATGCCTTGCCGTTCGACAGCCAGAGCCTGGACCTGGTGGTGTTGCCGCACACCCTGGAAGTGACGAACGATCCGCACCTGGCGCTGCGCGAAGTCGAGCGTGTGCTCGTTCCGGAAGGGCGGGTGATCATCGTCGGCTTCAATCCGGCCAGCCTGTGGGGCGTGCGCCAACGCCTGGGCAGCCTGCGCAGGCGGCTGTTGCCGCGCGCGTCTGGCCCGCTGTTCATGCCCAGCGAGGGCGAGTTCTTCGGCTACCGGCGCTTGCGTGATTGGCTGCGCCTGTTGAGCTTCGAAGTTGAAGCCGGGCGCTTTGGTTGTTACCTGCCGCCGCTTGTGTCGCAGAAGTGGCTGTCGCGCTTCTCCTGGATGGAGCGTGTCGGCGAGCGTTGGTGGCCGGTGTTCGGCGCGGTGTATTGCGTGGTCGCTGTGAAGCGCGTGCGCGGCATGCGTCTTGTGGGCCTGGTGCGCACCATGCGCCGCCTGGGCCAGGCGCGGCCCGTCGTGGCGGTGAATCATCGTGGCATAGAAGTCGAAACCTTGAACCGAACCCGATCCAAACCGAATGACTGATGCGACGATGAAGTGGCTGGCCTACACCGACGGCGCCTGCGCCCCCAGCAACCCCGGGCCCGCAGGCTGGGGTGCGGTGTTGTTGCCACCCGCCGGCCAAGCGGCCACCGAACACTACGGTTTCATCGGCCCGGGAACGAATCAGATCGCCGAGCTGATGGCCGCGATCGAGGGGTTGAGCCGCATTCCAGCCGGCGCCGCGGTGGAGCTGGTCAGTGACAGCCAGTATGTGCTCAAGGGCTTGTCGGAGTGGCGCAAAGGTTGGGAGCGCAAGGGCTACAAGAACTCGAAAGGCGATCCGGTGGCCAACCTGGCACTGTGGAAGCGTCTGTTCGGCCTGGCCGATGCACGCAAGGTCACGACGCGCTGGGTGCGTGGCCACAACGGTGACAAATACAACGAGCGTGCCGACGTGCTGGCCAACCTTGCGCTTGAGCGCAGGGGCGGAGGCGACGGGCCTTCACCCCCGTAGGCGGGGCGCACCTGGGATGCGGGATTGCCGGCGTGCGCCCGCCCGGTGACCATAGCTTCCATTCGCGGCCAACCGGTGCATCGCATGGAAGATCAGAACCCCTCCGACGTCAACCCGCCACCTGCCGATGCCACCAACGACACGGCGGCGGCTTGGCAGGATCTGCTCTCTGAGCTGACCGAGCTGCATGCCAGGCTCGAATACCTGCGCCTGCTGCTCAAACTGGGCGTGCGCGGCTTCTGAATCGCGCGGGCGCGATTCCGCAGCGCCGCTGCGGTTCGCGGGCTGACACCGAGGCGGGGCCTTCGCGAAACCGCTAGAGTCCGGACTGGCGTCCGAACTCGAAGCAATGAAAACCCTGCATACCCTGGTTTGTATCATCGGTATTGGCGTGGCCGGTGGCGCCGCGTATTGGGTTCAGAATCGGCCAGACAGCGCAACCGTTCCCGCCGGGCTGGCGCCTCCTGCCACGGCAGCCAAAGCGGGCCAGGACGGCCGGCGCGGCGCGGCCGCTGCGGGCACCGCACAGGGCGGACCCGTCGGTGTAGAGGTCGGCAAGGTCGAGGTCATGAGCTTGCAAGACGAGACTCAGGCCGTGGGCAGCTTGCGCTCGCGCCAAGGCGTGATTCTTCGGCCCGAGGTCGGCGGCAGGATCGCCAAACTCGGCTTCGCCGACGGACAGCGCGTCACCCGTGGCCAGTTGCTGGTGCAGCTCGACGACACGCTGCAGCAGGCACAGTTGCTCCAAGCCAAGGCACAGGCGAGCATCGCCCGCACGAATTTGCAGCGCAACCGGGAACTGGTGGCGCAGAATTTCGTCAGCCAAAGCGCCGCAGACCAGACCGCCGCCGCGCTGGAGGTCGCCGAAGCGCAGGTCGCGGTGGCTCAGGCACAACTCGCGCGCATGGCGATGCTCGCGCCCTTCGATGGCGTGACCGGAATTCGATCGGTCAACGTCGGCGACTACGTCAAGGAAGGCGCGGATCTGGTGAGCATTGAGGACATCGGCGCGATGACGGTGGACTTTCGCTTGCCCGAGGCAGTGATTTCACGCCTGCGCCTGAACCAGGCTGTCGACGTGAGCCTGGACGGTCTGCCGGGGCGCAAATTCAAGGCGCGGGTGGAAGCGATGGACTCTCAGCTCGACGCCAACGGCCGCTCGCTGCTGGTTCGCGCGCGCCTGGACAACTCAAGCGGTGTGCTGCGCTCAGGCATGTTCGCGCGAGCGCGCCTCGTGTTCGAGGAAAGGCCGCGCGCCCTCGTCGTTCCTGAAGAAGCGCTGGTTCCGCAGGGCGCGAAGCAATACGTGATCAAGGTCGTCAACAGCCCCGACGGCAAGGTTTCGCAACGCATCGAGGCGCGCATGGGGCTGCGCATACCCGGGAAGGTAGAAATTCTTGAAGGGCTGGCGCCGGGCGACAGCGTCGTCACCGCCGGCCATGCACGGCTGATGCGCGGCGACGGTATCGCGCTGCGCGTGGTCCAGGTCGGTGAACCCGCAGCGCCACGCTCTACCGGTGAAGCCAAGGCGCGGCCCGCCGCGCCCGCCGCGTCCGGCGCGGGCCCCGGCTCCGGCGCCGCACCGGTGTAGCCGCGGCCAATCGCGGGTAGCCTCAAGAGGGCGTCTATGAAGTTCTCCGAAACCTCGATCCGCCGGCCGGTTCTGGCCACCGTCATGTCACTGTTGCTCGTGCTCGTGGGCGCGGTGGCGTTCTCGCGCCTGGAGCTGCGCGAGTACCCGCGCATCGATGAGCCGGTGGTGAACGTCACCACCCGCCTGGCGGGAGCGTCGTCGGAAGTCATCGAGTCGCAAGTCACCAAGCCGCTTGAAGACTCGATCTCCGGCATTGAAGGCGTGGACATCGTGACCTCGGTGTCGCGCTCCGAAGAGAGCCAGATCACGGTGCGCTTCAAGCTCAGCAAGAACCCCGAGGCGGGGGCCGCCGACGTGCGGGACCGCGTGTCGCGGGTGCGCGCGCGTCTTCCGGCGAGTGTCGACGAACCCGTGGTCGCCAAGGTCGAAGCCGACGCGTCGCCCACGATCTGGATTTCATTCAGCAGCGATACCCTGTCCGCACTGGAAGTCACGGGCCTGATCGAACGCGTGGTGCGGCCGCGCCTGCAAACCGTGTCGGGCGTGGCCGATGTCTGGGTTCGCGGCGACCGCAAGTACGCGATGCGCATCTGGGTCGACCCGGACAAGCTCGCCGCGTACCGGCTCACGGTGCAGGACGTCGAAGACGCACTGCGCAAGCAGAACCTGGAGGTGCCCGCGGGGCGAATCGAGAGCGTGCAGCGCGAATTCAGCGTCACGGCGCAGACCGATCTGGGCACGGCCGCGCAGTTCGCCGACGTCGCGCTGCGCAGCGTGAACGGCTACACGGTGCGGATACGCGACGTGGCGCGTGTCGAGCAGGCGAGCGCCAGCGAACGCTCCAGCGTGCGGCTGAACGGCGTGCCGTCGGTCTCGATCGGCGTGATCCGCCAGGCGACGGCCAACCCACTCCAGGTCGCGGCCGGCGTTCGCGACGTGCTGCCGCGCATTCAGCAAGACCTGCCTGCGGGCGTGACGGCGCGCGTGGCGAACGACAACTCGGTGTTCATCGACCGCTCAATCCAATCGGTGTACCGCACGATCGCCGAGGCGGTGGCGCTCGTGGCGCTGGTTGTGTTCGTGTTCCTGCGCACGCTGCGCGCCTCGATCATTCCGCTCGTGACGATTCCCGTCAGCTTGATCGGCGTGTTCGGCATCATGGCGGTCGCCGGTTTCACGATCAACACGCTGACGCTGCTCGCCCTGGTGCTGGCGATCGGCTTGGTGGTCGATGACGCGATCGTGATGCTGGAGAACGTCTATCGCCACATCGAGGAAGGGCAGGCACCGTTTCAAGCGGCGTTGCGCGGCGCTCGGGAAGTGGGCTTCGCCATCGTGGCGATGACGCTGACCTTGGCTGCGGTGTATGCGCCGTTGGCTTTCGCGCCGGGGCGCACCGGGCGCCTGTTCACCGAGTTTGCCTTGACGCTGGCGGGCGCGGTGCTCGTGTCGGGCTTCGTCGCGTTGACGCTCACGCCCATGATGTGCGCCAAGCTGCTGCGCCACAACCCAAATCCGCACTTCTTCGATCGCGGCATGGAGCGTGCGCTGGTGGCCGTGACGCGGGGCTACGAAGGCGCGCTGCGCTGGGTTCTGGGGCAACGCTGGATCGTGCTGCTCGTGATGGCGGCCGCGGCGTGGGGCAGTTGGTGGCTGTTCAGCACCGCCAAGAGCGAACTCTCGCCGCTCGAGGACCGCGGCGTGATCGTGGCGACGATCAACGCTCCCGACGGCGCGACGATGGCCTACACCCAGCGCTACATGCTGGAAATCGAAAAGATCGGCATGTCGTTTCCCGAGTTCGACCGCGTCTTCGTCGTCACCGGCAACCCGTCGGTGTCGCAGGGCATCAGCTTCCTGCGCACCGTCGATTGGTCGGAGCGTACGCGCACGACACAACAACTGGCGCGCGAGCTGCAACCGAAGTTCGCAGGCCTGCCCGGTGTCACGGCGTTTCCCGTGACGCCGCCGTCCCTCGGCCAGGGCCTGCGCGAACGCGCGGTCAATTTCGTCATCGTCAGCTCCGACTCCTACGCCAACCTCGCAGGCGTGGCGCAACAAATGCTGAACGAGATGGCGCGCAACCCGAGCATCGTGCAGCCCGACAGCGACCTGCGCCTGAACAAGCCCGAACTGTTCATCAAAGTCGACCGGGATCGCGCCCACGACGCCGGCGTGGCGGTGGACCAGGTGGCGCGCGCCATCGAAACCATGCTGGGTGGGCGCAATGTGACGCGCTACAAGCGCGACGCCGAACAATACGACGTGATCGTGCAGACGCAGGCGAGCGGCCGCACGACGCCGGAGCACATCGACAAGCTCTTCGTGCGTGGCCAGAAGAACGGCGTGGAGGCGATGATTCCGCTGTCGTCGCTCGTCACCGTCATCGAGTCCGTGAGTCCGCGCGAGCTGAATCACTTCAATCAGCGCCGATCGGTGTCGATCACGGCAAACCTGGCGCCCGGCTATTCGTTGGGCGAAGCGTTGCGGTTCATGGACGCGAGCGCCGCCAAGGTGCTCAAGCCCGGCTATGCGACCGAGCTGAACGGCATCTCGCGCGAGTTCCGGTCTGCCAGCGGGGCGCTGGGCCTGGTGTTCGGCCTGGCGCTGTTGTTCATTTTTCTCGTGCTGTCGGCGCAGTTCGAGAGCTTTGTCGACCCCTTGGTCATCATGCTCAGCGTGCCGCTGTCGATGGTGGGGGCGCTCGCGGCGCTGCACCTCTCGGGTGGCACCTTGAATGTGTATTCTCAAATCGGCCTCATCACTTTGGTGGGCCTGATCACGAAGCACGGCATTCTGATCGTCGAGTTCTCGAACCAGTTGCGCGAGCAGGGCCAGACGATGCGCGACGCGGTGGTGCAAGCCTCGACGCTGCGCTTGCGCCCGATTCTGATGACCACCGGCGCCATGGTGCTCGGCGCCTTGCCCCTGGCGCTGGCCACGGGTGCGGGCGCGGAGAGCCGGCATCAGATCGGCTGGGTCATCGTCGGGGGCATGACGGTGGGCACCGTGCTGACGATCTTCGTCGTGCCGACGATGTACACACTGTTCGCGCGGCGCAAGGTTCCTGGCGCAGATACGACGCTGGCGCAAGAGACGGTGCCGGCCTGATGGCCTGATGGCCTGATGCCTTGTTGGCCTGATGCGCGCCGGGCCTCTCGGCCCCCAGTCAGACGAGTTCGCGCTCCACTTCCATCAGCTTGTAGCGTGCCAGAGCAAGATTGGTGCGCTGCCGGTCCAGCAGAACAAAGAGAAACAAATCGGTGTACTGCGAGAGTTGCCGCATCACCTGGTGCCGGCTGCCGGCGCTCGTCATGATTTCTTCAATCGGCTCGGGCATGCCCATGTTGCGGGCCGCCGCCTTGTGCGCCTTCAGTGCCTGGGTGCAGGCGGCTGCGGCGATGTCCAGGTCCAGGCCTGGGATGGCATCTTCTGGGGTGTCGCGCGCCAAGATCAAGCCGTTGCCGGCGTCGACGATGGCGCAGCCGAGCATGCCCTCCAACTTGATCATTTCAGCGAGTTGGCGTTTGGCATGCGCGTGATCGAGCATGTTGCGCGTGGGGCGCACTGCGGCGGGCGCAGGGCGGTGCAGTTCCGGCATGGGCGCGGGCCCGGCGCTGGCAGCGCGGCTGTGTTCCAGCGGCGCCGGATCGGGCACCGTGATGTCGGTGACTTCCACCGCGAATTCGGCGGCGTCGCTCATCGACGGCTCCCAGCCCGGCTGCGCCTTGAGGTGGTTCCAGGTGCCCAGCATCGCATTCCACACCGAAGACGCGCTCGTCAGCGACTCATTGAGCACGTGAACCTGGAGCATCGGCGGCCACGGCACGGCGTTGACCTTGTTGGCGATCCACACCGCGCTAGGCGGCAACATGAACAGCAGGTGCGGGCAACGCCAAGCGGTTTGGGCGGACGCTTCGTTGAGCCACTTCAGCAGGCCATCGATGGCGTGCGCTTCCATCGGGCCGACGATCACCGTCGTCAACTGGCTGCGTTCCATCAGCGCCAATGGGATGTCGGCGTTCTCAGTGCCTGGTGCGCGCACGTCGGCGTGGTAGATCTTCAACGCGTCTTCCCCGCGCCGCACCAGCGTCGTGCGTTCGATCATGGCCAGCGTGCGCAAGGTCGATTGCTCGCGCAAGTGCAGTTTCTCGATCGGCTGCCCGCCGGCATCTGACACCGCCTTGATGACCGAGGTGGCCCAGACCCGCACGGGATCGAGCAGGGTGATCAGGTGGCTCGCGGTGTCGAGGTCGGCGCGCGTGGCCCTGAAGTGCTCGCGAATGGCCTGGGCGGGCGAGCCCGTCACCATCAGGTCGCGCACATGACGGTCGACAATCTGCCCTTGGGCGGTGAGCTCCTTGGCGACACTTTCCAGAATGGAGGTGGCGGCAAAACCCTGGTCGGGCTCGGTGTCGGAGCGGCGCTTCTTCGCCCCCGAATCGGTGCCAAGGCCAAGATCGCCGAACAATGATTGCAACATTTGAGCTTCCTGTCCCTGCAGGGGATGATCCCCGCGATTATTCGCCTACGCTACTTTGGCGCGGTGTTCAAGTGTATGCAAATCCTGTCGGCGCGGAGGTCGCGCAATCCCGGATGCGGGCCAGCCTGAGAAAGCTGCCATCGAGCACGCAGCGGGTGCAGTGCGCGCGGTCACGGCGGCGTGGGCCGGTCGGGATTGCGCCACACGCTGGCCAGCCAGGCCTGCTGCTCGAACGGCACGCCGCTGGGCCGGTAGTAGTGGTGCAACTCGGCGAAGCCGGCGGCCAGCATCGTGCCGCGCCAACTCGGCCAATCGTGAAAGCAGCCATAGCGCTCGCCGCTCCAGCCCTCGCGCCCGTCACCGCGCGGGTTCGAGCTGAAGAGAACGCCGCCGGGCTTGAGCGCCTGGCGCAATGCGCCGAGCACTCGCGGCAGCTCCTGCTGGGGCACGTGGAACAGCACGGCGTTGGCGAACACGCCGTCGAAGTGATGCTTCGGCAGGTCCAGCGCGAGAAAACTCTGCTCGAGCACTTCGCAGCCGCTGTGGGCCCGCGCCATCGCCGCCAGACGCGGTGAACCCTCCAAACCGGTGACATGGTGGCCGAGCGCCTTGAAGGTAGCCAGGTCGCGCCCCGGCCCGCAGCCGAAGTCCAGCAACTTCAACGGCGGCGGCGCCTGTATCGGCTGCAAGAACGCCGCGATGTTCTGGCTCACGTCGTGGTCGCGCGTGCCTTCCCAGAATTCGCGCGCGCCGCGGTCGTAGTGCGACAGCGTGCGGGTCGTGATGTGGCGCAGCTCGTCGGGTGTCAGCGCCATGCTATTCGCGCTCCACGAAGCGCAGCGCCTGGCTTGCGGTGCGCAGGGCGTGGCGCTGCTTGAACCGAGCCGATAGCAAACGGCGCACCGCTGCGCGCAGCGCGGCGGCGCTGGCCGGTGGCACACCGAGCGCGATGGTGTCGCGCACCGCGAGCCAAGTCTTGAGCCGGTGCACGGCGAAGATGGGCAGGCCGATGCCGTGGTCGATGATGAGATCTGGCGCCAACGCGTTGAACCCTTCGGCGTCACTGGCGTGCCACGCGGCTTGCGCGCTGGACGCAGCCACACCGGCATCCAGATAGGGCGTGTTGCGCCCGACGAACAACGCCATTTGCAGCAGGCCCTGAGGCCAGAGTTGCGGCCAGCGCGTACAGGTTTCGCGCACCGCGTGACCGAAGGTCAGGGCGTGGCTGAAGTCGAACCAGTTCACGTCGTCGGTGACGGGGTTGTCGGTGCGCAGGGCAAACTGTTCATCAAAGCGCAACAGGTGGTGGGCGCTGGCCTGCATCAAGCCATGCCAAAGGGCTAGAGGCGGATGGTGGGCGGCGGCCGCTAGCGTGGCGGCGAGGGTGTCGCGCAGCTTCAAGCCTTCGAACATCGTGGGCGATGGCGATGGCGATGGCGTGGCAGGCGCGGGCGCGGGCGCGGGCGAAGTGCCGGCATCGGGAGCATGCGGCCATTGCTCAAGCGCACCGGCGTAGGCTTTGAAGTCGGGCAGCAGGTCTTCGCGAATCGCCAGCACGAGGCCGCGAATCCAGGAGCGCAACAGGGGTGCTGCCGCGTCCGGGCCCAGGCGCTCGATGAGGCTGCGCACATGGGTCAGGTAGATCAGCGAATGGCCAAAGGCGCTGTAGTGGGCGAGCGCGGCTTGGGCGAAGACGGGTTCGAGCGCATGGAACGCCAGGCCCTGCGCCAATGCGTCATTCACCAGCTCGATGGCTCCTGTTTCGTCTTGCGCTTCGACCGCTGCAAGGAAGGCTTCGGCACCCCAGGCACGGCGGCCAGTGGCATAGGGGTAGTGGGCTTCGCGCAGCGTGTCGAACGCCACATGCGCCAGGGCTTCGGTGGCGCAGGCCAGGCGCTGGGGTGCGCTGGCGAGTTCGTCGCGCAGCCGCAGCCAGGCGTCGATGGCGGGGTAGGCGTGCGTCATGCCGTCGCGCAGGCGCGCGTGCGAGCTGTTGATCGCCTGCAGCATCGCGGCGTGCACCGACGCGCCGGCTTTTTCGAGCCGCGCCACCTCGCGGCCGATGCGCGCATAGTCGTCATCGGCCATCGCGTCGGCGAGCTGCGCCAGAGCCTGGGCCACGCGTTGCGCGGGCGGCGGGTCGCTCACATCCACCCAAACGCGGCCGGCGTCTACGCGCACCGGGTAGATGCGCAGCGCATCGCCGCCATACAGGTTGGCGCCGCTGCGCAGATCGAACTTCCAGTTGTGCCATTGGCAGGTGAGCACGCCGGAGCCATCGAGCGCGCCTTCGCACAAGGGGTAGCCTTCGTGCGGGCAGCGGTTGTTGCAGGCGAGCACTTCGCCCTCGTGCACGAACAGCGCCACCTGTCGGCCACCGAGCTTGCTTGCCATCGGACCGCGCTCGCGCAGTTGCGCAAGCGGTGCGGCCTCGACCCACTGTGGTTGGGAAGTGGAACCGTCACCGTGCATCGCCATCGCTGCTCCTCGTTTGAATTTGATTGTGCGGGAGCTTTCGCGTTGGGCGTTGACCTTGCTGCGCATACCGCCTGTGCCGCATAGGGCCTACGCCGCAAAAGGGTTTGTCGCGGGAAGAGCCTGTTGCGTGCTGCGCCTATCATTCGCGCAGACACCGCTCGTCCACTCACGCTCGCCACCCATGCCCATGCAATACCGCAATCTCGGCCGCAGCCACCTCGAAGTCTCTTCGCTGTGCCTGGGCACGATGATGTTCGGCGACCAGACCGATGTGAGCGAGGCGCGCAACATCGTCGCGCACGCCCAGGAGCACGGCGTGAACTTCATCGACACGGCGGACGTGTACACCACCGGCAAGTCGGAATCGATGGTCGGCGAGTTGCTCGCCGGCAAGCGCGACGCCTGGGTGCTCGCCACCAAGGTCGGCAACAAGATGTCGGACGCGCCGAACGAGTCGCACTACTCGCGCAGTTGGATGATGCGCGCCTGCGAGGCGAGCCTGAAGCGTCTGGGCACGGACCACATCGACATCTACTACTTGCACCGCGACTTCAACAGCATGGACCTGGAAGAGCCGCTGCGCGCGCTGGACGCGTTGCTGCGTTCGGGGAAGATCCGCTATTGGGGCGTCTCCAACTTTCGCGGCTGGCGCATCGCCGAAGTGGTGCACCTGGCGCGCGCGCTGAACATGCCCGCGCCCGTGGTATGCCAACCCTACTACAACCTGCTGAACCGCCAGCCCGAGGTGGAAGTGCTGCCGGCTTGCGCGCATCACGGCATCGGCGTCGTGCCCTACAGCCCAATCGCGCGCGGCGTGCTCTCTGGCAAATACGCGCCGGGCGCGAAACCGGCGCAAGGTTCACGCGCCGCGCGCGGCGACAAACGCATCATGGAAACCGAGTTCCGTGAGGAGTCGCTGGCAATAGCCCAGACGCTGCAGGCGCATTGCGCCAAGCGAGGAATTGCGCTCGCGCACTTCGCCACCGCGTGGGTGCTGGCGAACAAGACTGTCACCTCGGTGATTGCCGGCCCGCGCACGTTGGCGCAATGGCAAGACTACTTTGGTGCACTCGACCGGAGCATCACGGCCGAAGATGATGCGCTGGTGGATTCACTGGTGCGGCCCGGCCATCCGTCGACACCAGGCTACAACGACCCGGCCTATCCGCTCGTCACGCTTCGATAGCAAGGGTAATTCCGGGTGCGCCAGCGCCTGGCCATGGCCGATGCTCGCGCCTCTCGACACTCGTGTGGGCAAGCGGACCGCGTGCTTCGGCAGACTGTCGAACCATTTCCCATTGGCATCACAGGAGATTGATTTCATGAAGTTGAACAAACGCGAACTGCTTTGCGTCGCGGCGCTGGCCATAGCCACGGGCGGCAGCGCCATCGCCCAGCCCAAAAAAGAAGTGACCTTCGCCCACCAGGACATGCTGGTGCCATTCCGCACCGTCATGGAGTCGGGTGAGCTGGAAAAGGCCACCGGCTACAAGATCAACTGGCGCATGTTCGGTGGCGGCGGCGATGTGATCAAGGCGATGGCGTCGGGCGATGTGCAGATTGGCGAAGCGGGCTCAAGCCCGATCGTCGCGGCGGCGAGCCAAGGCCAAGACATCAAACTCTTCTGGATCCTCGACGACATCGCTGACGCCGAGGCGTTGATCGTGCGCAACGGCTCGGGCATCAACAGTGTGAAGGACCTGAAAGGCAAGAAGGTCGCGACGCCGTTTGTTTCCACCGCGCATTACCAGCTGATGGCGGCGATGAAGGTCGACGGCGTCGATCCGAAAGGCGTGAACGTGCTGAACATGCGCCCGCCGGAGATCGCCGCCGCCTGGGAGCGTGGCGACATCGACGCCGCCTTCATCTGGGATCCGGTGCTGAGCAAGATCAAGGGCAACGGCAAGGTGATCGAGTCGTCGAAAACGATTGGTGCCAAAGGCTACCCGACGTTCGACGGGCTGATCGTCAATGCCAAGTGGGCTGCAGAGCACGAAGGCTTCATGGTTGCGCGGGTGAAGGTGCTGGCCATGGCCGACGCCGCCTACATGGCGACCAAGGCGAAAGGGACCGTCGATTCGCCCGAAGTCAAGGCCGTCGCCAAGTGGACCAAGGCCGACGCGAAAGACGTGCCGCCGTCGATGGCGCTGTACACGTTTCCAACGATGGCCGAGCAGCTCGGGCCCAAGTGGCTCGGCGGCGCGGCGGTGAAGGCGATGACGAGCACGGCGGAGTTTCTCAAGGAGCAGGGCCGCATCCAGGAAGTCAAACCCGACTACAAGGCCTTCGTCACTGACGCGTATCTGAAGAAGGCGATGGCCAAGTAAACAATCCGCAAGCGACCTCGGATCGGGGCGGTGCGCGAGTGCTGCCCCGTTTTGCATTCGCCACGCTGACCCATGCCCACGCTCGACATCCAGAACCTCGCGGTCAACTATGCCGTGCAAGGCGGCACGCTGCAGGCCTTGACCGCCGTGAACCTGAGCATGCACGACGGCGACTTTGTCGTCGCGCTCGGCGCGTCGGGCTGCGGCAAGACGACGCTGCTGAACTGCATCGCCGGCTTCTTGCCGCCTTCGACCGGGCAGATTTTGCTCGACGGCCGACCGGTGCTCGGCCCGGGTGCGGACCGCGGCGTGGTGTTCCAGAAGCACGCGCTGATGCCGTGGCTCAACGTGCGCGACAACGTGGCGTTGGGCTTGCGCATGCGCGGTGTGGACGCGGCGACTCGCGCGAGGAGCGCTGAAGACAAACTCGCGCTGGTCGGCCTGGAGAAGTTCGCCGGCCACGCCGTGCATGAACTCTCGGGCGGCATGCAGCAACGCGTGGGCATTGCGCGTGCACTGGCCAGCGACCCGGCGGTGCTGTTGATGGACGAGCCGATGGGGGCGCTGGACGCATTCACGCGCGAGCAGGTGCAGGAGA
>JANOLJ010000442.1:0-30045 GCA_031419715.1 Burkholderiales bacterium | reverse complement strand
ACCGTGCATCACGAGATGCGTGTTCGGAATGCGGCGATGAATTTCCTTGATGCGGCCGATCGCCAGAATGTCGCCGGTGGGCTTGCGGCTGAACTTGTAGGCACCGTGGCTCGTGCCGATGGCAATCGCCAGCGCGTCGAGCTGCGTCCTCTTGACAAAGTCGGCAGCCTGCTCGGGGTCGGTGAGCAACTGGTCCATCGTCATCGTCGCTTCCGTGCCGTGGCCGTCTTCCTTGTCGCCGCGCATCGTCTCCAGCGAGCCCAGGCAGCCGAGCTCGCCCTCGACGGTGATGCCCAGCACATGCGCCATGTCAACGACCTTGCGCGTCACTTCGACGTTGTAGTCGTAGCTCGCGATCGTCTTGCCGTCGGCTTGCAGCGAGCCATCCATCATCACGGAGCTGAAGCCCAGACCTATCGCGCCGGCGCACACGTCGGGGCTTTGGCCATGGTCTTGGTGCATCACGAGCGGCACTTGCGGCCAGCTCTCGACCGCCGCCTGGATCAGGTGCTTGATGAAAGGCTCGCCCGCGTACTTGCGCGCACCCGCGCTGGCTTGCAAGATCACCGGCGCGCCCACTTCGGCGGCCGCCGTCATCACGGCCTGCACCTGTTCCAGGTTGTTCACGTTGAACGCGGGAATGCCATAGCCGTTTTCGGCGGCATGGTCCAGGAGTTGGCGCATCGAAACGATAGGCATGGTGGTCTTTCAGCGGGTGGATGGATCGCGACGGTGAATCACGAGGGGCGAAGAATTGTAGCCAGCGAGGGGCAAACTCAGATCACGCGCAGGCACGCAAAGCCCTGTGCCGACATTGCCGCGATGATGCGCTCCAGGTGCTCGATGCCGCGCGTCTGCACCACGAACTCAATCTGCACGCGCTCGACGGACAGCGAACTGAAAGCGCGCTGGTGGCGCACCTCGTCGATGTTGGCGCCGAGCTTGCCCAAGGCGCTCGTGACCTCGGCCAGCGCGCCGGGCACGTCGCGCACATCCACACGCAGTCGCGCCAGCCGTGCCGAGCGCACCATGCCACGCTGAATGATCTCGGCGAGCACCAGCGGCTCGATGTTGCCGCCCGACAGCACCACGCCCACGCGGCGCCCGGCGAAGCGCGCACGGTGACGCAGCAACGCCGCCAAGCCCGCGGCGCCCGCGCCTTCAACGACGGTTTTTTCGATCTCGATGAGCAGCACGATGGCCTGCTCGATGTCGTCTTCGCCCACCAGCACCATGTCATCGACATGGCTGTGGATGATGGGCAGGGTCAAGACGCCGGGGTGTTTCACGGCAATGCCGTCGGCAATCGTCGCCTGGCCGCTCTCGCGGTCGCTGCCGTGCACGGCGCTCCACACCGACGGAAAGCGTTCCGTCTGGACGCCCACCACATCGACGCGTGTCCCATGAGCGCGCGCCGCGACCGCCATGCCGCCGATCAAACCGCCGCCGCCGACCGGCACGAGCAAGGTGTCGATCGTGGGCTGCTGCGCCAGCATCTCGCGCGCCAGTGTGCCCTGGCCGGCGGCCACGCCCAAGTCGTCGAACGGATGCACGACCGTCAAGCCGCGCTGCGCCGCGAGGCTCAGCCCATGGCGGCGCGCATCGTCAAAGGTTTCGCCCTCCAACACGACTTCGGCGCCAAAGCGTCGCGTGTTCTCCACCTTCACCGCGGAGGCGAAGCGCGGCATCACCACCGTCGTCGGGATGCCCAAGCGCTGCGTGTGATACGCGACCGCCTGCGCATGGTTGCCGGCCGACACGGTGAGCACGCCGTGCGCGCGTTCCGCGTCGCTCAGCAACGCGATCCGGTTGAACGCACCACGTTCCTTGAACGACGCGGTGAACTGCTGGTTCTCGAACTTGAGGAACACTTCGCAGCCCGCCATCTCGCCGAGCGTGCGCGAGGGCAGGCAGGGCGTTTCGAGCACCTGGCCCTTGATGCGGCGCGCCGCCGCTTCAATATCTTCCAGCGTGAGCGTGGCGCTCATCGACGCTTCACCATGCAAGCTGAGAGTTTGCGCGGGCGCATCCGATGGGCCAAGGGCGTCAGGCGACGCGGCACACCTTGAGCATGTTCGTACCCCCCGGGTGGCCCATCGGCTCACCACAGGTGATGGCGTAGGTGTCGCCTGACTTCAGCACGCCTTTCTCAACGAGCAGCGCCTCGGCGCTCGCTAACGCCTCGTCGCGGTCGCGGTACGCCGGCATCAACAGCGGCCGCACGTTGCGGTACAGCGTCATCTTGCGCTGCGACACAGGCTGCGAGGTGAGTCCGTAGATCGGCACCTTGATGTTGTGCCGGCTCATCCACAGCGCCGTCGAGCCCGATTCGGTGAGCGCGAGGATCGCCTTGCAACCCAGATGGTGTGCGGTGAACAGGGCTCCCATCGCGATCGACTGATCGATGCGGCCGAAGCGCTTGTTCGTGAAATCAGTTTCGATCGTCGCGTCGTCGGCGCGTTCGGCTTCGAGCGCGATCGCGTCCATCTGTTGAATCGTCTCGACCGGGTATTTGCCCGTCGCGGTCTCGGCGCTGAGCATCACGGCGTCGGTGCCGTCGAGCACGGCGTTGGCCACGTCGCTGACCTCGGCGCGCGTGGGCACCGGGTTGACGATCATCGACTCCATCATCTGCGTGGCGGTGATCACCACTTTGTCCAGCTCACGCGCGCGGCGGATCATGCGTTTTTGCAGCGCCGGCACCGCCGCGTTGCCGACCTCGATGGAGAGGTCACCGCGCGCGACCATGATGCCGTCCGACGCCCGCAGGATTTCGTCGAGCGCGGGAATCGCCTCGACGCGCTCGATCTTCGCGATCAGACCCGGCCGATGCCGCTGCCCCTCGCCCGCCACATTGGCGAGCTGGCGCGCCATTTCCATGTCGGTCGCGCTCTTCGGAAAACTGATCGCCAGGTATTCGCACTGGAAGCTCATCGCCGTCTTGATGTCTTCCATGTCCTTCGCCGTCAACGCCGGTGCGGTCAGGCCGCCACCCGCCTTGTTGATGCCCTTGTTGTTCGACAACTCGCCGCCCGCCACGACGGTCGTGTGGACTTGCTCGCCCTGCACGAAGTCGACGGTGAGCTTGAGCAGGCCGTCGTTGAGCAGCAGTGTGTCGCCGGACTTCACGTCGCGCGGCAGATCCTTGTAGTCCAGGCCGACGCGGCTGTTGTTGCCCAGCTCGCTGCTGGCGGCGTCGAGGATGAACTTCTGGCCGGGTTCGAGCATCGTCTTGCCGCCTTCGAACTTGCCGACACGAATTTTCGGGCCCTGCAAGTCGGCCATGATCGCCACTTCCCGGCCGGCGCGAGCCGCGACTTCACGCACGAGCTTGGCGCGAGCGATGTGGTCCTGCGCGGTGCCGTGCGAGAAGTTCAGGCGCACCACGTCGACGCCGGCGCGGATCATGCGTTCCAGCACTTCGGGTGAACTCGACGCGGGGCCGAGGGTTGCAACGATCTTGGTGGCGCGGGGCATGGTGCACTCCGTGGGTGTTGTTGTGGGCCGCGCGGGCGCGGCGATCGAAAGCGTCGAATTGTGAACTCGCCGCGCGGCACCCGCCGGGCGCGGGCGTGAACGGCTTCACCCCGGCGCGGCCTGCGCGGCGCGCCGACTGAGGATTTCAAACGCCGGCAAAGTCTTGCCCTCCAGCACTTCAAGGAACGCACCGCCGCCGGTGGAGATGTAGTCGATTTTGTCTTCGATGCCGTATTTGGCGATCGCGGCCAGCGTGTCGCCGCCGCCGGCAATTGAAAACGCGCTCGACGCGGCGATGGCTTGCGCCACGGTGTGTGTGCCGCTCGCGAACGCATCGAACTCGAACACGCCCATGGGCCCGTTCCACACGATCGTTCCGGCGGACTTCAATCGCGCGGCGAGCAGCGCCGCCGTCTGCGGGCCGATGTCGAGTATCAAGTCATCGGCCGCCACGTCGGCCACCGCTTTGACCGTTGCCACCGCGTCTGCCTTGAAGGCCTTGGCCGTCACCACATCCACGGGAATCGGCACTGCCGCGCCGCGCGCACGCATCGCTTCGATCACGGCCTTGGCCTCGCCCACCAGGCTCGCCTCGGCCAGGCTGGTGCCGATGTTCAATCCGCTGGCGAGCATGAACGTATTGGCGATGCCACCGCCGACGATGAGGCCATCGACCTTTTCCGCCAGGCTCTGCAGAATCGTCAACTTGGTGCTGACTTTGCTGCCCGCGACAATGGCAATCAGCGGGCGCCTGGGGTGGGCCAGCGCCTTCTGGATCGCGTCGATCTCTGCCGCGAGCAAGGGCCCGGCACATGCGAGCTTGGCGTACTCGGCGATGCCGTAGGTGCTGGATTCAGCGCGGTGCGCGGTACCAAACGCGTCGTGGACAAAGATGTCGCACAGAGCAGCGAGCTTGCGTGACAGTTCTTCCACGTTTTTCTTTTCGCCCTTGTTGACGCGGCAGTTCTCCAGCAGCACGAGTTGCCCGGGCTGCACCGCCACGCCGTCCACCCAGTTCGCGAGCAGCGGCACCTCGCGGCCCAGCAGTTCAGCCAGGCGCCGCGCCACTGGCGCCAATGAGTCGGCCGGCATGAACTGGCCTTCCGTCGGGCGACCCAGATGCGAGGTGACCATGACGGCGGCCCCGGCCTTCAAGGCCATGTCGATGCAAGGCACGGAAGCACGAATGCGCGTGTCCTCCGTGATGTGGCCGGCGTCGTCCAGCGGAACGTTCAGGTCGGCGCGAATGAAGACGCGTTTGCCGCCCACCTGGCCGGAGGCGATGAGATCGGTAAAACGGATGACGTTCATGGTCGCGCGAATGTGGGTCAGGATTTGCATGGTACTCGGCCGGATGCACAAGCAGCCATTGCCTTACCAGCCGAAGAAAATGCGCAACGGCAGGTACAGCGCCAAGCCGGCGAGCATCGGCCCCAGGACACCGGGTCGCCAGCGGTAGTACAGCGTTGCGGCGAGCACGGCGGGGAAGCGCGCGTCCTGCCAAGTCGTGCTGAGCTGCCCTTGCGTCATGACGATTTCAGGCACGATCACCGCGGTCAACGCGGCCAGCGGCGCGACCTTCAGGGCGCGCTCCAGCCAGCCGGGAATCGGCACTTCGTTGCGCGGCATCAGGAACAGACCGCGCGTGATGAAGGTGACCATCGCCAGCCCGACCACCGCCCAGATCGCCCAAGCGTCAGTCATTGCCGTCCGGCGAGTTCGGCGCCTTCTTATGGGGTCGAGCGCCCAACAGCCCCGCCACGGCCGCGGCCACAATGGCTACCAGTAGGTTCAGCTTGAGCGGCAACCCATAGGTCAACACCGCCGCCGTGGCCGCGGCGCCCGCCGCCATGCGCGTGCTGCGGTCGGCGATCAGACCGTAGGTCAGGCCCAGCACCGCCAGCGTGCCGGCGAAGCCCAAGCCCCACTGCGCGGGAATGGCTTGCCCGAACAAGATGCCGGCGATCGCCGCGACTTGCCAGACGGCCCAGGTGCTGAGCGCGCCGCCGAGGAAAAACGCCACTTGCCCGGGCTCGCGCACCGCCTTCGGGTAGGCGCGCTGGAACACGATCAAGTTCAAATCAGCGGCAAAGTAAGTCAGGGCCAGGGCGCGCCAGCGTGGCAGGTGTCCGAAGTAGACCCGCCAGCGCGCGCTGTACAGCACGAAGCGCAGGTTCACGCACAGCGCGGTGGCCCAGATCACGCCAATCGGCGCACCGCCGGCGAGCAAGGGAATTGTGGCCAACTGCGCGCTGCCGGCGTACACAAGGAGTGACATCAGCAGCGCCACCGGTGTACTCAGGCCGCTGTTCACCATCGCGATGCCCGTCACCAGGCCCCAGGCGGCCAGGCCGGGGGCGAACGCCAGCATGTGGCGCGCACCGCGTCGGGTTTCGGCTTGGGCGAGGAACTCTCGAACCACCCGCCCAGTGCGCCAGCTCGTCATGGCATGCCGCGCGGCGCGAAGCGCATTCCAGTGCGCAGCGCATGACCGGCGAGGAACGCCTGCACGGGCAAACGCTTGCCGCCGCTGCGCTGCAGTTCGGTCAGGCGCAGTGCTCCGGCGCCGCAGGCAACAATCACGCCCGAGGCATCCACCGCGACAATTTCACCCGGCAGTCCGGCCACGCCGGTGGCGTCGAGCAATTCGGCGCGCCGGCACTTGAGCACCTCGCCGTTCAGCGTAGCGCTGGCACCGGGAGCGGGGTCGAAAGCGCGAATCCGCCGCTCGATCACGGGCGCGGCTTCGTGCCAGTCGATGGCCGCTTCAGCCTTGTCGATCTTGCGTGCGTAGCTGACGCCCGCATCGGGCTGGGCCACCGGCACAAGCTTGCCTTGCGCGGCGCGGCGCAGGCTCTCGACGAGCAAGCGCCCACCCAAGGCCGCGAGGCGGCCCAGCAAGGTGCCGGCGGTGTCGGCCGGGGCGATTTCGGTGGCCTGTGCGAGCAGCATCGCGCCGGTGTCCAGGCCCGCATCCATTTGCATGATCGTGATGCCGGTATGGGCATCGCCGGCTTCAATCGCCCGCTGAATCGGCGCGGCGCCGCGCCAGCGTGGCAGCAGCGACGCGTGCACGTTCACGCAGCCCAGGCGCGGCAGCTCCAGCACCCAGGGGGGCAGCAACAAGCCATAGGCCGCGACGACGATCACGTCGGGGCGCGCCGCGAGCAGGGCCAGGCGCGCGCGCTGCGCATCGTCGGGAAACTTGCCGTCCAGGCGCAAGCTGCGCGGCTGCTCGACACCCAGGCCATGCTCGACAGCGAAGGTTTTCACCGGACTGGCGTGAAGCTTCAAGCCGCGCCCGGCGGGCCGATCCGGCTGAGTGAGCACCAGCACGATCTCGAAGCCCGCGGCCCGTGCAACGCGCAAGGACTCAAGCGCGAAGTCAGGCGTTCCGGCGAAAACAACTCGCATGGCGTCGCCGGGCAGTTGCGGCAAGGTCGGGGCCCGCGATGGCTCAGGCACGACGTTCGTCGCGTGTCCGCTTGAGCATCTTGTTGCGAATGCGATCTCGCTTGAGCGGGCTGAGGTATTCGACGAACACCTTGCCCAGCAGGTGATCCATTTCGTGTTGCACGCACACCGCGAGCAAGCCGTCGGCGGCGAACTCGACGCTCTGCCCGCTGCGGTCGAGCGCGCGCACGGTCACCTGCGCGTGGCGCTGCACCTTGTCGTAGATCTCCGGCACCGACAGACAGCCCTCGTCGCTGAAGCTCATCTCCACACTGCGGGCCACCAGTTCGGGATTGATCAGGACATGCGGGTGCGCCAACTTGGGATCGGTGTCGATCACGATGACTCGTTCATGCACATCGACCTGGGTTGCCGCCAGGCCCACGCCTTCGGCTGCATACATGGTCTCAAGCATGTCGTCGACGAGTCGGCGCACGCGCGCGTCCACGGCATCGACGGGTTTTGCCACGGTGTGCAGCCGTGGGTCGGGGAAACGAAGAATGTTGAGCAGCGCCATGAAACAGAGGAGAAGCTAGGTTGAGCGAGGGCGGGTGTCGGTCGCGGCCGGGTCGTGCACGTGATGAACAGGCCGGGCCGTGACAGGTCTCACACCGGCGTTACTGGGCGCAGCACTTTCGTTGCGATATCAATGGTTTAGAGGCAGAATCTGTGAAACTGATTGAAGATTTTGGCCGATATCTCGCGTTTTTCCCCGGATGCGGCCGGTTAACCTAGTCTGGCAGGCCGCTGACCTGCATTTCCGGAGACTCCCCCACATGATGCGCCGCAATCGATTTGCCCTTCGAACGCGCCGTGCGGCGCTGATCGCGCCGTCCGTCGGATTGCTGCTCACATTGCTGAGCATCACAAGCGCCGTCGCGGTGAATTATCCGATCACTGAGCAACAGCGCGGTACAGCCCAAAAAGTAGCACAAGGCGGCGTGGCGTTGGCGGACCTCGCCCCCAACGCTCCCGACACCTATACCGTCAAGCAGCGCGATACGCTGTGGGATATCTCCTCGCTGTTCCTGAAGAGTCCGTGGCGCTGGCCCGAGTTGTGGGGAATGAACCTTGAGGAAGTGCGCAATCCGCATCTCATCTACCCGGGCCAGGTGTTGTACCTCGACAAAGTCGAGGGTCGAGCGCGCCTGCGCATGGGCCAGGCAGGCGGCGGGGCGGGTGGCGCAGGTGGCGCGGACGGCGGCACGGTGAAGCTGTCGCCGAAAATTCGCTCGCAGAGCAGCGCGGTCGGGCCGATTGCATCGATACCGTTTCACCTGATCGAGCCGTTCCTGAACGAGGCGGTGATCTTCGGCGCGAACGAGTTGGCGTCCGCTCCACGCATCGTCGCGGCGCAAGAAGGCCGCGTGAAGATGGGTCGCGGCGACACGGCATATGTGCGCGGCCCGCTCGAAGAGCAACAGCGCGACTACCGGGTGTTCCGCGAACCCAAGCCCTTGTTCGACCCACGCACCAAGGAACTGCTCGGTTACGAAGCCACCTATGTCGGCACGGCTCATTACGCTGCGCCGGGCGCGGACCGCAATGCGCTTGACGGCAAGCCGGAGATCGTTCCCGCGACATTCACATTGACGACGCTGCGCATCGAAGCCGGGGTCGGTGATCGCCTGGCACCCGTGCCCCCGCGCGAATTCATCAGCTACACGCCGCGTGCGCCGCAATCACCGATTGCCGGGCAAATTGCGTCGGTTTACGGCGAAGGCATTTATGCCGGTCAGAACCAGATCGTTGCGCTGAACAAGGGCTTGCGTGACGGCCTTGAGCGTGGCCATGTGCTGGCACTGTGGCGCGAAGGCAGCGCCGTGACCGACACGACCGAAAGAGCGCGTCCGACGATCAGGCTGCCCGACGAGCGCCATGGCATGTTGTTCGTGTTTCGCGTCTTCGAGCGCATGTCGTACGCCTTGATCCTTTCGGTGCAAGAGCCGGTCAAGATCGGCGACAAGTTCAGCCAACCCTGACCCGGCCCGGCCCACGGACCCGGCAGGCTCTGTGGGCGCGATCGACCCCGACGAGCTCGCCGCCTGGCTGAGGCTGCTGGAAACGCCTGGCGTCGGGCGCGAGTCGGCGCGCAAGTTGTTGAGCGCATTTGGCTCGCCTGACGCCGTGTTTCGTTCGTCCGTGTCGGCGCAACGCACGGTGGCGGGCGCCACGGTCGCGCAGGCGCTTGGTGCCGCGCAGGAAACCTTGGACGCCCTGATCTCCAAGACACTCGATTGGCTGAACGCGGCGCCGCAGTCGCGCACAGTCATCACGCTGGGCGATCCGCACTACCCCGCTGCGCTGCTGGAAACCGCCGATCCGCCAATGCTGCTCTACGCACAAGGCCTTGTGTCGCGCCTGCAGGGCCCCAGCGTCGCCATCGTCGGCAGTCGCAATCCGACGCGACAGGGTGTCGATAACGCGCGCGCCTTTGCCGAGCATCTCAGTCACGCCGGCCTGACTGTGGTGTCCGGCCTGGCGCTGGGCATCGACGCGGCGGCGCATGAAGGCGCATTGAGCGGCGCGTCGGGCACAGTGGCAGTCGTCGGCACCGGGCTCGATCAGGTCTACCCCAAGCGCAACGCGAAACTGGCGCAGCGCATCGCCCTCGAAGGCCTGATCCTGAGTGAATTCAGCCTCGGCACGCCGCCGTTGCCGGCAAACTTTCCAGTTCGCAATCGCATCATCGCCGGGCTGACGCGCGGCACGCTGGTCGTCGAGGCCGCGTTGCAGTCGGGTTCCTTGATCACGGCGCGGCTGGCGGGCGAAGCCGGCCGCGACGTGTATGCGATTCCCGGTTCGATTCACTCGCCGCAGTCGCGCGGGTGCCACGCCTTGATCAAACAGGGCGCCAAACTTGTTGATACGGCGCAAGACGTTCTGGAAGATCTGCGTCTGGCACTCCCGGGCGCAAGCGGAGCCGCGACACCGACGCAACCGCACGCCACGGACCCGCTGCTCGACGCGCTCGGTTACGACCCGGTGTCCCTTGAAGCGCTGGTGGCTCGCACAGGTTGGTCAGCGTCTCAATTGAGCACGAAGCTGCTCGACCTTGAGCTTGACGGACAAGTCGCGCGCCTGCCCGGTCAGCTGTTTCAGCGCATCAGCCAAGGCTGACCCAGGAGAAGAACCGGAAGGACTGGGCGACGAAGCGGTTTTCGAAAAGTCGCATGGCCTTGATCGATGGCCGGCGCGCCGCGGAAACGCTGCGGTATAGTGGCTCGCATGTTCGACGTGCTGGTGTATCTGTACGAAAACTATTGGCGCGCCGAGGCTTGCCCGGGGACGGAGCAGCTCACCCGAAAGCTGAGTTCGGTGGGTTTCGAGCCCGATGAGATCCGCGAGGCCTTGTCGTGGCTCGATGAGCTGAATCAGGCGGCGCATGCACATGTCGGCGAGCAGGCCGCGCACAGCATGCGGGTCTACACCTCTGACGAGCAGGAACGCCTGGGCGAGGAGTCGATCGGTTTCATCAGCTTCCTTGAGTCCGCTGGACTGCTGCCCCCGCCGATGCGCGAAATGGTGATCGATCGCGCGAGCGCAGTCGGCGCGACGCCGCTTGAGCTGGAAGACCTGAAGATCATCGTCCTGATGGTCTTCTGGAGTCTGGGCCAGGAGCCCGACGCGCTGATCCTCGATGAGTTGTTCGTCGACCCCCAGGACCGTCTGATTCATTGAACCCGGGTGGGCGCGCCGCCCGTGCCAACCGGCCCCCGTGTCGGGGCCCTCAATTCAGCAATCGGCTCGGATCCCCGTCGAGTTTGGCCAAGGCGTTGCGCGTGGCACGCACCGTGAGCGACTCGTCTTGCGCCGGAACCAGCAACCCCGCCTGAAGGAAGGCCGCGAGCCGATGCTGCTGGAACAGGATGCCGCGGCCCTGGGGCGACACAAACAAGGCGAGTTGTTTGCGCAAGCCCAACCACGACAACTGCACCGCTTCGTTGCGGCTGCGGTAGTCCAACATGTACCAGGTGCCCACTTGTAGCTCGCGCGCCCAGGCGAGCATCGCGGGCGTGGGCATCGAGCCGCCCTCGCCCACCACTTCCAACTCCGAGCTTTCATGACCCGACAAGTCGAGCACCATCGCCTGGTCGATCTCCACGTCGTCGGCCTCGGGGAGCATTTCTTCCAGCGTTTCCAGCCGTGACATCAACTCCACCAGGCGCTCGTGCGGAATCGCCGCCGCTTTGGCGGTGAACGCCGCGGCAAGCGAATCGTTCAGGCGCTGGATGTGTTCGTCTTGTTTGTCCACCGTGATGCCGGCCTGGTCCATGCCGTCGCGCAAAGCCTTGAGCAGCGGCGGCAGACGGCGTATCACTTCGGCCCGTTCTTCGCGCGAGACCTTGGCACCAGCCGACCAGATGAGGTCGGCGGCTGCGCGTTTCATCGACTTCGTGAGATCACCTTGCGCACCGTGCTTCACGGCCGTCATCGCCAGCACGTCCGCCCAAACCTGGAACAGGAATTCGCGTATCCCGTCCTGAACCGGCATTTCGTTGAGCATCTTGCGCAGTTCGATCGTGTACTGGATCGCCATCGTTTCGCGCTGCTCGACCTGCTGCGCGAGTGACACGCCGCGCTTGGAGGCCTCGTTTTCGTTCTTGAAATAGTGTTCGAGAAAGCGCTCGAACTCCGTCAGCACGGTCTGAAAGACGCGCCGTCCGGTGTCGGGGTAGGCTTCGACAACCTGCACGATGCGCTTGATTTCCTTCTCGAGCACGTCGCCGACGGCGCGCGCCGTCGCATCGAACCCCATCACGCACGCACCCATGCGATCGATGAGGCGTCGCGCCGGGTGATCCACCGTCGCAAAAAAATCGGGTTCGCCCACCGCGACGCGCAGCACCGGCATTTGCAACCTGGCGAACCAGACCCGCACCGCAGCCGGGATGCGCTCTTCCGTCAAGATGCTTTGAAAGAGCAAGGCGACGATTTCGATCGTCGCGCGCTCGACTTGGGTGGTGGCCGCCTGTTTGAGCGCCTGCTTGCGCTGATTCAGCTCTTCCAGCAGGGTCGGCGTGTTGTCGGCCTGCGCCCCACCGGGCGCGCCCGAGAAACGCTTGGCGATTCCCGTCTGCGCCTCCGCGATCGCCGCATTTAAGGTGGGCGACGCGCGCCCGCGATTCACGTTCTGCGTGGCCACAAAATCGGGCAACTGGCGCCCGACGAGGCGGTTGAGCTTGCCCAGCACTTCGTTCGCATGGTCAATGCCACGCGCGAACGCACCCGTGTTCGTGAGCATGCGGGTTTCTTCCGCGACCGCGCTGCGACCTCCCGCCCCGCCCACGGGGCTCGTCAGGGCAAAGCCCGAGCCGGGCGAGGCAGGTGAGCCTTGCGCCGGCGAGTTGCGGTTGCGCCGCACGAAGGGGCGCAGGTCGACCTCGGGTTGCACATGGTGCTGAACCAGCCAGCGGTTGATCTCGTGGTAGCCCTCTTCGGAAAAATGCGCGAACTCATCATGCAGGATCACTTGAAGCGTGCGCCATGCATCCAGGCCAAGGCCCGCACCACGCCAGGCGCCGGTGACGACACGCGCCAGCACATGCGGGCGCAGCACATCGTTGCTGTCGAGTTCCTCGCGCGACTCCAGCGTGTTGATGCGGCCGCGCAAATCAGTGAACTCCCACGAGGCGCGGTCCATCATCGCCAGCGCCAGGCGCGAGCTGAGGATTTCGTTTTCGATGGTGTCGTCATCGACCAGGCTGAGCGAGGACTTGCCGGCGCGTACGCCGGCCATCGGCAGCTCGCCGGGGCGCGTCGCCGCGACCACGCCGCTTTGCAGCGCGCCGCGCAGCGCCGTCGTCATGCCTTGCAACCAGAATGAGCTCAGGCGCTGCAAGTCTTGAACGGCGTCGCGCCGACGCCCTGCCACCGCGGGTTCCGCGACCTGGCTCAACAAGTGGCGCGCCGCTTGATCGACGCTGTGCACCACGGCCGGAATGCCTCGGACCAGACCTTCGGCGTAGGTTCGGCGGGCCTGCTGAGCGATTGCCGTCGGATTGGCCAGTGTCGCCATGGAGGGTAAGCCACCTTGCTGTCGATTCAGCAGTGGACTCTACACCACAGCCCCGGCGTTCGGATCGTCAGGATCGCCCTCGCGAGGGGCCGCTTTGACCATGTCTTCACGGGTCACGCCCAACCACATGGCAATCGCTGCCGCGACGAAGACGGAAGAGTAGATGCCGAAGCAGATGCCGATCGTCAACGCCACGGCGAAGTAGTGCAACGTGGGGCCTCCAAAAATCAACATCGACAGCACCATCATCTGCGTGCTGCCGTGGGTGATGATGGTGCGGCTCATCGTGCTCGTGATCGCGTGGTCGATCACGGCCTTCGTGTCCATCTTGCGGTAGCGGCGAAACGCCTCGCGAATCCGGTCAAAAATCACGACCGACTCGTTCACGGAATAGCCCAGCACGGCGAGCACCGCCGCCAGCACCGACAGCGAGAACTCCCACTGGAAGTAGGCGAAGAAGCCGAGGATGATGATGACGTCGTGCAGGTTCGCGACGATCGCCGCGACGGAGAACTTCCACTCGAAGCGAAACGCCAAGTACAGCATGATGCCGATGATCACGAAGGCCAGCGCCTTGGCGCCGTCTTCGGCGAGTTCGCGGCCCACTTGCGGCCCGACGAACTCGCTGCGCTGCAGGCGCACCGGCTCCTCGGCCTGCGCCGCGCCGGCCGCGGCGGGGGCGTCGCACACTTGCTTGGACACCGCCTCGCCCTGCGGCGTGACGATCTGCTTGGGCGTGACTTTGCCGCCTTCGGCCGCGCACAGGGCCGTGAAGACCCGGCTCACGACTTCCGTCTGCTTGACATCGGCGCTCACCGGCAGGCGGATCAGCACATCGCGTGAACTGCCGAAGTTCTGCGCCTGCACCTCGCCCAGCTTCAGGCCCTCGACCACGCCGCGCACCTTGTTCACGTCGGCCGCCTGCGCGTAGCCGACTTCGATCACGGTGCCGCCGGTGAACTCGATTGAAAAGTGCAGGCCGCGCGTCGCTAGAAAGAACACGGCGGCGAGAAACGTCAGCAGCGAGACCACGTTGAACCACAACGCGTGGCGCATGAACGGGATGTCGCTCCGGATGCGGAAGAACTCCATGAGGTGGTCTCGCCTTTACTTGAGAGGTGGCGCGGCGCCGATTTCAGGTCTGCGCCGGCACATCGGCCGGGGCCGCCTGGGGCTTCCAGACCTGCCCGATCGACACGCCCTTGAGCTTTTTCTGGCGCCCGTACCAAAGGTTGACCAGGCCGCGCGAGAACAGCACGGCGGAGAACATCGACGTCATGATGCCCAGGCAATGCACTACCGCAAAGCCCTTCACCGGGCCCGAGCCGAACGTGAACAGCGCCACACCGGCGATCAGCGTCGTCACGTTCGAATCGAGAATCGTCCCCCAGGCACGCTCGTAGCCGGTGTGGATCGCCGCCTGCGGCGCGGCCCCGGCGCGCAATTCCTCGCGCACGCGTTCGTTAATCAGCACGTTCGAGTCGATTGCCATGCCCAGCGTCAACGCAATCGCCGCGATGCCGGGCAGCGAGAGTGTGGCTTGCAGCATCGACAGCATCGCCACCAGCAGCAGCAGGTTGAAGGCCAGCGCCAGCGTCGAGAACACGCCGAACAACAGGTAGTAGCCACACATGAACAGCGCGATCGCGGCAAAGCCGTAGATCACGCTGTTGAAGCCTTTCTCGATGTTCTCCTTGCCCAAGCTCGGCCCGATCGTCTTTTCTTCAATGATTTCCATGGGCGCGGCGAGCGACCCCGCGCGCAGCAGCAGCGCCGTGTCGTTCGCCTCCACCGTCGTCATGCGCCCGGAGATCTGCACGCGCCCGCCGCCGATCTCGCTGCGGATCACCGGCGCCGTGACCACTTCGCCCTTGCCCTTTTCGAACAGCAGGATCGCCATGCGTTTGCCCACGTTCTCGCGCGTCACATCCTTGAAGATGCGCGTGCCCTTGGCGTCGAGCGACAGGTGCACCGCCGGCTCCTGCGTCTGGTTGTCGAAGCCGGGCTGCGCGTCGGTCAGGTTCTCTCCCGTCAAGATGACCTGGCGTTTCACGATCAGCGGCGCGCCACCGCGCTCCACATAGCGCTCGGTGCCGAACGGCACCGGCCCGCTGCCACTGGCTGCGGCCGCGGCCTGCGCGCTGTCGTCGACGAGCCGCACTTCGAGTGTCGCCGTGCGGCCGATGATGTCTTTCGCCTTGGCGGTGTCTTGCACGCCGGGCAGTTGCACGACGACGCGGTCTTGCCCCTGCTGCTGGATCACGGGTTCGGCCACACCGAGTTCGTTGACGCGGTTGTGCAGCGTCGTGATGTTCTGCTTGAGCGCGGTGTCTTGCACGAGCCGCGCGGCTTCGGGCTTGAGGACACCGCTCAATTTGAAATCGCCGCCGTCTTCTACGTCGGTCCACACCAGATCGGGCAACTGCTCCGACAAGAGGTTGCGTGCCGTCGCCGAAGTTTCGCGGTCGCGCAGGCGGATCACGACCGTGTTGCCTTCGCGCGCGATGCCGGCGTGGCGCACATTCTTGTCGCGCAACAAGGTTCGAACGTCACCGCTCAACGACTCGGCCTTTTTCGTCAACGCCGCTTTCATGTCGACCTGCATCAGGAAATAGACGCCGCCCCGCAGGTCCAGGCCCAAATACATCGGCAGCGCATGCAGGGCCTTGAGCCAGGTCGGTGAGCGCGGCAGCAAGTTGAGCGCCACGATGTAGGCCGGGTCGCTCGGATCCGGATTGAACGCCTTCACAATCGCATCCTTGGCCTTGCTCTGCGTGTCGAGGTCGTTGAATCGCGCCTTGATCGATGCGCCTTCGAACGCCACGAAGTCGGCCTGCAGGCCCGCCGTCTTCAGCACCTGCTCCACGCGCGCGGCGGTGGCTGCGTCGAGCTTGAGCGTGACCTTGGCGCTGCTCACCTGAACGGCGGGCGCTTCACCGTAGAAGTTCGGCAGGGTGTAGACCAGCCCCACGAGCACGGCGAACGCCAGCATGGCGTACTTCCAAACGGGATACCGATTCATCGCGCCTTCCTTGCCGGGGGGCCTGCGACGCAGCCCGCACCGTCTTCGGCACGAGCGGGTGGCGCAGCCCCAATGAACTTGTCAGATTACTTGACGGTGCCCTTGGGCAGCACCTGCACAATGGCACTGCGCTGCACCTGGACTTCGACGCCTCCGGCAACTTCGACGTGCAGGTAGCTCTCGCCCAGCTTGGCCACCTTGCCGAGCATGCCCCCGGCGGTGACGACTTCATCGCCCTTGGCGAGCGCGTCGATCAAGGCCTTGTGCTCCTTCTGGCGCTTCATCTGCGGGCGGATCATCACGAAATAGAGCACGACGAACATCAGCACGAGCGGCAACATCGTGCCCAGGCTGCCGAACATGCCCTCGGCGCCACCGGTCGCAGCCGGCGCCGCCTGTGCATAGGCTTGAGAGATAAACACTTGGGGAGTTCCTTCGTTGACTCGCGGCGCGACAGCCGCCGCGAAAGCGGGCGATTGTATGCCGCGCGCCCATGGGTGACAGCAACGCCGCGGCCCGGTGCGCAAGCACGGCCCGCTCATGCCCGCCCCGCACCTGAGGGGGACGCGCGGAAACGGGGAGGCGTCCCCACTGACAAACACTCAACATTCTTCCAGAATCTCCCGGCGCTCAAAGGCGAAGGCGTCTTCGACGAGCCTGCGGCGCAACACGATGCGAGAAAGAAAATCAACATGAAGCGTGTTCTGATCTACGCCAACTCCGGGCTCGATGCGGACGAACTCGATACCCTGCGCGCGCTGGCACGGCGCATACTGCAATTGCCCGGCGAATTGGACCTGCGCATCCTCAGCGACGCACCGGTGTGCCTTCGCCGCGAAGGCGACGCCGGTGTCAGCCAGCTCCACCTGTCGAAGCTGGGCGTCGCTGGCAACCCAAGTGCGCAACACACCTGCCGCGGTGCGGAGTTGGAGGCGCGCACCCGGATCATCCGGCGCGCTCTTGCCCAGTTCAATCCCGATCTCGTGCTCGTCGATGGGCTGCCCTACGGCCAATACGACGAGTTGGCGCCCATCCTGGCCACGCCGTGGCCGGTGCAGATCGGGCCGCAATGGGTGCTGCTGCTGCGCGATCTGCTGGGTTGTGGCGAGCCTGCGGCGCGGTTGTGGCGCGAGCGTGGCTACTTCGAGGCGATTGCGAAGCACTACAAGCAAGTCCTGGTACTCGGCGAGCGCAGGGTCTTCGACCTGGAGCGCGAATATCAAGTCCCCGCCGCCGCGGCGGAGAAGTTCTCGTACTGCGGCTACTTCGCCCCCGAGCCGGGGCGCTCCGTGCCGGGACGACTGCGCCGGGCCCTCGGCGTGGCCAACAGCGAGAGGCTGGTCGTCGTCACGGCCGGCGCCGGCGCGGACGGCGAGGCATTGATTCGCAACGTCCTGGCCGGGCTGCGCGCACGGCCCGCGGCGCTGCGCCCACGATGCCACATCGTGTACGGCGAGCAGATGCGCGAATCGGAACGCCTCGCCGCCGCCTGTCTGATTCACGGCATGCCCAGCGTGAGCCTGCAGCATGGCAGCCGCGACATGATGTCGCTCATCGCCGCGGCCGACGTGGTCGTTGCCAACGCCAGCTACCACAAGATTTGCGAGGTACTCGCCCTGCGGCGCCGCACCGTCGTGGTTCCGGGCGAAACCGACGCGAAAGAGCAAACGATGCGCGCGCGGCGCATGGAAGAGCTCGGCCTGATTCGCATGGTGCCAGCGCACGCCTGCACGCCTCGCGCGCTGCTGGAAGCGATTTGCACTGAAGTTCTCGCCGCGGCGTCGCAGCGCCTCACGGCATGGCGACCCACGACCGATTCGATCGAGTTCATCACCAGCACCGTGGGCGACCTGCTCGACCTCGAGCCCGAATGCGTGACGGATGCGAGGGCACTGCGCTCGGCGCGCAAAGCGCGGCAGCGTGCGCCGCCCTCCGTCGGCTTGCCGCTGCGCAACCTGGTCGAGTCCGACCCCCGCATCAGCGGGCTGCGTTGAAGCTTCTCGGGATCGAGCCGCGCCGCACGCTGCGGATCAGGCAGGTTCAAGCCGTGCCGAACTTCGTGTCGAAGCGAATCCCCACCTTTTGCAGGAGTGGCGTGGGCAAGAGGCCACCGGCGCATACGATGACGATGTCGTTGCGATAGCGCTTGACGGCGCCCTCATACTCGATTTCGACTTCGGTGTCGTAGATCTGCTTCACGCCGGACTTCAACAGCACGCGCAGGCGCCCCGCCTTTTGTTGCGCCTCCAGGTCGGCTCGATTTTTTTGCTTGACGCGGGAGAACGCCTCGCTGCGATAGGAGATCGTCACGTCGGTGCCGCTCTCCTGCGAGATCGTGATCGCCGCCTCCAACGCACTGTCGCCCCCACCCACCACAAGCACAGCCTGACCGCGGTACTGCGCCGGGTCGATGAGGCGGTACACGACTTTGGCGGACTCTTCGCCAGGCACGTCGAGCTTGCGCGGCGTGCCACGCCGGCCCATCGTGAGCAGCACGTTGGCGGCGCGGTACTCGCCTTTGTTCGTACGCACCACGAAGCCGCCGTCCGCAGGCGCAATGCCCTCCATGCGTTCGCGAAAGGAAATCTTCAGGCCGGTCTTCTTCATCGCGCCGTTCCAGAACTCGAGCAGCGTTTCTTTCTGCACCTCGCCGAACTTGACCTTGCCGATCAGCGCCAGCGTCACCGGCGCCGTCATCGCGATCTTCTGCCGCGGGTAGTGGTAGACCGCGCCGCCGAGCGAGTCTTCCTGCTCGATCAGTTTGTAGCGAAGTTTGTGCTGTATCGAGGACAGGCCGGCGGAGAAGCCCGCCGGGCCGCAGCCGACGATCATTACGTCGAAATCCATCTTCGCCGCCGCCTTGCGCTTGCGGATCGTCTCGACCGCCTGTTTGCCCTGCTCCGCGGCCTTGCGGATCAGCCCCATGCCGCCCAACTCGCCCGCGATGAAGATGCCGGGCACGTTGGTCTCGAACTCGGGGTTGACCTCGGGAATATCGATGCCGCGCTTTTCGGTGCCGAACACGAGGCTGATCGCGTCCACCGGACACGCCAGGCGGCAGGCGCCATGGCCAATGCACGCCGCCGCGTTGACGAGCACCGCCTTGCCGCGAACGATGCCCAGCGCCTCTTCCGGGCAAACCTTGACGCACGCTCCCGAGCCGATGCAGCGCACGTTGTTGATCACCGGGTGCAGCGAGGGTGGCTCGGCCATACCGCCTTCCACCGACGTCGCCAGCTCCGCCTCGTGCAATTTGTGAATGCGGCGCTGACGCCGGATGTACAGGAGCAAGGCGACGCCGATGACGGCAATGTAGATGTAGAGGTAGTCCATGTTCCGCGTGAAGTGGGCAGCGCCTATGCTTGATCCATCGCTGCTCGATGGTCTCGATTTTCAGGCGAGTCTAAGGTGCATCGGCGACGGCACCGCCGAGCGAAACCAGGAGTGTCTGCGACTCAGGGTTTGCGCAGCTCCGCGATTTCCAGGGCGATGCCGCTCGTGCCCAGTGGCACCGGGCCGACCTGGCCCACCAAGTCGCCGGGGGCGGGTATGGCGTCGCCGCTCTTGCTGATGCGCGCACCAACGATCACACTGGGGGCACCCGACAGTTTGGCGGCCGGCGACATGGCCAGACTGTCGTCGAGCGTAAAGCGCACCGGCAAGTCGCGCACGCGTTTGCGCACGATCGCCAGCGGCATGCGCGAGCCTTCGGCGGCGCGCGCAAAAATGAACAGCGTGTCATCGGGACTCGCTTTCGCGGCCAAGGCCGGGCTCAGCGTGACGGTGCCACTGACGCTGGCGGCGCCAGCCGGCGCGGCGTTGGCGGCACTTTTCTGGGCGGCGACCGGGGCCGCCGGCGCACCCGCGCCACCAGCGTCAGCACGCGGCGCTGCGGGTGGTGCCGCCTGCGCGACCGCGGGCCCAAGGCCGGCGCGCTCGCGTGCCTCGGCCACGCTGCCCTTGACCTGTTGCACGAAGGCCGCATCGCTCGGGCCGTACTCAAGCAACTTCTCCCACAGCTTGACAGCGCCCGCGAAGTCCTTGCGATCGAACGCATCGGTTCCGGCCAGCGCCAGCGCCTTGATGTTCTTCGGATCGATTTCAAGCGCGCGGCGCACCCACTTCATCGGCTCGCCAGCAAGCACACGATTGTTCTGCACGGCCAGCGCGTCGGCGTAGTCGGCAAGCAAAACGGCGTCGTCCGCTTGCTGCGCCACTGCGGTCTGATAGGCCTTGACGGCGTCATCATTGCGCCCGAGCACGGCGTAGGAGCGCCCGAGCATGGCCCAGCCCTGCGGATCTTGCGGCTGTTCCTTGAGCCTGGCCGCCAGGCGCTGTGCCATCTCGGCGATCTGCTCGGGGCTCACTGAATGCGCGCCCGCGCCGGCCTCCTGGCCTGCGGCTCCGGCCACCACGGGAGGCGGAGCACTGCCGGTCACCAGCGACGGGGTCCCTGTCAATGCATAGCCGCCCGCGGCCAAGACGAGCACGGCCACACCGAGCACGGCCAACATGCGCCGCGACGGCGCCGCCATACCCGCCTGAACTGCATTCGCCGTGTGCGTGGTCGCGGGATTCCCGGCCGCTGCGGCGGGCGCGGCGTGCGCCTCGGCGGCGGCAGGCGCCTGCAACGGGGCGGCCATCACAAGCTCAAGCAAGCGGCGCTCCAACCCCGCTCTGCTGCTGTCGTATTCGGCCTTCGGCAACGCACCCACCTCGTGCAACTGCTTGAGTTGCAGCAACTGGGACTTCAGGGTTTCGATCGTAGGTTCCATGGCGTCAGGGTGAGGGTGAGCGATCCCGTCAGCTTTGATTCGGGGGTGGGTTGTCCAGCTCGTCGGGCTCAAACTGGTCGGCAGCCATGCGGCTGCGACGACGCAAGACGACGATGAAGATCGTCAGGCCTCCGAGCAGCAGCGCGAACGGGCCGAACCACAGCGCAATGGTCGTGCCCTTCAACGGCGGGCGGTACAGCACGAAGTCGCCGTAGCGCTGCGTCATGAAGTCGATGATCTGCTTGTCGGACTCGCCGCGCGCGATCATCTCGCGCACTTGGCGGCGCAGGTCTTCGGCCAGCGGCGCGGACGAGTCGGCAATGGTCTGGTTCTGGCACACCAGGCAGCGCAGTTCAGCAGCCAGGTTCAGCATGCGCTTTTCCAGTGCCGGGTCGGCAGCGGCGAGCGGCGCCTCCGCGGCGACACCCACCGCCAGCGTGAACGCCAGCAGGCTTGCCGAGCACAGTGTGAACAGCGCCTTAAACATTGAGTTGCTTGAGCAAGGGCTCGATGCGCTCGCGCAGGATCGTCGGCGTGAGCGCGCCGATGTGCTTGAAGCGAATCACGCCGTCGCGGTCGACGACGAAAGTTTCCGGCACGCCATAAACGCCCCAGTCGATGCCGACGCGCCCGTCCTGGTCGAACAGGGAAGCGTCATACGGATCGCCGAAACGTGTCAGCCATTGCAGGCCGGCATCGCGCGTGTCCTTGTAGTTGAGGCCGTAGATCGGCACGCGTTTGCCGCGCGCGAACTCCACGAGCAGGGGATGCTCGTCGCGGCACGCGGCGCACCAGGAGGCCCAGACATTCAGGATCCACACCTTGCCGAGCAGGTCTTCGCGGCGCAGAGTCTGGCCCGCATTGGCCAGCAGCGGCAGCGCGAACTTCGGCGCCGGCTTGCCGATCAGCGGCGAGGGCACTTCGCGCGGATCGAGCTTCAGACCCACCGCGAGGAACGCGGCGAGCACCCCGAACAGGCCGAGCGGAATCAGAAAGCGCAGCCCCTTCATGCAGCCGCCCCCAGGTTGCCGGGCAGCGCTTCCTCGCTGCGCTTCTTCACGCGGTAGCGGCGGTCGGTGGTGGCGAGCAGGCCACCCAACGCCATCAAGAACGCGCCGCCCCAGATCCAGTCGATGAAGGGCTTGACGTAAATGCGCACGATCCAGGCCTTGCCGTCGTCCACGCTTTCGCCCAGCGCCACATACAAGTCACGCGTCAGGCCGGTGTCGATGGCGGCTTCCGTCATTGTGTTTTGCTGGACGCGGTAGATGCGCTTTTCCGGCAACAGCTCGTTGATTTTCTCGCCGTTTCGCGTCACGTCGACCTGGCCCTGCATCGCCACATAGTTCGGCCCCTGCACTTCGCGTGCGCCGCGGAAGGTGAAGGTGTAGCCGTTCATCGTCGTGCTCTCGCCGACGGCCATCTTCACGTCGCGTTCGATCTCGTAGGACTTGACCATCGCGACACCAAAACAGAACACCGCCACGCCCAGGTGCGCAAGCATCATGCCGTAGGTGGCGCGCGGAATCAGCCGCAAACGCCCGGGAGCGTCGGCCAGGCGTGCGCCCTTGGGCCAGACGGTCTCGAGCAGATGCGTCGCCAGCGCTGCGACGACCCAGAACGCCATCAGCAGGCCGATCGTGCCGACGACGGTCACTTCACCGGCCAGCCAGGCGCTGGCCAGCGCCGCGACCACCGCCACACCGAGCGCCCAGCGCAGGCGCATCGCCAGGTCGGGCAGTTCAGCGGCCTTCCAGCGCGCCATCGGGCCGATGCCCATCAGGAACACAGCGGGCGCCATGAGCGGCATGAAGACGCTGTCGAAGTACGGCGGGCCGACGGAAATCTTGCCCAGGCCCAGGGCGTCGAGCGCCAACGGGTACAGGGTGCCGAGCAGGACGGCCGCCATGGCAACGATCAGCAGCACGTTGTTCGCGAGCAGGGCAGTTTCGCGCGACACCAGATCAAATCGCGCCCCCAGGCCGACCTTGGGCGCTCGCCATGCGTAGAGCGCGAACGAGGAGCCGATCACGATCACCAGAAACGCCAGAATGAACAGGCCGCGCTTGGGGTCGGTGGCAAAGGAGTGGACCGACGACAACACGCCGGAGCGCACCAGAAACGTCCCGAGCAGTGACAGCGAGAACGCCATGATCGCGAGCAGCACCGTCCACGATTTGAAGCTGCCGCGTTTTTCCGTCACGGCCAAGGAGTGAATCAGCGCCGTCCCGACGAGCCAGGGCATGAAGGAGGCGTTTTCCACCGGATCCCAGAACCACCAGCCGCCCCAGCCGAGCTCGTAGTAAGCCCACCAACTGCCCAGCGCGATGCCGATCGTCAGGAACATCCAGGCGATCGTCGTCCAGGGGCGCGTCCAGCGTGCCCAGGTGGCGTCCAGGTTGCCTCCTATCAGCGCCGCGACGGCGAACGCGAAGGCGACCGAGAAGCCCACATAACCCATGTATAGCAGAGGCGGGTGGATCACCATGCCCGGGTCTTGCAGCAACGGGTTCAGGTCGCGCCCGTCGGGGGCGGCGGGCCAGAGCCGGTCGAACGGGTTCGAGGTGAGCAGCGTGAACAGCAAGAAGCCCATCGTCACCAGACCCATCACGGCGAGGATGCGCGCCAGCACCGCCAGCGGCAGGTGAGCACTGAAGCGCGCCACGGCGAGCATCCACACGCACAGCATCAGCAGCCACAGCAGCAGCGAGCCTTCATGGCCTCCCCACACGGCGGCAATGCGGTACATCAACGGCAACGCCGAGTTTGAATTCGACGCGACATAGAGCACCGAGAAATCATGGCCAACGAAGCTCACCGTCAGGCACACGTAGGACACGGCGATGAGCACGAAAAGCCATGTCGTTGCCGGCCGCGCCACCGCCATCCAGTCGGCGCGCCCACGTGCCGCGCCGAGCATGGGCACGACACCCAGCACGAGCGTGACGCCCAGCGCGAGCCACAGCGCGAAGTGGCCGATTTCCGGAATCATGGTTTGGTCTCCTGGACGACGGTGGAGCCCACCTTCTGATTCACCTTGGCGGCGCGTTCGAGCGCCGCCGCGGCCTCCGGGGGCATGTAGTTCTCGTCGTGTTTGGCGAGCACTTCGCGCGCCTCGAATACACCCTCACGCAACTGCCCTTGCGCGACGATGCCTTTGCCTTCCTTGAACAGGTCGGGCAGGATGCCCTGGTAGCGCACCGGCGTGGCCTTGACGGTGTCAGTCACGACGAAGCTGACGCTCAAACCATCGCGCTTCACGCTGCCCGCTTCCACCAGGCCGCCCAGGCGGAACGTCTTGCCCAGCGGCGCCTCCTGCGCGGCCACCTGCGTAGGCGAATAGAAGAACACCAGATTGCTCTGGAAGGCATTGAGCACCAGGCCGGCGGCGCCGCCCACCAGGGCCAGCACGCCGAACACGATGGCGATACGTTTGTGACGCGGTTTCATGTCATTCCTCTCGTCCGTTAGCGTTGGCGATTTCATCCCTAGCGCGCCGCTGACGACTCGCTGCAAGCCAGGGTTCGAGCAGCATGATCGCGAGCGCCACGCCATACGAACCCCACACATACAGGCCGTAGCCGCCCATCGCGAAAAAATCCGGCGCGCTGTTCCAGCTCATGGTGCCCCCCGTGCGCTCGACGCGTCTTGACATGCATCAAGCGCCCAATCGGTGTGTTTTTCGCGCTCCAGCACCACGGCGCGAGCCCGCATGAACACGACGGCGAACGCATAAGCCCAGAACGCGAAGGTCATCAGCAGCATGGCGGTGAGCATCGTACTCGCCATTTTCGGCGCCGCCGTCATACTGATCGTCGCACCTTGGTGCAAGGTATTCCACCAGCGCACCGAGAAATAGATGATGGGCACGTTGACGGCGCCGATCACGGCAAGCAGCGCGCCGGCGTGGTCGGCACGGCGCACATCGTCGATGGCTTCGGTCAGGGCGATGAAGCCGAGATAGAGGAACAGCAGAATCAGCTCCGAGGTGAGGCGCGCATCCCACACCCAATACGTGCCCCAGGTCGGCTTGCCCCAAAGTGAACCGGTCCACAGCGCGAGGAAAGTGAACATCGCGCCTGTGGGTGCGATCGCCCGTGCGACCATCGACGCCAAGCGGGCATTGAAGGCCCAGCCCACTGCGGCCCAGCCGGCCATCACGAGGTAGAGCAACATCGACATCCAGGCTGCGGGCACATGGATGAAGATGATGCGGTAGGCCTCGCCCTGCGTGGCGTCGGTCGGCGCAACGAAGAAGCCCATGTACAAGCCCGCCACGGCCAGCGCCAGCGTCAGGCCCCACAGCCATGGAATCAACGCGCCGGTCAGCGTATAAAAACGCGACGGCGCGGCGAAGGTGAAGAGACGCAGTGACGTGGCCATGGATGTTTTGGGTGCAGCGCAGCGATTGTCACGCCGTTGAGATCCGCAACGCGGCGGCGGTCGCGAGCGGGGCCCCGAGTATCGTCAGCAACAGCAAAGCCCCCAGTAACGACATGTGGCCGCGTGCCGACAGCCCCGCATCGACGGCCGCCACCGCACCAGCACCAAAAATCAGCGCCGGGATGCACAGCGGCAGCACCAGCAGCAGCAGCAATACGCCGGCACTGCGCAGGCCCAGCGTCAGCGCCGCGCCCACGCTGCCCAGCAGGCTCAGGATGGGTGTACCCAACAGCAAGGTAAAGCCCATGGTGGCGATCGCCTCCAGGCTCATGCCGAACAGCAGACCCAGCAGGGGAGATGCCACGATCAGCGGCACGCCCGTCAGCAGCCAATGGGCGAATGCCTTGGCCCCGGCGATGAGCACGCCCGAGTGGCTGGACAGCAGCATTTGCTCAAGCGAGCCGTCGGCATGGTCACCGGCAAACAGGCTGTTCAGCGAAAGCATCGTCGCCAGCAGCGCACAGACCCACACAATTCCCGGGCCGATCTGGCGCAGTACCTGAGCCTCCGGCCCGACACCCAGCGGGAACAGGCTCGCCGCGACGATGAAGAAGGCCACCGGCAGGATCGCGTCGATGCGGCGCCGCGCCGCCAGGCGCAAATCGCGCCGCACGATCACGGCGAAGCCGTTCGCGGTCATCGCGCGGCGCCCGCCGTGTGCGTTGAACGGTGTTGTGGCAGTGTCGGTCGCTGATCCAAGTCAAGGACGCTGGGGGTGACGCCCGTCATGCTCAAGGCTTGGTGGCTCGTCAGCACAACGCTGCCACCACGCGTCAGGTGCTGCTCGATCAATTGATTCACGACCACGATGCCGTCGACGTCGAGCGCGTCAAAGGGCTCGTCGAGCACCCACACGCCTGCATCGCTTTCCAGGGCCAGACGCGCCAGCGCGACACGGCGCCGCTGCCCTTGCGACAGGGTTCGCACGGGCGCGCGCTGGCGCAGCTTCATCCCCAGACGCGACAGCGCACCCGACACCGCTGAGGGTGTGGTGGCGCGGCCGTGCAGCGCGGCGAGGAATTGCAGAGATTCGAAGGCGGTCAAGTCGTCTTTCAAAGCGTTTGCGTGCGCTATGTAGACGCGCCGCGTGGCAAAGTCGGGCGCGTCCGGCAACGCCAAGCCGCCCCAGGTCACGCGCCCTGCATCAGGCTGCGCCAAGCCCGCCAAGAGCCGCAACAGGCTCGTCTTGCCTCGTCCATTGTGACCGCGCAGCCACGTCAACTGACCTGCCGGCAAGGCGAAACTCAGTTCGGAAAACAGCGCATGGTCGCCGCGCCGGTAGGCGAGGCCCTCGGCGCGCAGGGTCGGCAGGCTCATTCCGTCAGAAATCGTAGCGCAGGCCGAGAAAGTAGGACAAGCGGTCAGACGTCTGCGTGCTCGAGTTCCCGGCGATCACGGTTTCCGTCTTCGATCGCTCGTACGCAAGATCGGACTCGAGCGACACCGCGGGCACCGGCCGCAGCGTGACGCGCAAGCCAGGCGACAGGCGCTGGCTGCGGGTGCCACTGGTATCGCTCTGTGTGGAGAAGCGCAGCGATGGCTCGACCTGCCACACCGTGTTGATGGCTGTCATGTTGTTGTAAGACACGAGCCGCGCCTGCGATGTCGGGCCAGTGAGGTAGGTAAAACTCAACACGTGCGAGTCGCGAGTTGAGTACAGATTGCTGCCGATGAATTGTGTGCCCAGGCTCCACTGCTTGCCAGTGGCCGGACTGCCCGGAAAACCGACGCTTTCAACCGCGGGCACCGCACCGACGGCCGACAAACGTACGTCGGCGCCCCACTGCCATTGCTTGGCGATCGGAGTCGTCATCCCCAACATCGCTTGTTGCTGGAAGGCCGTGGTCGCCTTGGCCTGTTCGCGCAATTGCGCCAGGCTCCGGTAAGCCAGCTTGTCCGAGATTCGTGTTTCCGGACCGGACAAGAGGGGCTTGTTCGGGTCCGGGAAGAACAACAGGTTACCCAAAGTCAGTATCGATACCGCGCGCTTGTCGTAGAGCGTATTGACGATGGTGCTGTCGGAAAACTGCCAGGTGCCCTGAAACGCGGCGATGTTCAAGGCCTTGAACAACACGTCGTAGTCGATCTGCCCTGACGCCGAAATGCCGCCGCTGAAAAAACGCATGTCGGCACCGACCGCGCGCCGGTCGATCACGCCGTCGATGAGCTGCTGCATGCCGTAGAAGCTGCCGCTGATTTGATCGGTCAGGGCCTCGGCGTCGACTGATGCGCCAAAGAACTTGCGCTTCGAGTCGAGCAGTTTTTCGGTCGGTACGCCAAACACGCCATTGACTTTCCACTTCGGCATGAAACTGTAGCCGCCTTGCACGCCGTCGAAGAGGTAGAGCACGCCACCCGTGTTAGGTGACTGCCGGCCGGCGCGCACGCTCGTGCCCAGCGAGAAGGAACGGTGATCGAAGTAGAGCGCGCTCAGGCGATTCTTGCTCTTTTCGCTTCTCAACAGATCGTAGGAGTAGGTGTCGCGAAAGACAAAGCGCATATCCCGCTCGGCGTCGCGATGCCGCCATGAGACATCGACGTTGCTTTGCAATTGGCTCTGGTCGGTGCCCGACACCGTGTTCTCGGAGATCGAGGTGGGCAAGCCGGCCAAAGGCGAGTCCAGAAACTCCTGGGTGCGCGTCTTCGAGTTGCCGCCGAAGTAATACTGAGCGAGCGAGGCATTCAGTGTCGTCGTCGGCTGCACCGGCGGGCGAGGCCGAGCCACCGCCGTTGGCGCCGCAGCCGCCGGCAGCGCCGCCAGCGCCTGACGGGCGCGGTCGCTGTCGGCCCCTTGCGGATACAGCTTCAGGAACAGCTCAAGCTCGATCCGGGCACGCACCATGTCGCCTTGCCGAATGCGCGCCGTGGCGATCAACTCCTGCGCCCGGCGCGACGACGGGTTGGGCGGCAGGTTCAGGGCACGATTCAGTGATTCGACGGCCGCCGCGAAGTCAGCTCGGTCAAAGTCTGCCTGGGCGCGCCGGAGTAGGGCTGCGGCCTGGAGGTTGACCTGATCAGCGGTAGCGATCGGTCCGGACGCGGCACTCTCAGCCGGAACCGCCGCGGCAGCGCTGGGCGCGGCAGGGGCTGGAGCAGCCGGCAACCCCGGCGCTGCTACCGGCGAAGCTGCGACCGGTGCAGCCGCGGCGCCGCGCGGAACGGCTGGGGCGATCAGCGTGGGTACTGCGCCCGCCACCCCGCCCAGACCCAATGGCGAAGCAAGAGCCGCGGCGGCCCCAGAAGAGGGCGCGGCTACCACGACGGGGGGGCGCGCAGGCGTCGGCGTCGCCACTGGAGGCGCAGCCGCGGGCAACAGCGGCAACTCGACAACGCTGGCCTGGGCAAAGCGCCTGAGCAACTGGCCCCGCGCACGCTCGGCCTCTTGTGGCGTCGCGAAGTAGCCCACGTTGATGTCGAACAGCGTGCGTCCATCCGTGACCCGGCGCGAACTGAAGACCTCGAACTCCTGCATCGACGCGGGGATCGGCGCTTCGAGCCGGACGTTCGGGTCGCCGGAACTTTGAATCGTCACAACGTAGCGACGTTTCGCATCGGCCAGCGGCAAGGGAGGAATCGTCGAGGCGGCGCGCAATGCGGCGCCCAGCCCTTCGAGAACCACGACCACGCTGCGGTTGTCCGGGCCCGCGCGCACGCGAAAACGTGTCGTCTGGCTGAAACGGATCGTCAACTTTCGGCTCTGCCCCGCTTGCGTCACGCCATCGTCGGCGACGATCACTTGCGGCAAGCCCGCCGCGGTGACGCGGCGCTCCGAGGCCACCAGCCGCGGCGGGTTGCGCGCCGGCAGCACGTCGTAGAACACTTGCGCCAACTCGCCGCGCGGCGCACCGGAGGAACGCAAGAACTGGATCGGCGTGACGAATCGAACCTGGAGCAGCGCGTCAGCACCCTCGGCTCGCAGATCGGCCTCATCGATCATTTGGGCATTCGCGTTCTGACCTGCGCATACCAAGGCGAGTACGGCGAAACACCGCCAGACCGTCATCATCACGCTTGCTGGTTCTCCTCTTTTTTGTGTTTTGGGAACCGTTCGGCTGGGCTCGGGCGATGCCGTGCGCCAGCCGGATTCATGCGCAACTCTCCGCCCCGCGGCGCAGGGGAAGTTTCTACCAGGATCGGTACGCTGTACCTTCGTTGCCCAGCGGCCGGTGGCACCCACCCGCCTCCGAGCAATCCTTGGGCATGGGATTCGAGCGTTCATGAGTCAGCGACTTCTTCTCCAAGCTTCCGAGGAAATTCTTGCCGGTAAGGTGGCAAGCCGTGCACCAGCCCGACCCGTTGCCCATGCTGGCATTGTGATTCATCGCGACCGTCGTCCACACCGTCGTGCCGGTGTGGCAGGCTTTGCAGTCCATCGTCGCGCCGTTCAGCAGTTGACTCTCTGGAATGTGATTCGTTGGTTTGGCCAACGCGCCGATGACGCCCTGCGTCAGGAATCTGCCATCGTGGCAAGACTTGCACGTCGCCGTGGTGACGACGGCATGGTTCATCGTCACTGCCGTTGCCCAGCTCGCCTGCGAGCGGTGGCAGGAGTCACACTTCGCGGCCCCAACAGGAACCGGGATGTGCGTGCCGACTCTGGCCTTGCTCGTTGCGCTGCCTCCGGCACCGTGGCAGGTGTCGCATGCCCCGGTGCCTACTGCGTTCGATGCGTCGTGGGCAAAGGTCACGATGAGCCAGTTCGATGTGGCCTTGTGGCAAGACTCGCAGTTTCCCGTGACGTTGGCGTGCCTGGTGCCAGGAGGCTTTTTCTGGCCGAGCAAGTACGGCGCGTTGTGGCAAGTCACGCATTGCGCGCTCACCGCGACCTTGCTGTGCAATTTCACCCCCGTCCAGAG
>JANOLJ010000441.1:0-2071 GCA_031419715.1 Burkholderiales bacterium | reverse complement strand
GCAGTTGCTGGGTGGCCTCGAAAGGCCGCATCACGGATTCCCTGAACTTGGCCATGCTGCGCGGTGCCTTGTTCAGCCGCCCCTGGCCGGAGCGGCCAGGCGCGCCACCATGCGCTGCTGCGTCACCGTGGGGCGAATCTTCGCGCCGATGCCGGCGCCCTTGCGCTTGGGCAGCACGCCGATTACGGCGATGCCCATCGCATCGGCCACATCTTGCGGGCTGCGCACGCGCCAGTCCATCAGCTCGCGCAGCAAGGCCGTGCCCACGGCGAGCAGCGTGCCGACGAAGATGGACAGGGCCAAGTTCAACATCGTTTTCGGCGACGACGGCTCCAGCGGCGGCGAAGCCGGCGTGAGCACGTTGGCATTGCTCTGGTTGTTCTGGCTCTCCAGCGAACTCTGGTTGAAGCGCGCGACGATCGTCTCGTAGGCGCGTTGCGCGCTCTCCACGTCACGGATGAGAACGGCGGCTTCGTCACGCACCGCCTTGAGCTTGAGCACCTTGCTGCGCTGCGCTTCGAGCGAGGCGCGCACTTCGGATTCGCGCTGTTTGTTGATCGTGTTGGTGACGCTCACGCCACCGGTGACGCGCTGCGTCTCCGCCTCTACCTTGGAGCGCAGCGAGGCGATGTTTGCTTTCGATTCCAGCACTTGCGGGTGTGCGTCGCCCAGGCGCGAGCCCATCTCTTGCAGGCGCGCCTCGGCGCGCGAGAGGTCGGCCTTCAGGCCGGCGACGAGCGGGTTGTTAAGCACCTCTTGCAGCTTGTCGGCGCTCGCACCGCGCGCCTGGACCTGGCGGCTGCCGGACTCGGAAGACAGCGCCTGCAATCCCACCAACTGCGACGAGAGTTCATTCAGGCGCGCGGTCTCCACGTCGAGCCGCTCGTCGGTGGCGATGATGCCCTTGTCGTTCTGATACGCCGAGAGTTTGGATTGCGCGTGCTCCAGCGTTTCACGCGCGTTCTTGGAGCGTGTGTCGAAGAACGAGCTGTATTGTTTGGCCGGGTCCACGCGCAGTTCGAGTGTGGTTTCCAGATAGGCCTGGACGAACGCATTCGCCAGCGCCGCGGCAAACGCGGGGTCGGGCGCCTTGTAGCTGACGGCGATGACGCTCGACTCGCGCGAGGGCTTCACGTCCATGCTCTTTTGGAACACCTCGCCAAGCCACTGTTCGATGCTGCCTTTGCCCTTGGCGTCTTCCATCCATTGGGCGCGCACGTTCGGGTTTTCGGTGAGGCGCAGGTTGCGCACGACGCGCTGCGCGACCCGGTCGCTTTGCAGCACGTCGACCTGCGTGGCCATCATCGCGGGCGAGGCCATGCCGCCGTACATTGCGGCGGTCACGGGGTCGGGTTTGAGGTCCATCACCACGGTGGCGGTGGCGGTGTATTTTTTCGGCAGCAGCAGGCTCACGCCCAGCGTGGTGCCCACCGTGACGCACAGCACCAGCAGCGCGGCGAGGTAGCGCGCGCGCAGGATGGCGAGAAATTGGCCGAAGGTCATGAATGGGTGTGCCAGCTCGCAGCGGTGGACACCGGCGTCGAAGCGCTTTCGCTCGAAGGTCGGGCCCCACGCGAAGCGGTGGATACCGGCTTTCGCCGGTATGACAAAGCTGCGGTTCGCATGGTGGCTGAGCCTAGAACAAACTCTCGCGCACGTACACCACGTCGCCGTCGCGCACCGGGTCGTCCATGCCGGGCTGGAGAACCTGGGTCTTGCCGTCGCTGCCCTTGCGGTGCACGCGCATGCCGCGTTCGGTGCCGCGCAACGTGAGGCCCCCGCCGGTGGCGAGAGCTTGCATCACCGTCATGCCGCGCTCCAGGCGCATCGCGCCGGGGCGCTGCACTTCGCCGTAGATGTAGACCATGGGCGCGCGTTCCACGTAGACCACGTCGCCGTTTTGTAGAAAGACGTCGTCGGCGCGGCGCTCGCTGCGCACTATTGCTTGCAGGTCCAGCTCCCGGCGAAACGGCTGTCCGCCGCGCGTGCCCACCAGCGTGATCGTCTCGGCGCCGCTTTGCGCAATGCCACCGGCCATCGCCAGCAGATCAGACAGGCGCATGTCGGCGGT
>JANOLJ010000440.1:0-9668 GCA_031419715.1 Burkholderiales bacterium | reverse complement strand
GGGTACGAGCGGCGCGCCGCGGGCGATTCGCTGACCCGCCGCCCACGGGGGCCCTTGCCCCGCGGCCGCGCCGCCCGCATGGCGAGGCAGCGCCCTGCAAACGGACGGTCAACTTCGTGCACTTCTGACACTTGGCCGGTCGCGGTTCAGGTCCGCCTTCAGTTTCGCGCGTCGCCGCCGAAATGCCCTCAGGCTCACAGTGCAGCCAGAGGGACAGGGACGTGACATCTATGAACGAATCGGGGCTGCTCGCTCTTGCACTGGTCGTCGGCTTGGCTCTCGGCGCGGCGCTGGGCAGCATGGTGTCGCTGCGCATGGCGCGCGCGCGTTTCAAGGAAGAACTGCGCTTGGCGACGGAGGAACTGCAGCATCGCCAGGCAAGCGCTGCCAGCGAGGTACGAAACGCCCAGGCGCGCGCCAATCAGGAGATGGAACGCGCGCGCCTGTCGTTCAAGCGTGAACTCGCCAGCGCCGGTGAGGCGCCGCGCGCCGCCGCGTTGGAAGCCGAGGAACGGCTGCGCGCGGCCTACGATGAAATGGATCGGCTGCGCCGGGCTGCGAGCAGGCCGCGGGCCGAGAAACCGGAAACGCCGCATGGCTTCGCGACCACCGAGATGATGGAGGAGACCGACCCACCGGACCCGTTGGATCAAGGCTTCGCCCCGACCCAGGTGATGACCAAGGCCAAGCCGGGCCGCAGCGCCATCCCCAAGCTCGCGCCCGCCGCGGTCGCGAGCAAAGAGGCCGTACAAACAAAAACGCCGGCTCGCAAGACCGAAGCGTCGGTGAGCGGCTTTGCGTCGACCGAGGTCATGGAGTAAGGAGCCGCCGCGCGCTCGGCACTCACGATTACCCTGCCCCTAGTTCTAGGGGTGGCGCGCAACGCAGAAACCACGCAATCTCGTGGCTTAATGTGAACTAAGTCTGGTGGCGAGACGCCGCCTCGTGTTGCGCGGCTGCAGCACGCGGCGGCGTGCGTCACCCGCCGCGATGCGCTTTCCGGTCGGTCTCAAATTGGTTCTCGCCCTGTCGGCCCTGGTGGTTTTCGGCTTGGTGGTGCTCGCCCTGTCGTACCGCGCACTTGCTGACGTGCGCAGCGAAGTCGAGCGGCTGGCCCAGCACCGCCATCCGCTGGCCGCCGCGACCCACGAACTCGAGGCCCGCATCAACAGCTTCGGCATGGCCGTATTGGCGTACATCGAAAGCGCGCGCCCCAGCGACCGCGATGCGGTCGCCAAGGAAAGGCAGGATCTCGACCACCGCGCGCAGGTCTTCACCAGTCTGGCCAGTTCGCCGCGCGAGCAGGAGCTCGGGCAAACGGTGACGCGGCAGGTGCGGGCCTATCTCGGACACGCCTCGACGCTGCTGGACAAGCGCGACGCCGTCACGGCCACCTTGACCGAGCTGGCGCATTGCACGGAAGACGTCGACGCGATGATTCACGCCTGGGTGCAGCGCACCGACGCATTGCCGGCGTCGCGCCGCGATCACGCCGCGGCGAGCGCACGCGCGGCATTGGCCGTGCAGGCCGATGTGGCGGAAGTGGGTCTTGCGCTGATGTGGTCGCCCTACGCTTCAGCGCAAACGCGGCATCGGCGTTACCTGTTGAAGCTCGGCGAGTTTGAATCCGCGATATCGCGGCTGCGGCGCCTGCCGCTGGACGCCAGTGAACGCCGCGAGGCCGCGCAACTCGCTGCTGAAGCACGCGAAATCGCCACCCTCGTCAAACGCCTGATCGAACTTGAGGAAGGCGTGGAAACGTCACGCCAGCTCTTTATTGATCAGCAGCAAGGAATCGACCGGCTGCTCGATGAAGAAATCCAGACTCTGGCGCATCATGGCTTCGAGATTCCGATGCGCGCCGTCGACCAGTTGACGCAGACGGCGCTGCGCCAACTGAGCATGATCATCTTTCCGCTGTTTGCCGCGTGCGCCTTGCTCCTGGGTGTGCTCATGTACCGCAGCGTCACCCAGCCGATGCTCGCGCTCAGGAAGGGCATGCGCCGGGTCGCGCAGGGCGACCGGGTGGAGCCGATCACGGGCCTGCCGAACGATGAGTTCGGCGACCTCGCCGCCGAGTTCAACCGCATGACCCGGCTGCTGCGCGAACGCACCGAAGCGTTGGTCGGCAAGGAAAACGAGTTGCGCCGCCGCGAGGCCATGGCCAGCATGGGCTCGTTGGTCAGCGGCGTGGCGCATGAGGTGCGCAACCCGCTGTTCGGAATCACCTCGACACTCGATGCACTGCAGGCCAGGCTGCACGGCCAGCCCGAGCAAAGCCGGCACATCGCGGTGTTGCGTGGCGAAACCTCGCGCCTGCAAAAACTGATGCAGGACTTGCTTGACTACGGCAAACCGGCATCGAATGAGCGCGCCGTGACGAACCTCTTCTCGCTGATCGAATCCGCACTCGCCGAGTGCCTGCCACTGGCCCATGACCGAGGCGTGCGCCTGGACCTGGCCTTGCACGGCCCGGCGCCGATGCTCGCACTGGACACCCAGCGCCTGGATCAGGTGTTCGTCAATCTCATCGAAAACGCGCTGCAGCACTCCGAGCCTGGATCGACGATCCTCGTCAGCGCCACGCGCGACGATGCGGTCAACCCACCCGCCGTGGTGTGCTCCGTGGCCGATCAGGGCAGCGGCTTTCGCGCCAGCGATCTGCCGCGCGTGTTCGAGCCGTTCTTCACACGCCGCCGCGGTGGCACGGGCCTGGGCCTGTCGATCGTGCAGCGCATCGTCGAGGAGCATGGCGGCACGGTGGTCGCGGAAAACCGCGTCGAAGGTGGCGCGCTCATGACGCTGCGCCTGCCCTTGATGCCCACGTTATCGGCACCCAGCGACCCGGCAGGTGACCGGGCAGGCGACCCTGCGAACCACCCTGCGAAAGACCGTGCGCCCCACGCCGCAAAGCACAGCGCCGCCGAATCAGCGACCGCGATGCCATGAGCCCCACACCCGCACGCGTGTTGTTGGTTGACGACGAACCTGGCGTGCGCTTCGGCGTGCGCGACTACCTGGAATTTCATGGCTTTCGCGTCGACGAAGCGCAAGACTGCCGCGGCGCCGAGCGCGTGTTTCGCGATTCGACACCCGATATCGCCATCATCGACTACGCACTGCCCGACGGTGACGCGCTGAGCCTGATGGACACGCTCAAGGCCATCGACCCCGCGGTGGCGCTGGTCGTGCTCACCGGCCACGCGTCGATCGACCTGGCGGTGCGCGCCGTGCACGCTGGCGCTGAACATTTCCTGACCAAACCGGTGGAGCTGCCCGCGCTTGAAGTGATTCTGCGGCGCCTGCTGGAGCAACAACGCAACCGCAAGCTGCGCCTGGCCACGCGCAGCCGCAGTGCGCGCAGCGACATCGACCCCTTTGTCGGCCGCAGCGCCGTGATGCGGCGTCTGGCCGACCAAGCACAGCGCGTCCTGGGCTCGGGCAGCCCGATCCTGATTCACGGGGAAACCGGCAGCGGCAAGGGCGTGCTCGCGCACTGGCTGCACGCGCGCGGCCCACGCGCCGAAGAGGCTTTTGTCGACCTCAACTGCGCCGGCCTGACGCGCGAGTTTTTGGAGACCGAGCTGTTCGGCCACGCCAAGGGCGCGTTCACTGGGGCGACCGTACTCAAACAGGGACTGTTGGAGGTCGCACACCGCGGCTGCGTGTTTCTCGACGAGATCGCCGACATGCCGCAAGACGTGCAGCCGCGCCTGCTCAAGGTCTTGGAGGACAAACGCTTCCGGCGCCTGGGCGAGGTCAACGAACGCAGCGTCGATGTGCACCTCATCGCCGCATCGGCGCAGCCGCTCGCCACGCTCGTCGGCCAGGGCCGGTTTCGCAGCGACCTGTACTTTCGGCTGAACAGCCTGCCGCTGGAAATACCGCCGCTGCGCGAACGGCGCGAGGACATCGCGCCGATTGCCGAACACCTGCTCGGCAGCCTCGCCGTCACCGGCCGGCGCAATGGCGTGCTGCTCGCCGACGACGCGCTGCGCGTGCTCGAACAACACAGCTGGCCAGGCAACGTGCGCGAGCTGCGCAATTGCCTGGAGCGCGCCTTGTTGCTCAGCGACAAGCCCGTGCTCAATGCCAGCGACTTGCACCTGGACCCACCGCGCCAGAGGCCGCTCGCATCGAACAGCGACGATGTCAAAGACATGACGCTGGCCGAGCTAGAACGACGCCATATCCTGCGCGTCCTTGAGCGTGAGGGCGGTCAGGTCGAAGCCGCCGCCGCCAGGCTCGGTATTCCGCGCAGCACGCTTTACCAGAAGCTCAAGCAGTACCGAAGCTCGGCGGTTTGACGCGCCGCGCCGGCCCTTCCGCGCGAATCCGGATTCTGGAATTCGATCCAGGATCCAGGATCCAGACGCCGCGGCGCTGCACGAGCCGCCGTGCGCAGGCCGGCAAGCAGCCAAAACATCAGGCCCGACAAGCACTTGGCATGTGGCAACAAAACCTTCAAGTGACTGGCACGCGAACTGCTCAAGGAGGGGGTCCGACGCTTCAACCGCCGCCGGTGATGCGCCGTTTCCTGCAACCGACAAGGAGCAAATTTCATGGCCACCAGTTTCAATGTCAACAAGGCAGACCTTGAATTCATACTGAAGCAGATCAAGATTTCCGAGGCGCACGCCGCCGGCACGCCGCTCGTTCAGGCGATCATGAACGCAACGGGTTCGACCGCCGCCGTGGCATCACAACTGCCGTTCGGTGTGCGTACCGTCGATGGCACGTTGAACAACCTGCTCGCCGGCAGAGACAAAGTCGGCGCCGCCGACACGCTGTTCCCGCGACTGACGACGCCGGTGTTTCGCAACGAGACCGACGCCGACACGATGCCGCTCGGGCCAGGTGCACCCACGGTCACGAACAACAACTACGACCCGCGCGTGAGCACGAACCCCATTGGTGTCCACCCGGACAGCGTTGCCGATGCCGACCCGCGCATCATCTCCAATCTGATCGTCGACATGTCGGTGCGCAATCCTGCAGCGATCGACGCCTTTCTGAACAACCCGCTGGCGGTTGCCGATTTCACCGACACACATGGATTTGCACCGACCGCGGGCTGGTTCACCGATCCGTTGAACCTGGTTGCGGCGAATGAGGCGCTGCAAACTGTGCCCAACCAATCGCCCGATGTCGGTCTCACCGCCGGCTTCAACTCCTGGATGACGTACTTCGGCCAGTTCTTCGACCACGGCCTGGACCTGGTGACCAAGGGCAACGCCGGTACGGTGTACATCCCGCTGCAATCGGATGACCCGCTGTTCCTGGCTGGAGCGCCGAACTTCATGGCGCTGACGCGCGCCTCGGTCACCCTGGTCGATCCCGACGGTGCCGGGCCGCTGCCGGCCGTACCGCAACACACCAACACCACCACCTCGTGGATCGACCAGAACCAGACCTACACCTCGCATCCCTCGCACCAGGTGTTCTTGCGCGAGTACGTCCGGGACGGGAGCCAGACGCTCTCGACCGGCAAGCTGCTCGACGGCGCCGTGGCCACCGGTTCGGTAGAAGGCGCGATCGGCAACTGGACTGAAGTGAAGAATCAGGCGCTGACGATGCTCGGCATTCGCCTGGTCGATACCGACGTCCTGAACGTGCCGCTGCTGCGCACCGACGCCTACGGAAAATTCATTCCCGGACCCACCGGCTACGCCCAGATCATCACCGGCGTCGGCGCGGATGGCGTGGCGAATACGGCGGACGATGTGGTCGTGCAAGGCACGTTTGCGGGCACGCTGATACCGGTAATCGCCCTGCGCACCGGTCACGCGTTCCTCGACGACATCGCGCACAACGCGGCGCCCGGAACCCTGTTCGACCCCGACGGTCCCGCCGGCCCGCTGCCTGCCCAAGTCGTTGCTGCCGATACTGACACGATCGTCGGCAATGCGATCGCGACCGACTTTCAGGGCCGCAAGGTCGCCTACGACGACGAACTGCTCAACTCGCATTTCGTCACCGGTGACGGGCGCGGCAATGAGAACATCGCGCTGACCGCCGTGCACAGCATCTTCCACTCCGAGCACGACCGGCTGGTAGACGCGAACAAGGCGACGATCCTTGAGAGCGGCGATTTGACCTTCATCAACGAGTGGCTGCGCGTCAATATCGCCAGCCTCGCGGCCGTGGACACGCCAGCCGAAAGGGCCGCCCTCATCGCGAACGCGGCAGCCTGGGACGGCGAGCGCCTGTTCCAGGCGGCGCGCTTCGCCACGGAAATGCAATACCAGCACATGGTGTTCGAAGAATTCGGGCGCCGCATCCAGCCGGCGATCGACCCGTTCATCTTCAACAACGCGCCCGACGTGAACCCAGCAATCGTCGCCGAATTCGCGCACACGGTGTATCGCTTCGGCCACTCGATGTTGACCGGCACCGTCGATCGCCTCGAAAACGACTTGACTACCGTGAACAACGCGGCCGACCAGTCGACGCTGCTCGCCGTCTTCCTCAACCCGCAGGCGTACTACGCTGGCGGCGCCGACCTCGCGACGATCAATGCGAACCTGGTGCGCGGCCTGAGCCGCGATCTCGGCAACGAAATCGACGAGCTCATCGTCACCGATGTGCGCAGCAATCTGCTCGGCCTGCCGTTGGACCTGGGTGCGCTGAACATCGCACGCGGCCGCGACACCGGCATTCCGTCGCTGAACGACGCACGCGCCCAGCTCTACAACGATACCGGCCTGGCCGACCTCGCGCCCTACACGAGCTGGAACCACTTCGCGCAGTCGATCAAGAACCCGCTGTCGATCGTCAATTTCATCGCCGCGTATGGCACACACATCAGCATCACTGGTGCCACGACGATGGCCGCCAAGCGCGCCGCGGCCGAGGAGCTGGTTTTTGGCATCGACGGCCCCGACGCAGACGCAGCCGTGCCCGGCGACCGCCTCGACTTCCTCAACGCCACTGGCGCATATGCCGGCGGCAGCCTCGGGGGTCTGAACTTCGTCGACCTCTGGATCGGCGGCCTGGCCGAAGCGAAGCCTGAATTCGGCGGCATGCTCGGTTCGACGTTCAACTATGTGTTCGAGAAACAGATGGAGGACCTGCAGTTCGGCGACCGTCTGTACTACCTGACGCGCACGCAGGGCATGAACTTCCTGAATCAGCTCGAGCCGAACACCTTCGCCGACATGGTGATGCGCAACACCGCCCTTGGCGATGTGTTCGCGACGCACCTCAGCGGCCAGTTGTTCGTGACGCCGGATTTGATCCTCGAGCAGGACGTCGGAATCGCGCAGACAGACTACAACCCGGCGATCGGCGCGGATCGAGCAAGCTTCGACCCCGTCTGGGCGCTGGGCGAACCGCATCCCGCGACGTTACCGCTCAAGGTGACGCGCAGCGGTGGCACCGTGGTCGCCGGTCACACCGAGGGCGGCACGCTCAGCTTCTACGGCCCGGAACATGTGGTGCTCGGCGGCACCGAAGGCAACGACAGACTGATCAGCGACCGCGGCGACGACACGCTCTGGGGCGACGGCGGCAACGACTACCTGAACGGTGGCACGGCGGCTGACGATGTGTTCGGCGGCGCGGGCGACGACATCATCGAAGACCCGTTCGGCGACGACGTGCTGCGCGGCGAGCAGGGCAACGACGTGATCAGCGACGCACGCGGCCTGAACCTGCTGTTCGGCGGCGCGGGCCAGGACTACATCATGATGGGCCAGGACGGCTCCGAAACCTTTGCCGGTGACCAGAACGACTTCGTGCTCGGCGGCCAGGGCCAGGATTTCATCCTCGGCAACGAGGGTGACGACTGGTTGGAGGGCGGCGCCGGTTTCGACACACTGGCCGGCGAGAACTCCGACCTGTTCTTCAACAGCCCGATCATCGGCCACGACGTGCTGTTCGGTCAGGGCGACGAGACCGACTATGACGCGGAGAGCGGTGACGACATCATGGGCTCGGGCCCCAGCGTGTTCCGCTACGAAGGCATGTTCGGCTTCGACTGGGGCATCGGCAAGGGCGACATCGGCGCCGTGGCGTTCGATCTGCAGATTCCGATCTTCACGACGATTCCGGGCGACGTGCTGCGGGATCGCTTCGACCTGACCGAAGCCTTATCGGGGTGGCAGTTCAACGACACGCTGGAAGGTGACGGCCGCGGCACGACACCGCTCGGCCAGCCCACGTCGGCACCCTCGGCGCTGTTTGCCGACCATGTATTGACGCAGGAAGGCATCAACCGCATCGCCGGCTTGAACACCTGGTTCGGCAACGCCCGGGCCACACTCGGGCTGGGCACGTCATTCCGCGAGGGCAACATCCTGATGGGCGGCGACGGCAACGACGTGATTCGCGGGCGCGGCGGTTTCGACATCATCGACGGCGACTCGTGGCTGAACGTGCGCATCAGCATCGTCATCCCCGCCGGTCAGCCCAACGCGGGCACCTACTCGGCGGAGTCGATGAGCACGAACACCACGTTCATGGGGCCCAATGCGGGCCGGGTGTACAACACCAACGCCGACGGCAGCCCGAATTTCGCGCTTCCCGCTTTCGGCGGCGCAACACTGAACTCGCTGCTGCTGAACCGCACGATCAACCCCGGCCAGCTCAGCATCGTGCGCGAGATCCTCGACGGCACGCTCGTCGCGGGTGAAACCGACAATGACACGGCGGTGTTCTTCGGCACGGCGGCGGAATACGACATTGAAGGGCGGGTTGTCGTCGGCGGCGTCGTGACCACAGCCGCGCTCGACACCAACGGCGATGGCTTCATTTCAGTTCGTGACCGCGACACCGGCCTGGTCGGCGCCACCGTCAATGGCGTGGTGTTGGCCTCGCGCGGCCCGCTGAATATCGACAACATCGACCTGCTGCGCAATATCGAGCGGCTTCAGTTCGCAGACCAGGTGATCACGATCGGCGGCGCGAACGCGCCCGCGACGGGCACCGTGACGATCAACGATGCGACGCCGCTGGCAGGGCAGCCCGTCACGCCGCATATCGGCCAAGTGTTGACAGCAACGCTGACCGGCGCCGCCGATGCGAACGGCCTGACGCTTGTCGGCGGACTGCCGGCCGGGTTGACCTTCGAATGGCAGATTGCTCCGGTGCTGGCACCGAACAGTTGGGCCGCGGTCTTCACCGGCAGCTCCTATACGGTGCGCGCGCTCGACGTGGACAATCTGGTGCGCGCCGTCGCCGTGTTCAACGACAACCTCGCGGTCACGGAACGCATCGCCTCGGCGCCGACCGCCGAACCCACGGCGACCTTCAACGTCGATGAAAACAGCGCCACGGGCACGGTGCTGTCGACGTCGATTCCGCACTTCGACCTGGCGGTGGTCACCGAGCACCTGGCGCTGGCGGCGGGCGCCAATGCTGGCGGGCGTTTCTCGCTCGTGCAGACCGGCACCGATGCGAACGGCTACGGCATCTTCGCGCTTCAGGTCGCCAGTGGCGGTCCGGTCCAGCTCGACTACGAGGCGGCACAGACGCCTGTTGACAACCAGTACCAGATCGTCGTCAACAGCTATGCCGACGCGACGCAGGCCGTGCTCATCGCCACGCGCCAGTTCACGGTGCTGCTCAACGACGTACTGGAAGCGGGGAGCGCGGCGCCGACCGACATTCAGTGGAACGGCGTCGTCCCGGCGATCAGCGACCTTCCCGCTGCGGGCGCGACGATCGCC
>JANOLJ010000439.1:0-2937 GCA_031419715.1 Burkholderiales bacterium | reverse complement strand
GTGCTTTTTCGGTCATCTCGGCGCTGCCGTTCACCTTGTAGCGCAAGATCGTTTCTCCGCGAACGCCGGGCGCCGACAGGGGCCTGGGATGCTCTCAGGCGCCGAAGCGCGACATCAGCGCAAACACGAACACGCCGCCGTTTTGCCGCGTCTGCACCTGCGCGGCAAGCGCGTTCGCTGCGTCGAAGGCGGTGTCGGCGTCGTTCGCCTCGACCATGGCAACCGCATCGGCTTGCGTCGGCGGAGCCGTTGCCGACAAGGGCACGGACAAGGCAACATCGGTGCGCAGCAGCGAAGCGCGCAAGACGTGATCGCGCGCGACCAGCGCCTGGCATCGTGCCGCGATTCCGTCGAGCGCATCCACGTTGACGACGAACAGCGCCAGCGCGCCGCCTTCGGCCGCGCCGACGTCGACGATCAACTCGCCGACGCGGCGCTGCGTGTCGCGCATGCGGCCGAAGTTGCGCCGCGACCATTCGGTCTGCGTGGCAAACGCCTGCTGATAGGCGGCGCTGTGAAAGGTCTGCACGCTCTGGGTGTCGTACAGCGCGAGGTAGGGGCGCGGGCAGCTGACGAGGCAGCGAAAGCGCCGCGCGCGTCGAAACCCGGCGATGGCGATGCGCTCCTGCATGTGCTCGCGGTCATACCAGCGGTTGAAGTCGAGCTCATGCGCCGGGTCGACGTCGGTCCAGATCGAAAGTTGACCGGTGGCTCGAGGGGGAACGCTGTTCATGAGGTCGCGCCGTCGGTGCGGGAAGTGGGCTTGCAGTCTCCAGCATCGGCGGCACCTCGTCCAACAAGAAATTCGCACCGTGAGTCATCGTGTCTACTTATGGGCGCGACGGCGGGCTGGCAGTTCGCCAGGCTCTCAACCCCCGGGCAGCGTGGGTGAGAACTGCCCCGGCTCGTAGTCTTCCTCGAGACGCCCCGATTCGCGCCAGACCAGAAACTCGGAGATGCGGCCTTTCAGCTCGTACAAGGGCAGGGGCTTGTGCAGCGCGAAGTTGGCGCCACGGCGCTTCGCGGCAGCCACGAGGGCGGGCGAGTTGTCGGCGCTGAGCATGACGATGCAGGGGCGCTTGGCGAGCGCATAGGCGGCGTCGATGACGTCCAGGCCACCGAATTCCTTGGCGCCGCCCAGGCGCAGGTCGGCGATCACGGCGTCGTAGACATGGCGCTTCAACAGTTGCAGGGCAGACGTTGCGTCTTCCGTGGCGTCGACCCGGTAGCCGTAGGCGATGAAGTACTCCGTGACCGCGAAACGGATCGCGGGTTCATCGTCGACGATGAGGATGCGCCGGGCCATGGGTGCGTATTGTGCAGAAGCCGTGCACCACTGTCTCAGGGTTGCTTGTGGCCCAGGTAGAACCAAGCGTCGGTATAGACATTGTTCGATGCGAACATCGCGAGCCGCGCGGGCGCAGCCCCGGTGGCCGGTTGCCACAGGGCGTGGCCCGTCATCCGGCCGTCCTTCGTGCACCCGACAAAGGAGAGGGTCACGTCATAGACGTTGGCGCTGGCGTTCACGCTCAAGGTGCCACTGTGCTGACAGCCACTTCCCGTGGTGCCGGAGAACGTGCCATTGGGGCTCACGGTCAGTGTGAGGTTCATGCCGCCGTAACCCAGGCCGGCAATGTTGCCGAGGTAGCTCCCGGCTACATTGGCCAGCGAGGGCGTGTCCTCGAAGGCCGTGTGGTAGTTCGACGCAATCGTCGCAGCGACACCCGCGCCGGTGACCGAGCCCGCGATCGAAGTCTTTGGCGTGCCCGTCAACGTGGCCACCGCTGATGCGCTGGTCAGGCCGGACTGCGTGTCCACCAGGGCGCCGCTGGTGGTGTTGAACCCGCTGGCCATGGTCGTTCCCGTGCCGACCAGGATCTTCTGCATGGCAGCACCATTGCCCAGCATGCCGTAGATGCGGCCGTTGTCCAGGATCAGCGCGTCGAAGAAGCCCCCGGTGGTGGTGGTGCCGACGTACCAACCTGCCACGGTCGGCCCCGCCGGCTGTGCGGGCGTCAAGCCGGCGTCACCGCCGCCCCCGCCGCACGCGCCTAGCAGTGCGCTTGTGAGCAGCGCAGCCCCGTGTCTGAGTGCCATCACATCTGCCTCCCCGCTTTGCGCCACACCGACGTGATGGGCTCCACCATGTATTGCAGCGGCGTCTGCGTGCCGCCATCGAGGTACACCTCGGCGGGCATGCCGGCCTGCAGCTTCACCTCGCCCGCGTCTTGCAGCGACGCCGGATCGGCGACGATCGACACGCTGTAGTACGGCAGTTGCGTCACCTTGTCGGTGAAGCGGTCGCCCGACACATAGCGCACCTTGCCGTGCACGATCGTCGTGTTGCGGTACTTGAACGCGGTGAACTTGATGCGCACCGGTTGGCCGACGAAGACATGGTTCACCTCTTCCGGGCGAATCTGCGCTTCCAGCATCAGCGCGGTGTCGCTCGGCACAATCTCCGCGATCGCCTCGCCGGGGCGCACCACCGCGCCGGGCGAGGTGAACTTGAGGTCGATGATTTCGCCCGCGGCCGGCGCCACGACGACCTGGCGCTTCGTGGCGTCGGAGGACTTGCGCAACTCCTGCTCGATCTCGCCGATGCGTGCCGCCGTGGACTTCAACTGGTCGCTCGCCGAGCGCGTGTACTCGTTGATCAGGCTGTTGCTGCGGATGTCGCTGTCCACGAGCCGTCCTTCACTGCGCGCGAGTTCGCTGCGCCGCTCTTCCAGGCGCGATGCGTAATCCGCGACCGACGCTTCCATCTGCGTCACGCGCGTCGCCGAGATGAAGCCCTCGGCCACCAGGCTCTGGCTGGATTGCAGATCCTTGCGCTGCAATGCCAGCGAGTTTTGCGCCTGCGCGATCTGCGCCTGCAACGCCGCGAGTTCCTGCTCGACGCGTTGGCGCTGCTGCTTCATCAGCCCGGTCTCGCTG
>JANOLJ010000438.1:0-3833 GCA_031419715.1 Burkholderiales bacterium | reverse complement strand
GCGCGCAGCTTGGCGTTGGGCGCCAGCACGCCGTGGAAGCGGATCAGGTGCAGGCGCGGGCGTGGCACCAGGGCTGCAAGCCGCTGCATGAACTCCAGCGGCGACATCACCAGGTGCGTGGTGCCGTCGTGCCAGGGTGTCTTCAGCTTCAGCACAACTTGCCCGGCGGCGTTGCACTGCACCCGTTCGTTGTCCAGCGCCGAGCCCGGACACAAACAGTCCAGTGGACTGTTTTTGCCTGGCGAGGGGCCCGGCCACTGGCCGGGCGCGGCCTGCAAGGCGGGCGGGTGATGTAGCGGCACAGTTGTTCCAGCGCTTTGCGGTCGTCCGCCGCGCAGCGCACGGCGGCGTGCAGGCTGAAACCGTTCAGGTTGGCGCACAGCGCTTGCTCGAAGCCCGCGTCCCTTGGCATCACGCCTTGCAGCGTCAGCACCTTCTGGCCGGCACGCGGGCCGAAGGCGATGCGGTAGGTACACGCAGCCGCCTGCAACGGCCTGAGCGCGCGCGCATCGTCCGAATCGGCATCGTTGCCGGCCATGTAGGTCGTGCCCTGCTCTTCGACCAGCGCGCCGCGCCGGGTGAGCAGCTTCATCGTGCGGGTGATGATCTTGTGCAACACCGCCTGCAGAGCGTCATCGGTCGGCGCAGGCACCTCGACGAAGACCGGCTCGCCTTCGGTGCTACGCCTGTACACGCCGTCCAGCACCAGGCAATGCAGGTGGATGTTTAGGTTGGCGGCCGACCCGAAGCGTTGGATCAGCGTGACTGCGCCGCTGTCGGCCTCGTCTGCCTTCAGGCCAGCTTGTTCGAGCAGGAAACGTGTGAGCACGCGCTGCACGACCTGCAGCACCGGTGTCAGCAGTTGCGGCTGCGCGGCCAGCAGCAGGCGCAGCGGAATCGGCAGTGACAGCACCCACTGGCGCACCGGCACATGGGGAATGACGTGGTCCACCAAGTGTGCCGCCGTCTGCGCCATGCGGCGGGCGCCGCACGATGGGCAGAACCCGCGCCGCCGTCCTTCACGAACTGCGGCAAATCGGCTCCGGCGGCAGCTTCGGTCTCGGCGAAGAAGGTCGCGGCGTGCTGCTGCACCAGGCGGTATAGCGTGGTCTGCTCGGGGCGGTGACGCTCGTAGTGGACCGGAGCGCCATCCGCCGCCCGGTGCGGCTGCCGACCCATGGCTTGCATGCGTTGCTCCCGAGGTTGTGACCTCGGACCGTCGCAGACCGCGCGCCGCGCCGCAATCGCCCTGAGCGGCGCCTACCTGTGGGTGCCTACTTCCGGATGTCTACCTTCTGGTGACTGCCTCCTGCTCGCCTACCACATGAGGACGGCCAGGTCAGATGCCAGAAAGCCGCCCGTGGCGAACGGCAACAGAACCTGTCGGTGGGCCAGACGCGCCTGGTGAGCGCCAGCTACACCGCCACCGACGCGCGCGGCGCGGCGTCATCGGCGGTGCTGAACATCAGCGTCAGCGGTGTCGCGTTCGAGCTTCACCCGGATGAAGACCTGTTCGCGCGGAGTTGCCGGGCGCTTGAACGAAGCGGTGACGCGCCGCCGCGCGCGGCGCCCTGCTGCTTGTGCCCTGCTTACGCGCTGCTTACGCGCTGCTTACGCGCTGCTTACGCGCTGCTTACGCGCTGCTTGTGCGCTGCTTGTGCGCTGCTTGTGCGCTGCTTGCGCGCTGCCGATGCGCTGCCTGTCCGCCTGTACGCCCGTGCGCCTGTACGCTGCCAGTCAGGTGCGCTCGAAAATCGCCGCGATGCCCTGCCCGCCGCCGATGCACATCGTCACGAGCGCATAGCGCCCGCTGGTGCGCTGCAGCTCGTAGACCGCCTTCGTGGCGAGGAACGCTCCTGAACAGCCGATCGGGTGACCGAGCGCGATCGCGCCGCCGTTCGGGTTCGTCTTGTTCGGGTCGAGCTCGAGGCCGCGTGACACCGCGATCGCCTGTGCGGCGAACGCTTCATTCGATTCGACCACGTCCATCTGGTCGATGCGCAGGCCGGCCTTTTTCAGCGCGAGCTTGGTCGCCGGAATCGGCCCTTCGCCCATGATCTCGTTGGGCACGCCGGCCACCGCGTAGGACACGAGCCGCGCCATCGGTTTGTGGCCGGCCGCGCTGGCCGCCGCCGCATCGGCGAGCACGAGGAAGGCCGCGCCGTCGTTGATTCCCGAGGCGTTGCCCGCGGTCACGCTGCCGTCCTTTTTGAACGCGGGCTTCATCTTCGAGAGCGTCTCAGCCGTCGTCTGCGCCTTCACATGTTCGTCGGTATCGAAGGTCACGTCGCCCTTTCGCGTTTGTTTGACGATCGCCACGATCTGCGTCTTGAAGCGCCCCTGCGCGATCGCCGCCGCGGCGCGCCGGTGCGACTCCGCGGCGAGCGCGTCTTGTTGCTCGCGCGTGATGCCCCACTTCGTGGCGAGGTTCTCCGCCGTGATGCCCATGTGGCCCACGCCAAAGGGGTCGGTCAAAGTCGCGACCATCATGTCGATCATCTTCGCGTCGCCCATGCGCGCGCCGCTGCGCTGCGTGGTCGAGAGGTAACCGCCGCGCGACATGACTTCAACGCCGCCGCCGATGCCGTAGTCGCAATCGCCCAGCAGGATGTTCTGCGCTGTCGTCACCACCGCCTGCAGGCCCGACGAACACAGGCGGTTGACCGCCATCGCGACCGAATCCATCGGCAGCCCGGCCTGGATGGAAGCAACACGCGCCACGTAGGCGAAGCGGCTGTCGGTGGGAATGCAGTTGCCCACCGTCACGTAGTTGATCTGCTTCGGGTCCGCGCCGGACCGCGCGATCGCTTCCTTCATCACCGTGCCGGCGAGTTCGGGCGGCTCGATGTCGGCCAGGCCGCCACCGAAGGTGCCGATCGCGGAACGCGCCGCCGACAACACGACCACATCACGCTTGCTCATGTCTTTTCTCCTTGAAGTGGATGCTCAATGCCCGGAAGAACCCGAGGCGCCGATGCCGGTCTCGGAGCGCACTTGCTGCGCCAGGAAACCCGCGCGGTCCATCGCGGCGCGTTTGCTATTGTCGAGAATCGAGAACAACCAGATGCCGACAAAGGCTATCGTCATCGAGAACAGCGCGGGCGACTGGTACGGAAACAGCGCCGAGCCCTTCGGGTTGCCCAGCGTCGCCTCCCACACCGCCGGCGACACGACGGTCAGCAGCACCGAGGAGATGAGCCCGAGAAAGCCGCCGATCACCGCGCCGCGCGTCGTGCAGTCTTTCCACAGCACCGACATCAACAACACGGGGAAGTTCGCCGACGCGGCAATCGCGAAGGCCAGGCTCACCATGAAGGCGATGTTCTGCTTCTCGAACACGATGCCGAGCGCGACCGCCACCAGCCCCAGCACGAGCGTCGTGATGCGCGACACCTTGAGTTCGGCCGCGCTGTCGGCCTTGCCCTTCTTAATGACCGTCGCATAGATATCGTACGACACGGCAGACGCGCCTGACAGCGTGAGCCCGGCAACCACCGCCAGGATCGTCGCGAACGCCACCGCCGAGATGAAGCCGAGGAATACGTTGCCGCCCACCGCATTCGCCAAGTGCACCGCCGCCATGTTGCCGCCGCCGAGCAAGCCGCCCTTGGCGTCGAGGAACTCCGGGTTCGTCAGCACGAAGGTGATGGCGCTGGCGGGCGTACCGGCAACTCGCCAGTCAAGCCACCACGGTGGCGGCCTGACTTAAACCAAACAGCCTCCACGAATCCCGGGGCGATTCAGCCTGATCGGCGTCGACCAGGACGCGCGCGAGGCCGCACCGCAGCCGTTCCAGAGAAGTGCAGCAACGTTCGCGTCAACGAGTGAGCTGC
>JANOLJ010000437.1:0-5070 GCA_031419715.1 Burkholderiales bacterium | reverse complement strand
GGCGACGGCCGAAGGCCGTTGCCGGGGGACATGAGCGCAGCAATGTGCCCCGGCCGCCTGATCCCGCGCGACGCTGGCATGCCCTTGCGAGACCAAACCAGAAGGTCTGCAACGGGCCGCAAGCAGTTCCTCGCCAGTTCGCGGTTCATGCGTTGCGAGTCGCGCAATGCACGAGAGCGCCACTGACGTGAGACTGCTGCTCGTGTTCTGCCACCCGGACCCGGCGAGCTATGGCGCCGCGCTGCGCACCACCGCCGTCGAGGCACTCACGGTCGCTGGCCACGAGCTGCGCGAAATCGACTTGTATGCGCTGAGCTTCAACCCGGTATTCAGCGCCGATGAAAAGCGCACCTACCTGAGCGCCACCGAACACAACATCGCAAACGTTGCAGAGCATGTTGATGCGCTGCGCTGGGCCGAAGGCTGGGTGGTCGTCTACCCCACCTGGTTCTACGGCCCACCGGCCATGCTCAAGGGCTGGCTGGAGCGCGTCTGGCTGCCGGGCGTGACGTTTCGCGTGGCGGTGGCGAAACAACGCACCATCGGCGGCGAGCTGCGCAACATACGCCGCTTCGTCGGCATCACGACTTCGGGTTCACCCTGGTGGTGGTTAACCTTGATCGGCAACCCCGGGCGCAGCCTTTTCATGCGAGGCTTGAGGCCTTTGTATGCAAAGGGCTGCCGCATGAAGTGGCTGCAGCTGCACAACATGAACCATGTGACGCAGGCCGAGCGCGAGGGCTTTCTGGCGAAGGTCCGGCGCGAGCTGGCGTCGATTTGAACGGCACCGATGCAACGAATTGGAGGACACACATGACAGGCATCGCACAACCGCTGGCAAGGTATTCCGCCTGGCGCCGCGCCGGTGACCTGGTGTTCCTGTCGGGCGTGATCGCCGTGGACCCGGCCAGCAGCACCATCGTCAAGGGCTACGCCGACATTCCGGCCGATGCCCGCGCCTTGCTCGGCCAGACGGGCGAGTTTTCGACCGACATGAAAGAGGGCCCGATGCTCGCGCAGAGCTGGTTTGTGCTGGATCGAATCCGCGCGACAGTGCAGGCCGCGGGCGGCGAGATGAGCGATGTGTTCAAGCTGGTCCAATACTTTCGCAACCTCGACCAGTTTCCGCTTTACAGCCGCGTGCGCAAACTCTTCTTCGCCGGTGAGCCGCCGGCCTCCACCGTGGTGGAAGTGAGTGCCATGCTGCCCAGCGCCGACATCCTGATCGAGGTCGAAGCGACCGCCTATCTGCCACTGAAACGAGGTTGACTCCATGATGCACGGCTATATCCCGCCCCAACGTTTTCTGCCCTACCTCAGTTGGACGCAAATCGCGCAACTGCCCGACCGCGAGAACACCGTTATCGTGCTGCCGGCCGGCGCGATAGAGCAACATGGCGCGCACCTGCCTTGCGCCGTGGACAGCATCATCTCGCAGGGCGTCGTCGGTGCCGCGCTGGCGCGTCTGCCCGACAGCGTACCCGCCTACGCCCTCGCCCCCATCACCTACGGCAAGAGCGACGAACACCTGCACTTTCCAGGCACGATGACGCTGGAGGGCCCGACGCTGCTGGAGACCATCACGCAAATCGGCGAATCGGTGTACCGCAGCGGCTTTCGCAAACTGCTCATCGTCAACGGCCACGGCGGCCAGCCGCAGGTGATGGAAATGGCGGCACGCGAGCTGCGCCTGCGCCACGGCGACTTTGTGGTGCTGCCGCACTTCACCTGGCGCGTCCCGAACGCGGCGGGCAAGTTCCTCAGTGAACGCGAGCGTCGCTTGTCAATGCACGCCGGCCACGCCGAAACCGCGATCCTGATGGCGCTGGCGCCCGAGACGGTGCACATGCAGCACGCCGTGGCGAACTACCCGCCCGAGTTTCCGAGCAAGGTGTTGTCAAGCGACGGTCGCCCGGCCTGCGCCTGGACGGCGCGCGACTTCGGCGACAGCGGCGTCATCGGCGACCCGCTGCCCGCCACCTTGGAACAAGGGCGCGAGATCCTGGAGTCGCTCGCCATCAGTTGGGCTCAGGGGATCACCGACTTGCACAAGATGCACTGGATCGTGCGTAATGAGCAGTCCTGGGGCAAGGGGCACCAGACGGGTGACATTGCCGCAGCCTGAGAGCCGCACCCGTGCCGCCATGGTGTGGCACAGCCTTTGCCTGAATCGTTGAATCACAAACCACTCACCGCAGGAGTCCAAGACCATGTTCACCCCCACCCGCCTCGCCGGTTTGCTGCTCGCCACGCTGGGCGCCGCCGCTTCCGCTCAGGCTCAAGAGAAATTCAGCTACACCACGAACTGGTATGCGCAGGCCGAACACGGCGGCTTCTACCAGGCCGTCGCGAATGGCTTGTACAAAAAGGAAGGCCTGGACGTGACGATCCGCATGGGCGGGCCGCAGGTCAACATCATGCAGCTCATGGCCGCCGGCCAGACCGATTGCGTGATGGGCTACGACACCCAAACCTTCAAGAGCTGGGAGCAGGGCATCAACGCCGTGACGGTGGCTGCCGCGTTCCAGAAAGACCCGCAGGTGCTGATCGGCCACCCGGGTGTCGTGAACAAGATGGAGGATCTGAAAGGCAAGACGATCCTCATCTCCTCCGCCGCCAACACCACCTACTGGCCGTGGCTGATGAGCACCTACAAGCTGGAGGCCTCGCAGGCGCGACCCTACACCTTCAACATCCAGCCCTTCATCGCCGACAAGAACGTCGTGCAGCAGGGTTACCTGTCGAGCGAGCCGTATGCGATCGAGAAGGAAGCGAAGTTCAAGCCGAATGTGTTCCTGCTGTCCGACCACGGCTGGCCGCCCTACTCCACCACCATCGTCTGCCTGGACAAGACGGTGAAAGAAAAGCCCAAGGCCGTCGCCGCGTTCGTCAAGGCGAGCATGGAAGGCTGGAAGAGCTACCTGAAGGGCGACCCGACGCCAGCGAACCTGCTGATCAAGAAAGACAACCCGAACATGACGGACGACAAGCTCGCCCACGGCATCAAGATGCTCAATGAAACCGGCATGGTGTTCGGCGGCGACGCGGCCAAGCTCGGCGCGGGCATCGTGACCGACGCGCGCATGAAGGCCACGTTCGACATGATGGTGGCGATGAAACTGCTCGACCCGAGCAAGGTCGACGTGAAGAACACTTACACGACGCAGTTCGTCAAAGACATCAAGGTTCTGCCCTGAAGCTGGCGCGTTGCTGAGAGACCGAGAGACCGAGCCCCGACGCATGCCGGTCCCCCTGCTCGACCAGACGATCGGCACGCCCGCCAGCTTGGCGCGCCAGATCGACGTGGCCCTGCGCGACTCGGGCTTCTTCGCGGTGCGCCACCACGGTGTTGCACCAGGCGTGGTGAGCGCCGCGTTTGATGCAGCGCACCGCTTCTTCGCACTGCGCCAAGCCGACAAGGAACGCTGGCACATCGACGGCTGGCCGCATGAGGAAGCGCACGGCCACCCGAAGCTTCCTCATCCCCCCTCGGGGGGCCTGACGCGCAGCGGCAGGTTAGGGGGCGCCCTCAAACGCGGCTTTGACCCGATAGGCTGGCAGTCGCTCGACCCCGGCCAGCCGCCCGACGTGAAAGAGAGCTTCTATCTCGGCGTAGAAGCCATCGGCCCGAACCAGTGGCCCGACGAAGCATTGCTGCCGGGCTTTCGCGCCGCTTGCAACAGCTACTCCGCCGCCATGGACACGTTGGCGCGCCGCTTGATGGGGCTGTTCGAGCTGGCGCTGGAACTGCCGCGCGGCCACTTCGATTCCTTCATGCGCCAGCCCACGGCGACGACGCGGCTGTTGCACTACCCGCCGCAACCAGCGCAAGCGGCACCCGGGCAGATCGGCTGCGGCGCGCACACCGATTGGGGCGCGCTGACCTTGCTCGCGCAAGACGACGCAGGCGGTCTGCAAGTGCAATCCCCGGATGGCGAGTGGTTCGACGTCGCGCCCATTCCCGGCGCCTTTGTCGTCAACGTGGGCGACATGGCGCAACGCTGGACGAACGACCGCTGGCGCTCGACGATGCACCGCGTCATCAATCGCGGTGGTGGCAAACCCGGCGGTCGCGACCGCTATTCGATCGCCTACTTCTTCGACCTCGACGCGCAATCGCGCATCGAACCGCTGCCGACCTGCGTGAGCGCCACGCAACCGGCGCGCTACGCGCCGATCACTGCGGGCGAGCACCTGGTGGAGATGTACCGGCGCACGACGGTCCACACATGACCCCCGCCGTCGAGGTTCTGTCCGCCGAGAAGACCTATCCGAACGGCACGCACGCGCTGCTGCCGGTCGAGTTGAGCGTTCAGGAAGGCGAGTTCGTCACCTTGCTCGGGCCCTCGGGCTGCGGCAAGAGCACGCTGCTGAAAATGATCGCCGGCCTGCTCGGCCCCAGCGACGGCCGCGTATTGCTTTGGCGCAAACCCGTCGCGCAACTCGAAGCCAGCGGCCACCGCCTGAGCTTCGTGTTCCAAGACGCGACGCTCATGCCCTGGGCGCGCGTGATGGGCAATGTGCGCCTGCCGCTGGACCTCGCTGGCGTGCCGAAGGAACAGGCCGAAGCGCGGGTGCGCAACGCCTTGAGGATGGTGGGGCTGGAGAAATTCGAATCGAATCTGCCACGCGAACTCTCGGGCGGCATGCAAATGCGCGTGTCGATCGCACGCGGCCTGGTCACCGAGCCACAGTTGTTGTTGATGGACGAGCCCTTCGGCGCGTTAGATGAGATCACGCGCAATCGTCTGGACAGCGACTTGCTCGAACTCTGGCAGGGAAAGAAGCTCACCGTCGTCTTCGTCACGCACTCGATTTATGAGGCGGTGTACTTGTCGAACCGCGTCGTCGTGATGGCGGCGCGGCCCGGGCGCATCGTCGATGAAGTGGCGATCGACGAGCCCTACCCGCGCACTGCCGACTTCCGCGTGTCCACGCAGTTCAGCCACTACGCCAAGCGCCTGCAAGACGCGCTGCTGCGCGCCAGCGCCACCGACACCGACGAGGCGGCACGCGCATGACGAGCAACGCGCAGAAGGTACTCTGGCCGGCGCTCGTGGCGGTGCTGCT
>JANOLJ010000436.1:0-2849 GCA_031419715.1 Burkholderiales bacterium | reverse complement strand
GTGATGACCACGAAGTCGGGCTGCTGAGGCATTGCGTTGATCTGTGCAACGGCGTCCTCGAGCTGTTTGTCGAAGACGTGATCCGCCTGGCTGTAGAGGTGCGGGTCGCTGATGATGGCAAAGCGGAAGGGGGTGACCTTCGCGCCCTGCGCCGCAGCAACGCCGACCAAGCCCAAGTTCACGCCGATGGCCTGCGCCGTCAGCGTGGTCAGCCCGGCCATGCCGGTAAGGGCCAGCAGTTGTCTCTTCTCCTGATCGATTGTCTGAGTCATGGATGTCCTCTTTTAGAGTGAAGGGATTTGCTTGGCCAGGTGCCCAAGTCAAGGGGAAATTCCCACGGGCCCTGCGCGGGCCGCGCAAGGGGTGAGCTTGAATATATTGAGGTTCCCGGCGAAATGGAAATTGAGAATTTGAATAGTCTCATTAGCTCAGCATCTGACACCGCATGCGGTGTCAGGGTTTGCTCGCGTGCATTGCCAGTATTGATTAAATCGACTTGCGTGCGCCAGCGTTCTCTCGGTACAGTCGGCGCAATCGGGCTGCGGGTGCGTGAACCCGTTACCCACCCAACAACAAGGAGACCCTGCATGAATCTGCGAGCCCACCCGATATTCAATCTGTTCCCTGTGCTGGCCCTCGCGTGCGCGAGCACCGCGGCCTTCGGCCAGGCGTACGAAGTCGCCCCGGTCGCCGGCGGCGGGCGCGTCGAAGGCAAGGTGACGTTCCTCGGCGAGGTGCCGATTCGCAAGATCGTGCCGAACAAGGATGTCGAAGTGTGCGGCGGTCCGCGCGACGAGGTGCGAGTCACAGTCGGTGCTGACAAGGGCGTGCGTGACGCGGTCGTGTACCTGAAGGCAGTGAAGAAGGGCAAGGCCTGGGGCGCGGTGGACAAGCCGCCGGTGATCGACCAGGAGAAGTGCGTCTTCAGACCGGTGGTGCAGGTGATGCGTCCTGGCAACCTCGACGTCCTCAATTCCGACTCGGTGCTGCACACCACGCACGGTTACTACGGGGCGCGCAACGCCTTCAACATCGCGATGCCAGAGAAGGGCATGAAGATCACCAAGCCCGTGTTGCAACCAGGGTATATCCGTGTCCAGTGCGATACCCACAACTGGATGCACACGCACCTCTACGTCGCGGACAGCCCCTACTACGTGGTGACAGGTGCCGATGGCAACTTCAGCCTCACCGATGTGCCCCCCGGCACCTACACGCTGGTCGCGTGGCAGCACCACACCGGCGCCATCGAGAGCTCGATCACGGTGAAGGCTGGCGAGACTGTCAAGAGCCCGATCGAGCTGAAGAAGCTGTAATCGGTATCGCGCTCGGCTGAAGCAGCGGCAGCGAGATGCGAACATCAATCGTGTCTTCGCGGCGCAGCTTGATCGCCCTCACCGGCGTGGTTGCGGTGCTGGCTGCGGCTGCAGTGTGGGCCTGGTACGCGCTGCAGCCGGTGGCGGCGCCCCAGTCGCGCTACGTTGAAGTGGCCCATGGCGCCTACATGCTCGCGAAGCCGGATGTGATCGCCGACTTCGATCTCATCAAGCATGACGATGCGCCTTTCGGCAACCGGGCATTGAAGGGCCGCTGGAGCTTTCTGATCTTCGGCTACACGTTCTGCCCCGACTTCTGCCCGACGACGCTGGTCGTGTTCAACGAGATGCACCGGCTGCTCGCGCAGCAGCCCGGCGGCGGGCGCGATGTGCAGTTCGTCATGGTCTCGGTGGATCCCGAGCGTGACACCACGACGCTGCTCAAAGCGTATGTGCCGCAGTTCAACCCGGAGTTCATCGGCGTCACCGGCAAGGCCGCGGCGATCGCGCGGCTGGCCGATTCGCTGGGTGCGGTTTACGAGAAGCATCCCGGCAGCACGGACGCCACCTATCTGATGGATCATTCGTCCGCGGTGCACCTGATCGACCCGCAGGGCCGGCTGCATGGCGTGTTCGCCCCGCAGCACGTGGCGGCCGACATCGTCAAGGCGTTTCAGAAGATGCGCGAACAAGTGGCTGCGACGGCACGCACGCAGCCGCTGCCCGACCCTGCAACGCTCAAGCTGTCCGCCCGGTGACGCGCGCCAGCAGCCGCGGCAGCAGTCGCGGCAGCGCACGCGGATCCGAAAAAACCGCGTAGTGGCCGCTGCCGAACAGGTGCGGCAGGTACTCGGCGCTGCGCTGATCGATCGTCAGCCCGACGCAGTGCACGCCGCGCGAGCGCAGCTCCAGCAGCGCGCGTCGCGTGTCCTCCAGGGCATGGCGGCCGACATAACCATCGACCGGATCGTGCGGACGCCCATCGGTCAGCACGAGCAGCAGCCGCTGCGCCACCGGCCTGCACTCGAGCCTGGCGCCGACGTGGCGCACGGCCGCACCGAGGCGCGTGTAGTGCCCGGCCGTCAACGCCAGCATGCGCTGGCGTGAGGGTTCGCCGTAGGGTTCGTCGAAGTCCTTGAGCCGATGACACTGCACGCGCAGCCGGCTGTCGCTGGCAAAAGCGAACAGCGCGAAGTCGTCCTGCGCCGCCGACAGGGCTTCGGCGAGCACGAGCATCGAGCGCTTCGCGATGTCGATCACGCGATCTTCTCCAACCCAGGCCTGCGTCGAGCGCGACACATCCATCAGCACCGCGACCGAGAGTTCGCGCCAGCATGCGTCACGGCGCTGCCAGACGCGCGTGCTGGGTCGGCCGCAACCACGTGCGTCGGCGATCGATTGCACGCAGGCGTCAATGTCCAGCTCGTCGCCGCTTTCGAGCCTGCGTGTCCATCCGGGCCGCTGGCGCACCGCCTCGAACTGGCGTCTAACCTGCTGCGCGAGCAGACGCGATGGCGCGTCGAAGCTGGCGCC
>JANOLJ010000435.1:0-2294 GCA_031419715.1 Burkholderiales bacterium | reverse complement strand
TCGATGCGCAGCAACGCCGGGCCGAACTGGTGCAATGGGCCAAAGGCCTGATGCCCCTGGCCGATGCGCTGCAGCTGCTGCTGAAGCTGATTCGCGATGCGGGCGTCGCACACAAGATGATGGCCGTTGCAGGCCAGTTTCAACAGAGCCTGCCCGCCGGCCGGGCCCATTTGCTGGCGCGCCTGCGCCTGGACAGTGGTGCAGACGTTGTGCCCGAAATCAGCGGCCACCGCCTGGTGGTGACGGTTCGCATGCTGCAGCCCGACACGGAAGGCAAGCTCAAGCCGAGCGTTCTCGATACGCCGTTCGAATTGACGATCTGCACATGAGCACGCAACGCCCGAAAATCGTGCGCTGCCCCAACTGCAAGGGCGACAGCCTCTATGCGCCCGAGAATCCCGCTCGGCCGTTTTGCAGCCAACGCTGCAAGAACAACGACTTCGGTGCGTGGGCCAGCGAGGCGTTTCGCGTTGCCGCCCTGCAGGATCGCGACAACGACGAATCCGACGCGCCAAGCGGGCTGGCGCAGGGGCCCAACGCCTAGACAGCGCGGCGCCGGTGACCCTGCGCCGCAGGGGAGGGCAAAGTGTCCGTCTTCGGGATCACGCTGCCAGCCAAGCGCTTGCTGTCCCGCGTTTTCAGGTCAATGGAGGAACTTCCCGCCGACGGAGACCATCGACAAGTCAACGAAGCGCTAGCCCTCGTGGTCGCCCGGTGCGTAGCGCGCGGACACGCCGCCGAGATCGAGCTTCGAAGCCTCCAGCGCTTTGACAAAACCCGCGCGGCTGAGCTCGCGGCCGGATGCTTTCAGCGCCAGTGCCAGCGCCTTGGCAGTGAGAAACCCTTCCAGACCGCCGTAGCTGAACTCGGCGTCAGGCTTGAACTTGCGCGCGGCATCCTGGTATTCGCGCGATATCTCATGCTTGCGTTGCCAGGGGCTGGGCACGACCTGGGCAAAAACCATCCCCTGTGCCAGCGGGCCCAGTCCTTTGGCGAGTTGCGATGAACCCGAGTTCACCCCCATGAACGCACCCCGCACGCCGGCAACTTTGGATTTCTCGATGAGCTTCTGGTACGCGCCGGGCGATCCATGATTCATGATCATGTCGGGATTGGCCGCTGCAATCGCCTTGGCCATCTGGTCGAAGTCGGCATCGCCCGCGTCAGGTTTGAAGGGCAGCGGCAGCACCAACTCCATGCCGAGCTCTTTGGCGATCAACTCGACGTTTTTCGCGTGCGCACGTCCGCCGTCGGAGTCGGCATGGAAAAACCCGACACGCTTCAAGCCCGTCTTCTGGCCAAACGTCATCAAGGCGCGAAACTCTTCCCGGTGCTCGGCGCGCACCGGAAATACCATCGCTTGTGCTGGCCGGCGCAGTGCCGGCGGGCCAGCCATCGGCCCGAACAGCGGCACATTGAGCTCATCGGCGGCTTTCATCACGGCGGTGGAGGGGCCACCTTCCACCGACCCGAACAGCAGGAACACACCGTCTTTCACGAGCTTTCGCGCGTTCGCTTCGGCGGTGTTTGTATTGTTGTCGTCGTCCAAGGTGCGCATCACGATCCTGCGGCCATGCACGCCGCCCGCGGCGTTGAGCGCATTGAAGTACAGCGTCATTCCGGCGTGCGCCGCCGCACCGTAGGCGTTCTTGCCGCCTTGCAAGGTGATGCTGTTGCCGATCACGATTTCGGTGTCGCTGACACCGGCGTCGGCCGCATGCGCCGGTGGCGCACCAGCCGACAGCGCAAAAAGCAATGAGAGTGACGCGAGTCGGGTGGGATGAGATTGCAGGGTTGGCTTCATGAGCGGGTCTTGAAGTGGAATGGGGCAATGCCGCAGGCGCGATGCGTTGGCACGCCCTGCAAGGCGTTGTCGGTGGTTGCCCCTAGAACTTGAACGCTCGCTTTGATTCGCTCCCCAGAATCGCCCCGCGCCACGCGGCAAGCGCGTGGAGAATGCACGTCGCACCGCACCGCACCACACCAGACCACACCGCGCCGCAGGGAGACCCAACCCTTGCCCTTGACCGAAAACCGCCCATGAACCCCCAGGAGACAGAATTTGCCATGCTGGCCCACCTAGTGCGGCAACACGCCCAAGCGGCTCCCCAGCGCGTGGCGCTGATTGAAGGCGAACGCGAGCTCGACTACGCTGGTCTCGACGCGCTGATGGACCGCGTGGTTTGTGCCTTGCAGCGCTCGGGAGTCGGGCCAGGCCAGACGGTCGCGATTTGCGCCACGGCATCGATCGAATACGCCGTGGTCTTCCTCGGCGTGCTGCGCGCCGGAGCCGC
>JANOLJ010000434.1:0-1942 GCA_031419715.1 Burkholderiales bacterium | reverse complement strand
CGGTCCACCCGCCGGCGCGCCGTCGATCAGCGCCTCATAGCCCTGCCAGCCGGCCGGCGTGGGCGCGCCGAAATGGACAGCGCAGCCGGGTGGCAGCTCGGCGCGGATCGGCTCGATGCGGTCGCGCAGTTCGTCCTGCACGATGATTGCGCGCGCCTCGCTGTGCGAAACGATGTAGGCGATCTCGGCGCTGAGCAGGCGGAAATTGATTGGCACGGCGACCAGCCCGGCGCGTGCCAGTGCGACGTAGATCTCCATCCATTCGACGCAGTTGTAGGCAAGCAGGGCGACACGGTCGCCTTTCGAAAGGCCAAGCCCCAAGAGAGCGTTGGCGAGGCGATTGGCGCGATCGTCCCATTGCGCAAAGCTGAGTCCGCGTGTGGAATCGCGGGTGCCGATCTTGCGCGGCTGCAGCCGGGCGTGCGAGGCAATGGCATCGGACACGGTGAGCAGGTGACTCATTCGGGCTGGCTCCTAAAAATTCAGTTGGCAGATCGAACTCCGCCATGAATGAAGCGGATCATCGGCTATCCATCGGCCACTCATTTTCCATTCAGCGGCCCTGCGCTTCAGCCCCGCCTTCACGGCGACCGCTTGCTGGCTTTCAACCGGTTTTCTGAGAGGATAAAGATGACACAACCCGCTTCCGACAACTCCGCCGCAGCCTTGATCGCGCGCTTTCTCAAGGCCCGTGGTGTTGACCGCGTGTTCGGCCTCTGCGGCGGCCACATCATGCCGATCTGGATGCGGCTGGACGCCGAGGGCATCCGCATCATCGACGTGCGAGACGAGCGCGCCGCCGTGTACATGGCCCATGCGCATGCTGAACTGACTGGCGGGCTGGGTGTGGCGATGGTCACCGCCGGGCCGGGCGTGACCAACGCGATGACCGGCATCGCCAACGCACATGTGGCGCGCGCGTCGGTGCTGGTTTTGTCCGGCACGCCGCCGCGCGCGCAGGAAAATCGCGGTGCCTTGCAAGACATGGCGCACACCGACTTCGTGCGCCCATTGACGCGTTACGCGCGCACGGTGCGGCAGCCAGAACTGGTGCTGCAGGAACTTGATGAAGCGGTGTCGCGCGCATTCGGCCAGGGTGGCGAGCCGGGGCCGGTGTATCTGGACTTTCCGGTCGATACCTTGCGCGCCGAGGTGCCGCGCGCACTGCAGTTGGCCGAGCACTTTGCGCCGAAGGCTCGCGCCCTGCTGCTGCCCGACCCGGCGGCGGTGCAGCAAGCGGTGGACTTGCTGTGGTCGGCGCGCCGCCCGCTGTTCGTGTCCGGTCGCGGCGCACGCGGTGCCGGTGCGCCGCTCACGCGGCTGCTCGAACGGCTCAACGCGCTGTACCTGGACACCGGCGAAAGCCGCGGCCTGGTGAGCGACGAACACCCTTCGGTGGTGGCCGCGATGCGCGGCTCGGTGATGAGCGAGGCAGACCTCGTCGTCACTGTCGGCCGGCGGCTCGACTTCCAGCTGGCTTACGGCTCGCCGGCGGTGTTTGGCGACGCCAAATTCATCCGCATCGCCGACTGCGCGCCCGAACTGCGCGACAACCGGCGCGGCGCGGCCGAGATTTTCGCCACGCCAGTGGCCGCGCTGGAAGCGATCCTGACTGCGGCCGGCAATCGAGAGCCGGCAACCGATCGCGACTGGGCCCGCACGGTGCGCACCAAACACCTCGAACGCGCCGCCAAGCTGCTCGCGTCGATGCAGGCCGCGCCCCCCGGCAGCGACGGCTTGATGCACCCGAACCGGCTGCTCGCCGCACTGCGCGAAAAGCTGCCGGCCGACGCGGTCATCGTCGCCGACGGCGGCGACTTCCTCAGCTTCGCCCGCGTCGGCCTCCCGGCATCGACCTACCTGGACCCCGGCTCGCTCGGCTGCATCGGCGTCGGCACGCCGTTCGGCATTGCCGCCAGTCTGGCGTACCCGGACCGAACCG
>JANOLJ010000433.1:0-5232 GCA_031419715.1 Burkholderiales bacterium | reverse complement strand
CCCACACGAAGTGGTACTCAATCTGAAAAACCGTATGACTTCCGTATCTGTAGTCCATGCGCGGCACCTCCGGTGCCGCATCTTGAAGCTAAAGCTGACCGGCTGAAAGCCGGTGGCTTGAACCCTATGATGGAAAGTCAAGGCGCTCGTCCAGTTGATCCCGGGCGTTGACCCCGGGCCGGCGCTGGCCACTGAGCTGATCGCTTTCTGCCAGCAACACTTGGCCAAGCTCAAATGCCCAAGGAGCATTGAATTCGATCCGGCGTTGCCGCGCTTGCCCACGGGCAAGTTGTACAAGAAGGCGCTGCGAGACCGCTATTGGGCTGGCAAGGCGACGCGCATCGTTTGACGTTTCGCTCTTCATCGCTGGCCTGGGCGGAGCGGCGGATGGGGCTGCGACAATGCGTCGATGAATCTTGGGTTGTGGAGCCTCGTCGCGCTTGCACTCGTCAATGTGGCGCTCCTGGTATGGCTGGTCCTGCGAAGCAATGCGCCGCATGCGTTGGGCGATCAATTCATCAGCGAGTATCGAGACGCCGCGCAGCGGCTGGAGCGCGAATTGCGCGACGAAGTGGCGCGCAGCGCCCAAGCGACACGCCAGGAGCTCGCCGCAACGCTCGGTGTGTTTCAGCAAACCCTGTTGCATCAGCACGGTGACGTGGCGCGCACCCAGAACGAGCAGATCGATTCATTTCGCACCCAGCTTTCCGCCACGCAGCAGGCCGTGTCACAGGCGTTGCAGGTGGCGTCTAGCACTTTTGCCGCGCAAGGTCTGGCCGGCCGTGAGGCGCAAGACGCCGCCTTGCGCCGTCATGGCGAAGCGATGGCACTGACGCAGCAGCGCTCCAGCGAATTGCTGGGCGAGCAACTGCGCGTCGTGGCGCTGGCCAACGAGCGCGCCCTGGCCGAAGTGCGTGCCACGGTGGAGCAGCGGCTGGCCGCGCTGCAAAGCGGCAACGAGCAAAAGCTTGAGCAGATGCGCGCGACCGTTGACGAAAAGCTCCACGCCACACTGGAGCAGCGCCTGGGGGAGAGTTTCAAGCAGGTGGCGGATCGGCTCGAGCAGGTGCATCGCGGCCTGGGAGAAATGCAGCTGCTCGCCAAGGACGTGGGTTCACTCAATCGCGTGCTGAACAACGTCAAGACGCGCGGCATCTTTGGCGAGGTGCAGCTTGCGGGTCTGCTCGAACAAGTGTTCACGCCCGATCAGTACGCGCGCAATGTCGAGACAATTCCTGGCAGCGGCGCACGCGTGGAATTCGCGATCAAACTGCCGGGGCGGCGTGACGACGGCCAGCCCCTGTGGTTGCCGATCGACGCGAAATTCCCGCGCGAAGACTACGAGCGACTGCTCGACGCCCAAGAGCGCGCCGATGCGCCGGGCGCCGAAGCCGCGGGCCGGGCCGTTGAACAGCGCTTGCGGCTGGAGGCCAGGACGATCCGCGACAAATATGTGGCCTCACCGCATACCACGGAATTTGCGATTCTTTTTGTTCCCACCGAAGGCCTTTACGCTGAGGCGCTGCGCCGCCCCGGGCTGATGGAGGCGTTGCAGCGCGAGTTTCGCGTCATGCTAACGGGCCCGACAACACTGCTGGCCACGCTGAACAGCCTGCAAATGGGCTTCCGCACACTGGCGCTGGAGCAACGCAGCGCGGAAGTCTGGGAAGTGCTGGGTGCGGTGAAAACCGAATTCACCAAATTCGGCGAAGTGTTGGCCAAGACGAAACGCAAACTTGACGAGGCGAGCAGCACGATCGACCTGGCGCAAACCCGCACCAACGCAATGGCGCGCAAGCTCAAGTCGGTGGAGGGCTTGACGGAGTCGCGAACTGAAGCGCTGCTGCCGGGCCTGCAAGCGGAGCCGGCTGACGACACCAATGACTGACGCGCCGCGGGCGCGCAGTGCCGATGACGCGACGCCTGCGCCTCAAGCCAAAGTCTTGCTGGCATTGATCGTCGGGCAGGTGTGCCTGCATTCCTCCATGACGGGCCTTCGTCTTGCCGCACCACTACAAGTGCTGCGTCAAGGCCATGCCGAATGGGCTGTAGGCGTGCTGCTCGGCTTGTTCGCGTTGTCGCCCATGGTCTTCGCGTTTGCGGCGGGGCGCCATGCCGACCGAAGTGGCTACCACGCACCGCTGCGCTTGTCGGTGCTGCTCACCGTGGCCGGTGGCATGGTCGCGGTAGCAGCCACCTGGGTCGAGGCGGCGCAATTCGTCTTGTTGTGCCTTTGCGCCGTGTTGAGTGGCGCCGGTGCGACCTACGGCATGATTGCCATACAGCGCACGGCGGGCCGCAGTGCGGTGGGCAGCACCGAGCTCAAACGGGTCTTCAGCTGGCTCGGGATTGCGCCGGCTGTGGCCAACGTCATCGGTCCAGTGCTCGCGGGCGTGACGATGGACTGGGCGGGTGTGCGCTGGGCCTATCTGGCGCTGGCCGTGGTTCCGCTGCTCGGGTTGCTCTCGGCACGTTGGATAGCGAAGGAACGGCCGAAGCCAGAGGCTACCTCACAGGTCAAGAGCAATCCCTGGGACTTGCTCCGACTGCCGGGCGTACGGCGCCTGTTGTTCGTGAACTTGCTGCTTTCGGCCAGTTGGGACGTCCATGCGTTCGTTGTTCCCATCCTCGGTCACGAGCGTGGATTCAGCGCTACCGCGATTGGTGTCATTCTCGGCGCCTTCGCCGCGGCGGTGACGCTGGTTCGCCTTCTCATTCCCGTGCTCGCGCATCGCCTGCCCGAAGTCAGTGTGCTGGTGGGGGCGATGCTCGGGACGGGCCTGATGCTCGGTGTCTACCCTTTGGTCCACACGGCGTGGCTGATGGGTCTGTGTGCCGTTTGCCTGGGCCTCACGCTGGGCGCGGTGCAGCCGATGATCTTGAGTGCGTTGCACCAGTTGACGCCATCGCATCGCCATGGCGAGGCGATCGCGCTGCGCACCATGACGATAGGCTTGGCGAGTGCCGCCATGCCGTTGCTGTTCGGTGTGGTGGGTGCCGCTGTGGGCGCGGCGTCGCTGTTCTGGGCGACGAGCGCAGCCGTCATGTTGGGGTCCACGCAGGCGCGCGCCGTCGGCCGCGCGATCCGGCGCAGCGAGTCGCTCAGAACTTGATGTTTCCCGCGCCCGCAGGCGGCGGCTCGGCGGGCGCTTCGGGTGTTGGGTTTGTGGCGGACTGCGCCGTCGGGGCAGGGCGGGTCGCCACGCTTTCACGCGGCTGCGTCAGCGGCGTGCGCTCCGGGTAGCGGTAGTTCGCGGGCAAACGTGATTCGCGCGGGTAACCTGCCGCGTCGAGGTAGGACGTCCAGAGTTCGGAGGTGAACCCGCGCAGGGTTTGCGCGCCCAGGGTCAGTGTGGGTGCGTCGCGCCCGCCAGTCAGGCGCTCCAGCGCGTCGCTGTCTTCTGGCGTGGCAACGACCTTTTCGCTATAGGGAACGCCGCGCTGGCGAAGCAGTTGGCGAGCCGAATCGCAAGGGGCACAAGCGCGTTCGGTCACGAACAGGCTGACGGGGTAGCGTGAAACCGCCTGGCGCAGCTCGGTAGGCAGCGCCACTTCGGGCGGACCGGCCGTGCCGCGCCCGCCCAGCGCCGTCGCTTTGCCATCGCTGGGCGGGGGCACCCGGTCGGTATAGGTGATCTTGCCATCGGATCCGACCACCTTGTACTGTGCCTGGGCGTCGCCGACCATCAAGGCGGCCGCAAGTGGCAGGCATCCGGCGATCGTGACGATCAGGCCTCGTCGAAGTGACGCAATGTTCATGGTGCTCCCCGGTGTCTTGGGCATGGCGCGAATCTAGCGCAGCGTAACCGTTTCCTCAAGGCGACTTTCGCGCGAAAACGCCGGTTTGACGTTCCGCGGCCTCGACGGTATTTGCCAGCAGCATCGCGATCGTCATCGGTCCGACACCTCCGGGTACCGGAGTGATGGCCGAAGCCACCTGCGCCACGCCAGCAAAGTCGACGTCGCCACACAGCTTGCCTGCACTGTCGCGGTTCATGCCGACGTCAATGACCACCGCACCGGGCTTGACCATCTCGGCCGTCACGGTGTTGCGCCGGCCGACCGCGGCCACCAGCACGTCGGCCTGTCGGGTGTGGAGGCCGAGGTCGGGCGTGGCGCTGTGACAGATCGTCACCGTGGCGTTGGCTTGCAGCAGCATCATCGCCATTGGCTTGCCTACCGTGTTGCTGCGGCCGATCACGACTGCATGTTTGCCGCGCAGGCTGATCCCCGTGCTCTCGATCAGTTTCATGCAGCCGTAGGGCGTGCACGGCCGCAAGCCGGGCAGGCCGCTGGCGAGTTCGCCGGCGCTGAGCACGGAAAAGCCGTCGACGTCCTTGTGCGTGGCAATCGTCGCGATCACCTCGTGCGAGTCGATGTGCCGGGGTAAAGGCATTTGCACGAGGATGCCGTGCACGCCCGGATCGTCATTCAGCGCCTTGACGCGCGCCAGCAGATCGGCCTGGGTCAGCGTGGTGTCGAACTTCTCGAACACGGAGTGCAGGCCGGCTTCGACGCACGCCTTGATCTTGTTGCGCACATAGACCTGGCTGGCCGCGTCGTCGCCGACCAGGATCACGGCCAGGCCCGGCTTGATGCCGAGCTGTGCCAAGGCAAGGGCGCGTCGGGCCACATCGGCGCGTACCTCGCGCGCCAGGGCCGTGCCGTCGATGATTCGTGCGTTCATGAGCGCGCTTGAGTCAAAAGAAAAAAGCCGCTGCGGTAGCGGCCTTGGTGGTTCCGGGAATCGGCTTGAATGGAAGAATCAAACCTTCGTCTGAGCGCCGAGCGCGATTTTGAGCAGGTCGGCGACCGTGTTGGCGTTTAGCTTTTCCATGATGTTCGCGCGGTGCGCCTCCACGGTCTTGATGCTGATGCCCAGATCGTCGGCAATCTGCTTGTTCAGTCGGCCGGCGACGATGCGCTCAAGCACCTGCGCCTCGCGCGTTGTCAGGCGCGACAGCAGCGCGTCGCGGCTGGCGGCTTCCTGGTGCTGCGAGAACGCGGAGCGCGCCTGTTCCAGCATGCCTTCGACCAGACCGAGAAGTTCGTCTTCCTTGAAAGGTTTCTCGATGAAGTCCATGGCACCCTTTTTCATCGTCGTCACGGCCATCGGCACGTCGCCGTGGCCGGTGATGAAAACAATGGGCAGTGGCGAGCGGCGCTCCATCAGGCGGTCTTGCAACTCGAGCCCGCTCATGCCGTCCATGCGGATGTCGGCGATCAGGCAGG
>JANOLJ010000432.1:0-12535 GCA_031419715.1 Burkholderiales bacterium | reverse complement strand
ACCGCCGGCACGATGGAAGAGATGTACACGCGCGCCGAGTTCGCGAAGAGCCTGGGCAGCGTGATCATCATGATCGACCTGGTGATCGGCTACACCGCGATCCAGAGCATGGCGCTGTGGGCGCGCAAGAACGACATGATTCTGCACCTGCACCGCGCCGGCAACAGCACCTATTCGCGGCAGAAGAACCACGGCATGAACTTCCGCGTCATCTGCAAGTGGATGCGCATGGCGGGCATGGACCACATCCACGCCGGCACGGTGGTGGGCAAGTTAGAGGGCGACCCGATGATGATTCGCGGTTTCTACGACACACTGCTCGACACGCACACGCCGATGCAGTTGGAGAAGGGCCTGTTCTTCGAGCAGGACTGGGCGTCGATGAACAAGGTGATGCCGGTCGCCTCGGGCGGCATTCACGCCGGGCAGATGCACCAGTTGTTGACCTACCTCGGCGATGACGTGGTCTTGCAATTCGGCGGCGGCACCATCGGCCACCCGATGGGCATACAGGCGGGAGCCACCGCGAACCGCGTGGCGCTCGAGACCATGGTGCTGGCGCGCAATGAAGGCCGCGACATCTGGAACGAAGGCCCGCAGATATTGAGGGACGCCGCCAAGTGGTGCGCGCCGCTCAAGGCCGCGATCGACACCTGGGGCGACATCAGCTTCAACTACGAGTCGACCGACACGGCGGACTTCGTGCCCACGCCCACCGCGGCCTTCTGAAAGGACTATCCATCATGATGACAAACCAAGGCAACCGTGTCACGCAAGGCCAGTTCTCTTACCTGCCTGACCTCACCGATGCGCAGATCGGCAGCCAGATCGAGTACGCACTGAAGAACAAATGGGCGGTGGGCATCGAGTACACCGACGACCCGCATCCGCGCAATACCTACTGGGAGATGTACGGCAACCCGATGTTCGACCTGAAGGACCCGGCCGGCATCCTGACCGAGATCAACGCCTGCCGCAAGACCTTCCCGAACCACTATGTGCGCGTCACCGCGTTCGACTCGACGCAGGGCGTCGAATCAGTGCGCATGTCGTACCTCGTGAACCGGCCATTGAGCGAACCCGGCTTCGGCCTGGTGCGTCAGGAGATCGGCGGGCGCCAGGTGCAGTACACGGTACACAGCTACGCGACTGACAAGCCCGAAGCACAACGCTACTGAGCCCTGACGATGTACCGCATCGCACCTTCCATCCTGTCGGCCGACTTCGCGCGGCTCGGCGAAGAAGTGCGTGCGGTCATCGCCGCAGGTGCCGACTGGATCCACTTCGACGTGATGGACAACCACTACGTGCCGAACCTGACGATCGGCCCGGGTGTGGCACAAGCGATCAAGCCGCACTGCGTGCGCGCCGACGGCACGAAAGTGCCGCTCGACGTGCACCTGATGGTGCAACCCGTCGATGCGCTTGCGGTCGCGTTCGCCAAGGCGGGCGCCGACCTCATCAGCTTTCACCCCGACGCCAGCGCGCATGTAGATCGCACATTGCAACTGATCCGCGCGGAGGGCTGCCAGGCCGGGCTCGTATTCAACCCGGCGACGCCGCTGGACGTGCTGGAATGGGTTTTGGGTGAAGACAGCGACAAGGTCGATCTCGTGCTCATCATGAGCGTGAATCCCGGTTTCGGCGGCCAGAGCTTCATCGAATCGGCGTTGCGCAAGTGCGAGGCGGCGCGCAAGATCATCTCAAAGAGCGGCCGCGACATCCGCCTCGAAGTCGACGGCGGCATCAGGTGCGACAACATCCGGCGCATCGCCGAGGCGGGGGCCGACACCTTTGTCGCGGGCAGCGCCATCTTCGGTCAACCCGACTACAAGCGAGTCATCGACGCCATGCGGTCCGAGCTGGCGGGCGCGAAGCCGCTGCGGCTGGCGGCGTGATGAACGCCGCCAATGCTGGCGAAGGTGCCGTGGTCGCGGCCAGCGCACGCACCGTGGCCGAAGTGCTGGCGCAAAGCCAGGTCGAAGCGGTGATGGACGAACTCGACCGCGACCTGATTGGCCTCGTGCCCGTCAAGCAGCGCATTCGCGACATCGCCGCGTTGCTCGTGATCGACAAGCTGCGCATCAACCTCGGTCTGCAAGCCCAGGCTCCGAGCCTGCACATGAGCTTCACCGGCAACCCCGGCACCGGCAAGACGACGGTGGCGATGCGCATGGCGCAAATCCTGCATCGGCTGGGCTATGTGCGCAAAGGCCACCTGGTGGCGGTGACGCGCGACGACCTGGTGGGCCAGTACATCGGCCACACGGCACCGAAGACGAAGGAGGTGCTGAAGAAAGCGATGGGCGGCGTGCTCTTCATCGACGAGGCGTATTACCTGTACCGCCCGGAGAACGAGCGCGACTATGGCCAGGAGGCGATCGAAATCCTGCTGCAGGTGATGGAGAACCAGCGCGACGATCTGGTCGTCATCCTCGCCGGCTACAAAGGCCGCATGGACACGTTCTTCCAAAGCAACCCGGGAATGAGCTCGCGCATCGCGCATCACCTCGACTTCCCGGACTATGGCCACGGCGAGTTGCTGCAGATCAGCGACAAGATGCTGGAGACGATGAACTACCGCTTTGGTGCCGGTGCGCGCGAGACGTTTGGCGAATACCTGATCCGCCGCCTCGCCCAGCCGCACTTCGCGAACGCGCGCAGCGTGCGCAATGCGCTCGACCGCATGCGGCTGCGCCAGGCGAGCCGCCTGTTCGCGCAACCGCACCGCGAGTTGACACGCGAAGACTTGACGACGCTGGAGCCCGAGGACATGCGCGCCAGCCGTGTGTTCGCGCACGACAGCGCGGGCGGCGCCGCCAGCGACACCTGATCGATTCATCGAAACGAATCATTGAAAGCTCGCCATGCCCTTGTCGCACCGCTGGACCCTGACGCGCTACCTGATCGAAGAGCGCCGCCGCTATCCGCAGGCCAGCGGCGATCTGAACGCGCTGATCCTTGACGTGTCGATCGCGTGCAAGGCGATTTCGCGCATCGTCGCCTTCGGCGAACTGGGCGACAACCTCGGCGCAGCGCCGACGCCAGTGGCTGGCGGCGTGAACGTTCAAGGCGAGGTGCAAAAGCCGCTGGATGTGCTGAGCAACGAAATCTTCATTCGCATGAACGAATGGAACGGGCACCTTGCCGGCATGGCCTCGGAAGAGATGGATGAGCCGCGCCAGATTCCCGAGGCCTATTCGCGCGGCAAGTACCTGCTCGTGTTCGACCCGCTCGACGGTTCGAGCAACATCGATGTCAACGTCTCGGTGGGCAGCATCTTCTCGATCCTGCGCGCGCCGCAAGACGTGGTGGACAGCGGTCGCGATGTGCTGGAGGCCGACTTCCTGCAGCCCGGCGCCACGCAAGTCGCCGCCGGCTACGCGCTGTACGGCCCGACAACGATGTTCGTGCTGACGGTGGGCAACGGTGTGGCCGGGTTCACGCTGAACCCGAACCTCGGCGAGTTCGTGCTGACGCACCCGAAGATTCAAGTGCCCGCGCAGACCCATGAGTTCGCCATCAATTCGTCGAACAGCCGCTTTTGGGAGCCGCCGGTGAAGCGCTATGTCGATGAATGCCTGGCCGGCAAGCCGGGCGCGCGCGGCAAGGATTTCAACATGCGCTGGATCGCCAGCATGGTCGCCGAAGCGCACCGCATCCTGATGCGCGGCGGCGTGTTCCTCTACCCACGCGACACCAAAGACCCGGCCAAACCCGGGCGGCTGCGCCTGCTGTATGAAGCAAACCCGATCGGCTTCGTCATCGAGCAAGCCGGAGGACGCGCCAGCACCGGTCGCCAGCCCATGCTCGGCGTGAAACCGACCTCGCTGCACCAGCGCATCGGCCTGGTGTTCGGCTCGCGCGCCGAAGTCGAACGCATCGAGCGCTATCACCACGAACCGGCGACGCGCGAGCCCGGTATCGCGTTGTTCGCTGAGCGCAGCTTGTTCAGGGACTGAGGTGAGATTCGCTATTTCGCGCGTGCAGGACGGGTCGAAATTGGGCACGTTGCTGAGCTTCGCGGCTCGCTGCGTGCAGATGTTGAGCAGCGTGGCAGGTGGCCTGGGGTACGTTCTCCGGTCCACGCTCGCGGGGCACCGGATTCGACCTGCGGCGGTGGCGCCATCAACGCCGTGTTCTCGTGCGCAGGTTGAGGACACCGCGAATGGCACCTGCGCCCGTACCCCAAACCGCCTGCCCCGACACCCGGGTGGTATGCGAAGGCGTGGCCGGCAACCGACGGTGGCAGCAGGGCGGCGGTGGTGCCCCCGGGCGCAGGTGCCATTCGCGGCGTCCGCGACGCATCCAGGGCGAAACCGTGTTGATGGCGCGATGCAGCCAGTCTCAATCCGGTGCCCCGCGAGCGTGGACCGGAGAACGGGGGCGCCGCCGTCGCCCTGGCGCGGGAACCTTGGCAGGCTGAACGCACGCCTCCAGACGCCTGCGGACCAGGAGCAGCCTTGCATCCCAGTTTGTCCCGCGACGACCCGATTCAACGAGACCTGCGCCATGAGCGAACGCCATCCCATCATCGCCATCACCGGTTCGTCCGGCGCCGGAACCACATCGGTGACTCGCACCTTCGAGAACATCTTCCGCCGTGACGGCGTCAAGGCGGCGATCATCGAAGGCGACAGCTTTCACCGCTACGACCGCAAGGAGATGAAGCTGCGCATGGCCGAGGCGGAGAAAAACGGCAACCAGAACTTCAGCCACTTCGGCCCGGAGAACAACCTGTTTGCCGAGCTTGAGCAACTGTTCCACGCTTACGCCGAATCCGGTACGGGCAAACACCGCAGGTACTTGCACAACGCCGAAGAAGCGCTGCCGTACAAACAGGAGCCGGGCACGTTCACACCGTGGCAGAGCCTGCCCGGGGACACCGACCTGCTGTTCTACGAAGGCCTGCACGGCGCGGTGGTCACGCCCGAGGTGAACATCGCGCGCCATCCCGACTTGTTGATCGGCGTCGTGCCGGTGATCAACGTCGAGTGGATCCAGAAACTCTGGCGCGACAAGAAACAGCGTGGCTACTCCACCGAGGCCGTGACCGACACGATCCTGCGCCGCATGCCCGACTACGTGCACTACATCTGCCCGCAGTTCACCCACACCCATGTGAACTTTCAGCGCGTGCCGATGGTGGACACGAGCAACCCCTTCATCGCGCGCGACATTCCTTCCGCCGACGAAAGCCTGGTTGTGATCCGCTTCGCCAATCCGAAGGGCATCGACTTCCAGTACCTGCTGACGATGGTGCACGACTCCTTCATGTCGCGCGCCAACACCATCGTCGTGCCCGGCGGAAAGATGGAGCTGGCGATGCAACTCATCTTCACGCCCTTCATCTGGCGAATGATGGAGCGGCGCAAGCGTGCCTTGGGCGAGCTGTGACTTTGCGAGAACACACATGAGCACAAACTCCAACGACCGCGTGATCCGCGCCGACAACGGCCAGCGCGACGACATGGCCAATGCACTGCGTGCGTTGGCGATGGACGCCGTGCAGCAGGCCAACTCAGGCCACCCCGGTGCGCCGATGGGCATGGCTGAGATGGCCGTGGCGCTGTGGGGCGGCCACTTGCGCCACAACCCGGCGAACCCGCACTGGCCCGATCGAGACCGCTTCGTGCTCTCCAACGGCCATGCGTCGATGCTGCTCTATGCGCTGCTGCACTTGAGCGGCTATGCGCTGACCACCGACGAGTTGAAGCGCTTTCGCAAGCTGCTCAGCAAGACGCCGGGACACCCTGAAGTAGGCCTGACGCCGGGGGTGGAGACGACCACCGGGCCGCTCGGCCAGGGCCTGACAAACGCGGTGGGTTTTGCCCTGGCCGAGAAACTGCTCGCCGACGAGTTCAACCGTGTCGATGACACCGGCGCGCACGACATCGTGAACCACCACACCTATGTGTTCCTCGGCGACGGCTGCCTGATGGAAGGCATCAGCCACGAAGCCTGTGCGCTGGCTGGCGCGTGGAAGTTGAACAAGTTGATCGCGCTGTACGACGACAACGGCATCTCGATCGACGGCGCGGTGCAGGGCTGGTTCGTCGACGACACCCCGGCGCGCTTTCGCGCCTACGGCTGGAACGTGATCGGGCCGCTCGACGGCCACTCAGTCGTCGACATTGGCCAGGCGATCGCGCTGGCCAAGGGCTGTGCCGACAAGCCGACGTTGATCGTGTGCCGCACGACGATAGGCAAAGGCTCGCCGAACCGCGCGGGCAGCGCCAAGGCACATGGCGAGCCGCTGGGCGCCGATGAGATTGCACAGACCCGCGCCGCGATCGGCTGGGCGCATGCGCCATTCGAGATTCCCGCGCCCATTGCCGCGCGCTGGAACGCGCGCGACATCGGCGCGTGTCGCGAGGCCAAGTGGCAGGCGCGCTTTGCGGCGTTTCGCGCCGCGCATCCGTTGTTGGCCGCCGAGTTCGAGCGGCGCGTCAAAGGCGAGCTGCCGCACGACTTTGAAGAAACGCTGCTCGGCGTGCTCAGCGAATTCGGCCAATCGCGCGAAACGGTGGCCACGCGCAAGGCCTCGCAACAGGTGTTGGCCAAGCTCGCGCCGAAGTTGCCCGAGCTGCTGGGCGGCAGCGCCGACCTGACGGGCTCGAACCTGACCGACTTTCCAGGTTGCGGCGCGGTGCGCGGTGGGCGCAAGGGCGGGCGCCACATCAACTACGGCGTGCGCGAGTTCGGCATGGCTGCGGTGATGAATGGGCTGGCGCTGCACGGCGGCTTCATTCCCTATGGCGGCACCTTCCTCACGTTCAGCGACTACAGCCGCAACGCGATCCGCATGGCGGCGTTGATGAAGCTGCGTGTCATCCACGTCTTCACGCACGACTCGATCGGCCTGGGCGAAGACGGGCCGACGCACCAGGCGGTGGAGCACGCGGCGAGCCTGCGGCTGATTCCGAACCTGGACGTTTGGCGCCCGTGCGACGCCGCGGAAACCGCCGTCGCGTGGACCTTCGGCCTGACGCAACCGCACCGGCCCACGGCGCTGCTGTTGTCGCGGCAGAACCTGCCCGCGCAACAGCGCAGCCCCGAGCAGGTGCTGGCGATCCGCCGTGGCGGCTATGTGCTGAGCGATCGCAAAGGCGCGCGCGGCGTGATCCTCGCTACCGGCTCGGAAGTCGCGCTTGCAATGGCCGCGCAGGTCTTGCTTGACGCGCGCGATGTTCCGGTGCGTGTCGTGTCCATTCCTTCATCGACGGTGTTCGACCGCCAGGACCGCGCCTACCGCGAAGCCGTGCTCGGCCGCGGCCTGGCGCGCATCGGCGTTGAGGCCGGCGTGACACGCTGGTGGGGCCAGTACGGATGTAACGCGGCACTCGGTGTCGATACATTCGGTGAATCGGCACCCGCCGGGGCGCTGTTCGAGCACTTCGGCCTCACCTCGCGAAAACTGGCCGACCTGGTGCAGGTGGAGTGCGATGACGAGCAACGCCTCGTGCGTTCCAGCAATTGAGCGGCGGAGAAGCCAACGGCCCGAACCATGAGCTACGACCTGATCAGTTTCGACCTCGACGGCACGCTCGTCGACACCGCCGCGGAGATCGCCGAAGCGGCGAACCGTGCGCTTGAGTCGCACGGCATCGCGCGCCGGCCCGTCGCGGAAATCGAGAACCTGATCGGTGCCGGAACCCGCGAGCTGATCCTCAAGTTGCTCGCCCGATGTTTCATCGAGCAGCCGGCGCTGGCGGGCAGCGTGCAGCCGCCGGCCGTGCTGGCGAGCATGGATGAACACTACGCCGCCACCACGGGCTCCTCAGCGGTTCCCTATGGCGGCTGCGCGCTGGCGCTGACGCAACTCAAGGCGGCGGGCCTGCGCCTGGTGTGCGTGACGAACAAGGAGCATCGGCACGCCGTGCGGGTGTTGCAGGTCACTGGCTTGGCGGGTTACTTCGAACTCGTCATCGGTGGCGATACGCTGCCCGAGAAGAAGCCGCACGCCAGCGTACTGCGCCATGTGGCGCAACGCATCGGCGTGAGCACGAACCGCACCGCCCATGTGGGCGACTCGGCGACCGATGTCAATGCGGCGCGCAATGCCGGCGTCGCCGCCTGGGCCGTTCCCTATGGCTACAACGCGGGCGTGCCGATCGAACAGAGCCAGCCGGACCGGGTGTTCCACAGCCTGGGCCAGATTGCCGACCATGTGCTTGAGGGTCGGGCGCACGGAGTGGCCCGAGGAGTGAACTGACATCATGATCGAAGCCCTGCTCTGGGACGTTGACGGCACGCTCGCCGAGAGCGAGCGCGACGGCCACCGCGTCGCGTTCAACCTCGCCTTCGAGGCCTGTGGCCTGGCTTGGCATTGGGACGAAAGCCGCTACGGCGAGTTGCTGCGCGTCACCGGCGGGCGCGAGCGCTTGATGCACGACATGAACACGCGGCCCGACGCGCCGGTGCTCGCCGACCAGCGCGACGCCCTGGCGCGCACCGTGCATGCGAGGAAGAACGTTTTCTACACCCACCTCGTCCGCGAAGGCCGGATTCCATTGCGTGACGGTGTGATGGAGCTGATGCGGCAATGCCAGCAGGGCGGCGTGCGCATGGCCATCGCCACGACGACAAGCCGAGGCAACGTGCAAGCGCTGCTAGAGGTGCATCTGGGTGCGCAGTGGGAGTCTTGGTTCGCGAGCATCGTCTGTGGTGAGGACGTGCGCTCGAAGAAACCCGACCCCGAGGTTTATGTGCGGGTGCTGCGCGAATTGGGCATCGGCCCGCTTCAGGCGGTGGCGCTTGAAGACTCCCCCGGCGGCGTGGCAGCGGCGCGCGCCGCCGACATCGCGGTGGTAGTGACGCGCAGCATCTACTTCGCGAACGCGCCGATCGACGGTGCCGTGGCCATCGGGCCCGGGCTGCACACGCGCGACGGCTGGCGCCCGAGCCTGCGCACCGTGGCGGGCGATGCCACCCGGGTGGGGCTCCCCGACATCCAGGCCTGGTGCGCACAGATGGACACGGTGTCGGACTTTCCCTGATCCGCCACGCGCATGCGCACGCGGCCGACGCGGCCCGCGGCAAGACCCGACTTCATTCACCCGACCCCTGGAGAACTCCCCGATGGCTCTCGTTTCACTGCGCCAAGTGCTCGACCACGCCGCCGAGTTTGGCTACGGCGTGCCGGCGTTCAACGTCAACAACCTGGAGCAGATTCAGGCGATCATGGAAGCTGCGCAGGAGTCACAGTCGCCGGTGATCCTGCAGGCCTCGGCGGGCGCGCGCAAGTATGCGGGCGAGCCCTATCTGCGCCACATGGTGCTCGCCGCGGTGGAGTCGCACCCCGATATTCCCATCGTGCTGCATCAGGACCATGGCGCGTCGCCCGCGGTATGTCAGCAGTCGATCCGCTCCGGCTTCACCAGCGTGATGATGGACGGCTCGTTGTTGGAGGACGCCAAGACCCCGGCCGAGTACGACTACAACGTGAACGTGACGCGCAAGGTGTGCGAGTTCGCGCATGCGATCGGTGTGTCGGTGGAGGGCGAACTCGGTTGCCTGGGTTCGCTGGAGACCGGCGAAGCGGGTGAGGAAGACGGCAGCGGCGCGGTCGGAAAGCTCAGCCACGACATGCTGCTCACCGACCCGGCGCAGGCGAAAGATTTCGTCGCGCGCACCGGCGTCGATGCGTTGGCGATCGCCATTGGCACGAGCCACGGCGCCTACAAATTCTCGCGCCAGCCCACGGGCGACATCCTGGCGATGCAGCGCATTGCCCAGATCAACGCCGCGGTGCCGGACACGCACCTGGTGATGCATGGCTCGAGCAGCGTGCCCCAGGAGTGGCTGGCCATCATTCGAAAATACGGCGGCGACATCAAGCAGACCTATGGCGTGCCGGTGGAAGAAATTCAACGCGGCATCAAGAGCGGCGTGCGCAAGATCAACATCGACACCGACATCCGCCTGGCCATGAGCGGCGCGATGCGCCAGGTGTTCGCCGAGCAGCCCAGCGAGTTCGACCCGCGCAAGGCCATGCTCGAAGCGAAGAAGGCGGCGCGCGGCATCGTCAAGGCACGCTTCGAAGCCTTTGGGTGCGCCGGGCATGCGGCGCGCATGCGCGCGATTCCACTGGAGGCGATGGCGCACCGCTATCGATGAATTCGATGCGTCCGCCAGCGCCCCGAGGCGATCTTCGGGCTGGCCCCACCTGACGCGTCGCCCGCTTGCACGGCGAGCGCAAAATGCTGGCCATGGCTTATCTGCCCGCCGATACTCGGAATCAATTGCCACTGCCCCGGACCGCGGGTGAATCATTGATCAAATTCGCTCGGGTGCTGTTGCGCCACAAGCTGGGCCTGGCCTTTGGCCTGATGCTGGCGATGTCGGTCACCGCCGGCAGCGTGGCGATGTTCGAGATATCGAGGGTTCAGCATCACCTGAATCAAATCGTTGAGAGCAACAACGCCAAGATCAGGCTGACGCACGAAATGTCGGAGGCGGTGCACATCGTCTCGCGGCTCGTGCCCCGGGTCGTGCTGTTGCACGACGCCGCGGAAATCGACGTTGAGTTGGCCAAGATCGTTCATGCCCGACAGCGCTACGACGCCGCCTGGGCGACGCTGCTGACCTTGCCGGCCGACGACGCGGGGCAGCGCGGGCGTGCCGAAATCCTCGCGGCGAGCCAGACCGCGCGGCGCCTGAACGATCGCATGCTCGATCTGGCGCGGGCCGGCCAGGACGCCGAAGCCACCACCTTGCTGCGCACCCAGGCCGCTCCCGCATCGCAGGCCTGGCAAACCGCGATCGCCGCGCGTATCGCCCAGGAAGAAGCCGACAACCAGGCGGACCATGCGGCGGCCGTCAGCGCCTACCAGGACGCGCGCGCCTTGTTGATCGGCGTGAACGTATTTGGCCTGGCGATGGGTTTGATGTTCGGTTGGATGAGCCGCTCGGCGCTCGTCGCCTTGGGCCGCACGCTGAAAGAGCGCGATGACTTGATCGCCATGCTGGCGCATGAAGTGTCGCAACCGCTGAACAATGCGTCGGCGGCGATCGAGGCCGCGGCCAGCGCCATCGAGCTCGCGGGCGGGCGGGGCGCCGAAGCCGCGGCGCCGCTGCAGCGTGCCCAGATCGTGCTGGGCCATGTGGTGGGGTCGCTCAACAACACGCTTGCCGCGGCCAGGCTCGTCGCGGATGAACGCGCGATCTCGGTGCAGGACACCGACATCGACACCGTGATCGGGCTGGCGCTGGGCGACCTCGACGCGAACGAACGAACGCGGGTGCGCATCAACCGCATCGGCCATACCCGAACCGCCACGATGAACAGCGGCCTGATGCGCCTGGCGCTGCGCAACCTGCTTGTGAACGCGTTGAAGTATTCGCCGTCGCGGTCGCCGGTGGATTTGAATGTGCTCGACTCGGATGAACCGCTGGCGCTGGTGCTCGAGGTGCGCGACCAGGGCAACGGCATCGAACCCGATTGGCAAAGGAAAGTGTTCGAGCGCGGCGTGCGCGGCCCGCAACACGGCGGCACCACCGGTATGGGCCTGGGCTTGTACATCGTGGCGCGCGTGGCGGCTTTGCATCGCGGCACAATCGAGGTGCGCGACAACCCGCCGCGTGGCGCGCTGTTTCGGTTGGTGTTGCCGCAGGCGTTGTTCCATTGAACCATTTCCGGGTGCGCCCCAGCGCAGCTGAAGACCATGCTCCCAAAGACCCTTGCGATCATTGACGATGACCCGGAGTACGCCGAGTTCCTGACGAAGTACCTGCTAGCGCAGGGGGTTGCGGTGACCGTGTTCAGCGACAGCGACGACTTCCTCGTCGCGCCCAACGCCTATGAGTTCGAGTTTTACCTGGTTGACCTGATGCTGCCCGGCATCGACGGCGTGGACCTGATCCGCTTGCTGCGTAAGCGCGTGCAAAGCGGCATCGTGGCGGTGTCGGGCCGGCTCGGGCCCGAGGTATTCGATCATGTGCTGCGTGCCGGAGCCGACATGCACCTGGCCAAGCCGGTTCGCTTCGAGCAAGTCGCATTGGCGGTGAAGGCGGTGCACCGGCGCAGCGCCAGTGGCGCGGCCCGCAGCGCGACCTGGCAGCTCGACCGCCAGGGCCGCAGGTTGCTCGCACCCGACGGCGTGAGCATCGAACTTGGCGAGAACGATCTTGCGCTGATGGAGTGTTTTCTGGCGGCCAACGGTGGCGTCGTGGCGCACTCCGAGCTGCGCCGCATCATGGGTCGCGAGCAATCCGACGAGGCCGACAACACCCTGCACGCCACGATCTACCGGCTGCGCCGACGCATCGAACGCGCCACGCAGGACATCGTGCCCTTGCAATCTCAGGCGCGCGTGGGCTACTTGTTCCGCGGCCGGCTCATCGCAGGCTGACGCGCCAACTGACGCGCCGACTCACGCGCCAACTGACGCGCCGTGAACATGCCCGGCATGGACGGCTATGCCGCGACTCGCCAACTGAAGGCCGACGACGCCACGAAGGGCATCCCCATTGTTTTCGTGACGGGGAAGAGCCAGAAGGCGGATCTGGCCTGGGGGCAGATTCTGGGTGCCAA
>JANOLJ010000431.1:0-28333 GCA_031419715.1 Burkholderiales bacterium | reverse complement strand
CTGCCGTTCACCTTGTAGCGCAAGATCGTTTCTCCGCGAACGCCGGGCGCCGACAGGGGCCTGGGATGCTCTCAAGGAAATGTGGCTCTGCCACTTTCCTTGATCCCCGCGGGGGACGGCCGGCTTCGGCCGGCCTTGGGGTGCTCATGAGCAAATGTGGCTCTGCCACTCAGCATGCGTCGCGAGGCTGCGCTCATCAAGGCGAAGCGGCGTCCGGTGAACGGCGCGCGGCGGGCTCAGTCGCCGCTGTAGGGCGTGCCGTAGAACTTGTGGATGCCGCCAGCCCAGGTCTTGTCCGACATCGCGGGCCAGTGGCCCTTGTCGAAACCCGGCGCGTCTTTCAGCGTCTCCAGTGGTACGTCGAGCGTGAAGCGCTTGTTCATGGTGTCGAGCGTCAGCGCCGGCCAGGGCACGGCGAAGAGCTTGTCGCCCAGGCCCATCACGCCGCCGTAGGACAAGACGGCGTAGGCGATCTTGCCGGTGGCCATGTCGATCATGAAGTCTTTGATGTCTCCAAGATCCCGGTCGTCCTTGTTGTAGACGTCGTTGCCGAGCAGCGTGTCGGCGCCCATCAGGGCGGGGCCGGGGCCGTCGGTTTTCTTGGAGTACATGCCGAAGTTGTCGCGAGTGACGTAGTTGGTTTGCATGTTGCGTTCCTTGGTGTGATGGGGGTTGCGCGCTGAACCATCGCGTGCCCAGGGGCTCGGTGGTCGCGCGCATTGACCTTAAGGGGCGGTACGCGGCCTGTCTGTGCGCTGGCCGACACGCGCTGGGTTGTGCGCGGCCGCCGGGTCAGGCTCGGCCTGCGCGCGCAAACGCTTCAGCAGTGCCACGGCCGCGGGCGCGGACGACGCCGGGTTCTGGCCGGTGATGAGGTCGCCGTCGACGACGACATGCGGCTGCCAGTCGGCCGCCTTGCTGTAGTGCCCACCCTGCGCGGCCAGCATGTCTTCGACGAGGAAAGGCACGATGTCGGCCAGGCCCGCGGCGCGCTCTTCGCTGTTCGCAAACCCCGTCACCTGCCGGCCTTTGATCAGCGACTCGCCATTGAAGGCTTTCACATGGCGCAGCACGGCCGGTGCATGGCATACCGCGACGACGGGCTTGCCGGCCACGAGCATGGACTCGATGAGCGCGATCGACTTTGAGTCTTCGGCCAGATCCCACATCGGGCCATGGCCGCCGGGGTAGAACACGGCGTCGAAATCGCTGGTGTTCATGCCCTCCAGCGTTTGCGTGGCGGCGAACAACGCCTGGGCGGGCACATCGGCCTAGAAACGGCGCGTGGCGTCGGTCTGGGCATCGGCTTCGTTGCTCTTCGGGTCGAGCGGCGGTTGGCCACCCAAAGGCGAGGCCAGCGTGACCGTGGCGCCGGCATCTTTGAACAGGTAGTAGGGGGCGGCAAATTCTTCCAGCCAAAAGCCGGTCTTCTTGCCCGTGTTGCCCAGGCGATGATGTGACGTGAGGACCATCAGGATGTTCATGGTGGGAGGCGGCTTGATGAGTTGTGGGGTCGCCGAGGCTAGGGCAGGGCGTGGCCAGCGTCAGTGCTGTGGCGCACGGACGCCGTGTGGCGGTGCGTCGCACCAGGCTGCGGGGCCGACAAGGTGTTGTCCGACACCAGCTCGCGGTGCACCCCGACGCACTGTCGCCGGGCGCAGCCCTAGGCTGAAGCCTTACAGACGCTGGCCGCGCAAAGACTTTCAGGCGTGGCGCCAGGCCCACCCCAGCGGGCGGGTTGCTTGCTTCAGGAGACACCATGAACCACCGACTCAGTCATCACGCGGCCTTCATCGCCGCCGTCATCGCCGCGGCTGCCGCCTTCTCGCTCACCGCCTGCGACAAACCCGGCGAACCGACGCCGGGCCAGCGCGTCGACAACGCCGTTGCCAAGGTGGAACGCGAAGCCGAAAAGTTGCGGAACCAGGCGGCGGACGCTGCGGCCCAAACCAGACAAACCGCCGCCGAAGCGGCGCAACAGGCGAGGCAGGGCGCCGCCGATCTCGCGGCCAAGGCGAATCTGGCCAGCGCCGACGCGGCGATCGTGATCTCGGTGAATTTGGAGCTGGCGCGCGACGCCAAGCTCGACCCTCTGAGGATCGACGTCGAGTCGTCGCGCGGGCGTGTGGCCTTGCGCGGCACCGCGCCCGATGCCGACTCAGTGCTGCGCGCGCGCCAGATCGTGCTCGCCGTCAAAGGCGTGACCGGTGTGGACAACTTCCTCACGGTTCGCAAATCCTGAGCTTTCCAGGCAGATGCGTTGCGCGCGGCCCGTGCAACGCATCTGCGACCCATGCACCGCGGGCCGCAGCGAGACCTACATCATGTACAGCGTCGTCGAACTTTCCTCCGATCGTGTTGCCCCCACCCGGCTGGTGAACTGCTGGGGTTCAACGCGGAACGCTTCCGGGCGTGGCATGCCGATGGGAACCGGCCTTGCCGGGCTGCAGGCTCGCCTACGATGGTGGTGGGGCGGCGTGCCTGAGCCAGTGCGCCTGGCGGCGCTCGCCGGCCTCGCCGCGATCGCCATCCTGGCGCTGCTGACCGCCTTCTTCATCGAGGTGCGCGAGGCTGGTCTACAGGGCGGCATGCGCCGCGACGCCACCGCCGCACTTGCCGCGATGACCTGGCGCTGCAATGCCGTGCAAGACGCCAACGCACGCCAGGACTGCTTGTTGCGCCTGCCGCCCGCGCCGAACCGCGGCGCGATGCAAAGCGCGCAGACCGATACAAGCGTCGTCGACATCACTCTGCTGAGCGAAGCGAGGAAGGCGCCATGAACGGCGGGCGGCGACTGCCGCGGCGCGCCGCGACGCTGTCGGCCACGGCATGGTCGTGACGGGCCCGCCCGGCACTGCGACAGCCGCCGCGCCCGACCCCGCAGTGATCGCCCCGATCAACGCCCCGGGCGCCGACCCGGGCACCGCTGCGCCGGACGCGGACGATGCCGCGCCAGTCGCGCGTTTGCGCGGGCCCGTCAATGTGCGCAGTGCGTCGCTGGTGGCGATCGCGACGCTGGCCAGCCTGTACATGCTGCACTGGGCCAGCGCGGTGTTCGTGCCGCTGCTGCTGGGCCTGATGTTCAGCTATGCGCTCACGCCACTCGTGAATCGCTTGGTGGCGTTGCGCATCCCGCGCATGCTCGCCGCCGCGGCGTTGCTCAGCGCGGTGCTCGGTGGCATCGGCTCGATCGCCTGGTCGCTGGGCGACGACGCGGCGTCGATGATCCAAGCCCTGCCCGACGCCGCGCAGAAAGTGCGCCGTGGCATCGAAGGGCTGCGCGGCAAGGGCGGGCCGGCGAGCAGCCTCGACACGGTGCAGAAGGCCGCCACCGAACTGGAGCGCGCCGCTGAAGGGAGCGGCGCCACACCGGGGGGCAGCGTCACCAAAGTGCAGATCGAGCCGTCGCGCTTCAACGTGAAGGACTACCTCTGGAGCGGCACGCTGGGCGTGGTGGCCGCGGTCGGGCAGGCGACGGTGGTGCTCTTCATCACTTTCTTTCTGCTCGCCTCGGGCGATCTGTTTCGCCGCAAGGTGGTGAGGATCGCCGGGCCGACGTTCGGCCAGAGGCGGCTCACGCTGCAAGCGCTGGACGAAATCGACCACCAGATCCAGCGTTACCTGTTGGTGCAGGTGTTCACCAGCACGGTGGTCGGCATCGCGACCTGGCTCGCCTTTTCGTGGCTCGGCGTCGAACACGCCGGGGTCTGGGGCGCGGCCACCTTCGTGCTCAACTTCATCCCCTACTTCGGCAGCATCGTCGTCACCGGCGGCTCGGCGCTGATGGGCTTCGTGCAGTTCGGCAACTTCGAGATGGCGCTGCTGGTCGGTGGCGTGGCGCTGGCGATCAACAGTGTCGAGGGCTACCTGCTCACGCCGTGGCTCACGGGTCGGGCGAGCCGCATGAACCCGGTGGCGGTGTTCGTCGGCGTGCTCGCCTGGGGTTGGCTGTGGGGCCTGTGGGGCTTGTTCCTGGGCGTGCCCATCCTGATGGCGATCAAGGCGGTGTGCGACCGGGTTGACGACCTGAAGGCGGTGGGTGAGCTGCTCGGCGATTGACGCGCTGCCCTCTCGGGCAACGCCAGGATGGCGGGTCGGCTGTCGGTGACGGGTCAGCTCAACGCGGCGCCGGGTCCGGCCCGAGCTGGCTGCCGGTCACGGGCAGGGCGCCGCCTTCACCTTCCCATGACGTGACGGCCGGCGCCTTGGGCAGGCTGATCTTGCGTTGCCGCTCGAACTGACTCTGGCGCCGCATCGCGGTCCACTGCCACAGGGCCAGTCCGGCCACGACCACGGGAATGATTCGCTTCAACATGTCGACTCTCCTGAATTGAATGGTGCAGCCACCGCGGCTGCATGCTGCGATGCTGGCATGCGCGGCGTCGGCTGGGCAGGTGCATTCCTGCCGCTTCGGTGTAGGACGCCGCCTGACGCTGACGCGCGATCAGGCCATCGGCCGTTTCGGATCGACGACGTTGTCCATGCAGTCGATGCCGCCATCTTTCGACGGCATGGCCTTGGGCGCGCGGTCTTTGCCTGCTTCGGATTCGCGCATGCGTTGCACCGTCGCGCAGTTCACGCCTGGGGGTTCCTTCTTCAGCGTGTCCTTGGGTGGGTCCTTCAGCACATCTTTCGGCGCGGCCATCGGCGCCGCTTTGGGCGCCGGGTCTTTTTTCGCGGGGTCTTGCTGAGTCTGGGCGCTGGCACTGGCCACCGCCAGGCAGGCGCAGAGCAGGGTCGCGCAGATCTTGTTCATCCAGGTTCTCCTTGAGGGTGGGTGGGAGGGGCGGGCCGAACGCCGGGGCGCACCGCGTGCGAACGGGGCACCAGTGTGTCGCCGACCCGCGCCCGGCGCTGTAGGAGCGCAGGCGCGCTCAGCGTAGGCCCGCGCCGATGCGCGCACGCCGCAAAATGCGTGGTATGCGCTGCATCTCGCAGCCATCGCATCGCAGGAGGCCGCATGAGCCAGACCCGCATCGAGCACGACAGCTTCGGCCCCATCGACGTGCCGGCCGACGCCCTGTGGGGCGCGCAGACGGCGCGCAGCCTGCGCTTCTTCGCGATCGGCGAGCAGCGCATGCCGCTCGGCCTGATCCACGCGCTGGCCTGGGTCAAGTGGGCGGCGGCGCAGGTGAACCACGATTTGCAGTTGCTCGATGCCGACAAAGCGGCGGCGATCAGTGCGGCAGCGCGGCGCGTGGCGCTGGGCGAGTTCGACGCGCAATTCCCGCTGTCGGTGTGGCAAACGGGCTCAGGCACCCAAAGCAACATGAACGTCAATGAAGTGATCGCCCATCTCGCGTCGCGCGCGCTCGGTGGCGGTGCGGCCGGGGCCGTGCACCCCAACGACGACGTCAATCTCGGCCAGTCTTCGAACGATGTGTTCCCGAGCGCGATGCACATCGCCGTCGCTCTGCAGTTGCAGCAGCACCTGATGCCGGCGTTGCAGGAACTGCGCGGCGCACTGGCCACCAAAGCGACGGCGTTCGCCGATGTGGTGAAGGTGGGCCGCACCCACATGCAAGACGCGACGCCGGTCACGCTCGGCCAGGAGTTCGGCGGCTACGACGCGCAGCTCGCGCTCGGCCAGGTGTCGATGCAGCAGTCACTCGCAGCGCTGCATGCGCTGGCCATCGGCGGCACGGCGGTGGGCACGGGGCTGAACACCCACCCCGAGTTCGGCTCGCGCGTCGCGGCCCTGCTCGCGCGCGAACTGAAGCTGCCGCTGGTGCAGGCAGGCAACCTGTTCGCCGCGATGGCCGGTCATGAAGCGCTGGTGGCGTTCCACGCCGCTCTGAAAATGCTCGCGATCGCGCTGACGAAGATCGGCAACGACATCCGCCTGATGGGCAGCGGGCCGCGCGCCGGCCTGGGCGAGCTGCAACTGCCCGAGAACGAACCCGGCAGCTCCATCATGCCCGGCAAGGTGAACCCGACCCAGGTGGAGGCGCTGACGATGGTGTGCGCGCAGGTGATGGGCCACGACACGGCGATCACCTTCGCGGCGAGCCAGGGCCACTTCGAGCTGAACGTTTACAAGCCGCTGATCGCGCTGAACACCCTCGACAGCCTGCGCCTGCTGGGCGATGCGATGCACAGCTTCGCCCGGCACTGCGTGGCCGGCGTGTCGGTGAACGCGGCGCGCATTGAAACGTCGTTGCAAGGCTCGCTGATGCTCGTCACCGCGCTCGCGCCGCACATCGGCTACGACCGCGCGGCGCAGATCGCCAAACACGCGCATCGGCACGGCACCACATTGCGTGAAGCCGCGTTGCAACTCGGCGCGGTGAGCGCGCAGCAGTTCGACGCCTGGGTTGACGCGCGGCGCATGCTTGGCGCGCGGGTGGTGTAGAGGCATTGCGCGCGTCGCACGCTCGGGGCGTGCCAGGCATCAGCAGAGCCGATGTCGCGTGGGAGAATTGCCCAGCATCTACACGGAGAACCGCGTGTTCAACCTTGAAGGCACTCCATACCTTCTGGACCAGAAGGCGTCAGAGCAAGTCAAGACGAGACTTGATGACATTGAGGAGCGGGTGTCGCTGCTGCGACGCAACGGAACGCTGACGGCGCAAACCGTCAAGGACTACTACGGTGAAAAGCGCTTCGAGCAAGTCGCTGAGTCGAATGCCATCGAGGGTAGTACGCTCTCCGCAGGGGAAACCGAGTTGGCAGTGCTCAAGGGCATCACCATTACCGGACATGACCCTGCGTATGCAAAAGACGCGATCTCACTTGATCGCGCGCTCACGCGGATCACCGAACTTGCACGTGATACGAAACACCCGACTGATATCGCTCAACTTCACGAAGTCCATGCCCTTCTCCTCGGGGACAGGCCCGGTGCCGGGATATTCAGGAGTGAGAGAGTCACGATCCGAGGTGCGAAGCACACTCCTCCAAAGACGTGGGAGCAGATCATCGCGATGATGACGGATTGGCAAGCTTGGTCTGCAGACAATGTCACTCTGCCTGCACCGGTCAGATCGGCCGTGCTGCATGCCCGGCTTACGCATGTGCATCCTACATTGATGGCAACGGAAGAATCTCCAGAGCGATCGGGAACCTGGAACTGATCCGCGCCGGCTATCCGCCGATCATCATTAAGAAGAAGGAGCGAGATCGGTACATTGAAGCGTTGGCAGAGTCCGACGAAGGCGGTGACATCCGTTCGTTTCTCGAACTGATCTTCGATCGGACTGAGGGCGGCCTGACCGGGCTCGAACTCTCCGCGAAGCGCAAGCAGGGCTTTAACCCTGTCGTTGAGAAAATTCGCCAGATGCAAGAAAAGCAGTTGTACATCTGGGAAACAAGCGTCAAGCTGCTCGCTTCAATCGTCGGGCATCGTTTGACGCAACTTGTTGAGCCAGTGGGTGGGACCGCGAGCATTCGCCTGTACGACGCTCCTCTTGATTTAGATGACTACTTGGAGGTTTGTGGAGGGCGAAGCGTCTCAAGAAGTTGGGCATTCACTGTGAGAATTGATATTCCTGGTGTTCCTCGGCTGGAGAAGCTTGCGTACATTGGTCATCGCAGCAATCGAATGCATCAAGCCATGAGCTTCGAAGGTGGACCTTCTCTCTATTGGTCCTCGAAGAATCCCGCGAACTTTCCGAAGTGGTTGACCGATGCAGAGAACTCACCCTATGCAATGGAGGTGACCTCAAAGGCCGGGAATGGGAACGAATGGATTGCCCGACTCTTTGATGACTCCATTCAGCGGATTCAGACAACCGACTTGGCCTCAAGAGTCGCTGATGCATTGGTGAGCCAAGTAAGGGTCTAGCTCGGAACTGCTGAGCCGAGTGACGGCGGCCGCCTGCGCACACTCGACGCCTGCACGTGAGAGCAAGCAGTCATCGTCGCGCAAGCCGCTGTGCTCATGCCAGCGAAGACGTGCGGGCATCTGCTGCTCTGTTTGCCATCGCACCGACCAACGCCACACAAATGTTTACGCTTTAACCCGACCGGGTGCGACGCGCCGCGTTCCACCGACAGGTCCGCCGGGCGGCCCGCTGCGCCCGCGCCGTGCGGCTTCGAGGAGAACACCATGAGTCTGGGAATGATTTTGCTGATCGTCTTGCTGCTGATGCTGGTGGGCGCGGTTCCCACCTGGGGGCACAGCAAGAGTTGGGGCTATGGGCCCAGCGGCGGCCTGGGGTTGATTCTGCTCATCGTCGTCGTGCTGCTTTTGACGGGACGCCTGTGACGCCCCGCGCCCGCGCCGCGCCCGGGCGCGAGTGGGCGCGCTGCGGGGTGCTGCGCATTGCCGCGGCGCTCTGCCTCGGCGCGCTTGCCGGCTGCGGCGAGGTGGCGAAGTTGCCCGTGGCGGCTGGGAGCGGGCCGCAGCCGACGCTGCCCGAACCCCGCACAGGGTGGATCCCGACGGTCAACATCGCGCCCGCCAAAGGTTGGGCGCGCGATGCCACGCCGCGCGCCGCGCCGGGCATGCGCGTGGCCGCATTTGCCGACGGCCTGGACCACCCGCGCTGGCTGTGTGTGCTGCCCAATGGCGACGTGCTCGTGGCCGAGACGAACGCGCCGCCCAAACCTGACGCCGCGCGCGGCCTGCGCGGCTGGGTGATGGGCCTGGTGATGAAGCGCGCCGGCGCCGCCACGCCGAGCGCGAACCGCATCACGCTGCTGCGCGACACCAACGGCGATGGCGTCGCGGACCTGCGCTCGGTGCTGCTCGAAGGCCTGAATTCGCCGTTCGGCATGGCGCTCGTCGGCGACGGCCTGTATGTCGCCAACACCGACGCCGTGCTGCGCTTTCCTTATGTCACCGGGCAGACGCGCATCACCGCGCCGAGCGTCAAGGTGGTCGAGCTGCCGGCCGGGGCGATCAACCACCACTGGACGAAGACCCTGATCGCGAGCCCGGACGGCCAGTTGCTCTATGTGACGGTGGGCTCGAACAGCAATGTGGGAGAACGCGGCATGGACGCCGAAGTGGGCCGCGCCGCGATCTGGGAGATCGACACGCGCAACGGCGTGCACCGCGTCTTCGCCTCAGGGCTGCGCAACCCGAACGGCATGGCGTGGGAACCGCAAAGTGGCGTGCTGTGGACGGTGGTGAACGAGCGCGACGAACTCGGCAGCGACCTCGTGCCCGACTACCTGACCTCCGTGCGCGAGGGCGGCTTCTACGGCTGGCCGTACAGCTACTTCGGCCAGCATGTCGATGTGCGCGTGCAGCCGCCGCGCCCCGACCTGGTGGCACGCGCGGTGGTGCCCGACTATGCGCTGGGGCCGCACACCGCGTCGTTGGGGCTCGCGGCGGCGCAGGGCAATGGGCTGCCGGCAGCCTTCGCGAACGGCATGTTCATCGGCCAGCATGGCTCGTGGAACCGGCGGCCGCACAGCGGCTACAAGGTGGTGTTCGTGCCCTTCGCCAGCGGCCGGCCGTCGGGCGCACTGCCCGTCGACGTGCTGACCGGTTTTCTGAGCAGCGATGAAACCGCGTTCGGCCGGCCGGTGGGCGTGGCGCTGGACCGGACGGGCGCGCTGCTCGTCGCCGACGACGTGGGCAACGTGATCTGGCGCGTCAGCGTGGGGCGCTGAGCATGTTCCTCTGGATCGTCACGTTAGCGCTGTGCCTGGCCGGTTGCGCCAGCCTGCCGACGATTCAACCCGGGCTCGACGTTCGCCAGGCGCGCCCGGCGGTGCAACTCGAGGGCGCGCGCGGCCCGTTGTCGCCTGCGCAGAGCAAGGCCGCCCTCGAACGGCTGAAGAGCACGACCAAGGACACCAGCATCTTTGATCGCCACCTCGCGATCGAGGAGGCGATCGTCGGCAGCCCGCTGACCACCGGCAACCGGGTCGTGCTGCTCAAGGATGGGCCCGCGACCTACCGCGCGATGTTCGCCGCGATTGAGTCCGCGCGCGACCACATCAACCTGGAGACCTACATCCTGGAGGACGACGACGTCGGCCACCGCTTCGCGCAGGCGCTGATCGCCAAGCAGCGCGAAGGCGTACAAGTGAACCTGATCCGCGACAGCGTGGGCACGTTCGGCACCGAGCCGGCGTTCTTCGAGCGCATGGTGAGCGCGGGCATCAAGGTGCTCGAGTTCAACCCGGTGAACCCGCTCGATGCGCGCAAGGACTGGGAGTGGAACCAGCGCGACCACCGCAAGCTGTTGATCGTCGACGGGCGCATTGCGTTCCTGGGCGGCATCAACATCAGCAGCGTCTATTCGGGCGGCTCGTTCAGCCAGCGCTCGCGCAAGCCGGCGGCCAAGGGCGGCGGCCCCGGCCCGGTGTGGCGCGACACCGACCTGCAGCTGCAAGGCCCGGTCGTCGCGGAGCTGCAGAAGCTTTTTCTCGCCGCGTGGGCAAGCCAGAAGGGCGATGCGCTGCCACAGAAGAACTACTTCCCGCGCCTGGAAAGCGTGGGCAAGGACGTGGTGCGCGCGATCGGCAGCTCCCCCGAAGAACCGTTCAGCGCGATCTATGCGACGCTGCTCTCCGCGATCGCCAGCGCTGAGACCAGCGTCTCCCTGACGAACGCCTATTTCGTCCCGGACCCGCAGTTGCTCGCCGCGCTGAAGGCCGCGGCCGCGCGCGGCGTCGACGTGAAGCTGATCCTGCCGGGCAAAAGCGACTCGTGGCTCGTGTTCCACGCCGGGCGCGGCTACTACGACCCGCTGCTGAGCGCCGGCGTGAAGCTGTTCGAGCGGCGCGGCGTGATCCTGCACTCCAAGACGGCGCTGGTGGACGGCGTGTGGGCCACCGTGGGTTCGACCAATCTCGACTGGCGCAGCTTCCTGCACAACCATGAACTCGACGCGGTGGTGCTCGGCGCCGAGTTCGGCAGCCAGATGCAGGCGATGTTCGACGCCGACCTGGCGGCCTCCGACGCCATCACGCTGGAACAATGGCGGCGCCGGCCGCTGGAGCTGCGCCTCAAGGAGCTGTTCGCGCGCGCTTGGGCGTACTGGCTGTGAACTGCCTGTGAGTGGGGCTGTGAGCGTGCGATCGTCCAAAGTCATGCGGCTTGCCGCGATCGGGTTCGGCGGCCTGCTCATCCTTGCCGTCCTGGGGCTGGTCTGGCGCGTCGGCGCGAACGTGCACAAAGCCCGCATCGAGGCAGGCGCTTCGCAGGCTCTTGGCATGGAATTGCGCCTCGGCGACGAAGGTGAACCGGGTCGCAATGCCTGTACCGCGGCCTTGATACCCATTCGCCTTTGATCGCATAGACACGCCGGTCCGGCATCGGCCCTTTGCTGACTTTCGCGGTGGTGTTGGCCTGCGGCGGTCGTGGCTGCAGGGCGACGGCGGCGCCCCCGTTCTCCGGCCCACGCTCGCGGGGCAGCGTTGCAAACTGCAACGCGCATCCGCGTCAACACGGTTACGCCCTGGATAGGTTGAGGACACCGCGAATGGTGCCTGCGCCCGGGGGCACCACCGCCGCCCTGTCTCATCCTTGGGTGGCATGCCACGCTGCTCGACGCTGGCATGCAGGACGCGACGCAAGCCAGCAACGAAACGCACAGAAAGCCAGCAACGCACCGAAAGCGAATACTCCCCGCTCGCATGCCCGATGCGATTGAACGCCAAGGGTATGAGTCGCGGCTGCGGCGCGCGTAGGCGCGAACCTACGCCGCGCGCGTGGGCCAGACTACAGCCGAACGTGGGTCAGGCCGATTCCCGGCGCGGTGGCGGCGGTTGAGACTGAGCGGTCGTCAACCGTACCGGTTGCCCCGCCAACACCCACCGAAAGGGAACCGTCATGATCATCACCAAGAAACTCGTATTGCTGTGTTCAATCGGCGCGCTCGCGCTGGGCGCGGCGTGCTCATCGAACCCGCCGCGCGAGCAATCCATCGGCAGCGCGCCAGGCGGCGTGGTCAACAACGGACGCCAGTTCGGCAATGTCAGCGGCATCGACGTGGTGCCGGTCGCAGCGCGCTCCTCGGGCGGTGGCGCGCTGCTCGGCGCGGTGATCGGTGGCGTGGTGGGCAACCAGATCGGCAGCGGCACCGGCCGCGCGGTGGCCACTGGCGCGGGCGTGGTGGGGGGCGCGGTGGTGGGCAACAGCATCGAGACGCGCAACCGCAACGAGGGGGATACCTACCGTGTCAGCGTGCGTTTTGACGACGGCTCGTTCGGCCACTTCGACTACCAGACCATCAACGATTTGCGCGTTGGTGACCGCGTCAAGGTCGAGGCCGGCCTGTTGTACCGCGTGTAATGCGTGCGCGGCCCCGGACGGGGCCGCGCCGCGGTTTGCGCGGCTCTGGCGTCGCTCACCGACGCGCTCGCGCCGAACCCACCGTGACCGCTGCACGCGCACCTTCCTGCGCGTGGTGCACTGCGTGCGCCAACGCACAGACACGATCGCCCAGGTGTACGTTGCCGTACAGACGCTGGGGCCGCGGCTCGCTATAAAGCCGTTCGGGCATGGCGCACTGCGATGCCGCATCCGGAGTACGGGAATGTTGAAACCAAACGGGTTGATGCCAAGAATGAAGCCTGATGCGAATGCCGGCCACCCGCAGCTTACGGCTGACGCCGGCAACGGAGCCAGCAACGGAGCGAGCAACGGAGCGAGCAATGGCCACAGCGACGCCACGAGCCATTGCGAGAGCAACGTGATCCAGGGCCTGGTGGCCGCCGATCTGGACAACCTGCTGCACGCCGTTGCCGATCGGCTCAAGATCGCCGTGGCGCAGCGCCAGATCTCGCCGTTCGAATCCTCGGCGTCGATCGAGCGGATCGGCGCCACCGTGCTCGAATGCGTGGCGGTGCTGGAGCAACTGCGTTCGACGGAGATCGACCAGCGCCAGCGGCTTGAGTTCGACTTGTTGCAGGCGCAGGTCGACCTGGCCCAGGCACGCACCGAGCTGGCGGGCACCCAGGCGGGCGAGAGGCGAGCGCGCCACCAGGCCTTGCACGACGGCCTGACGCTGTTGCCGAACCGCGAGTTATTTCGGCAGCGGCTCGATCTCGCACTCGCCCGTGCCGATGCGCAGCAACAGGCCGGTGCGGTGTTGTACGTTGACCTCGACGACTTCAAGCTGATCAATGACACCCATGGCCATGAAGCTGGCGATGAACTGCTCAAGGCGGTTGCTTCGCGGCTCGCCGGGGCGGTGCGTGCCGACGATCTGGTGAGCCGCCTGGGCGGTGATGAGTTCGCCTGTCTGCTGGCCCAGTTGCCACCGGGCCGGGTGCAGTTGGGGCGCCTGGCCAGCAAATTGGTTGACGCGGTGTCGGCGCCTTTCAAGATCGGCACGCTGCAGCTCAGCGTGCGCCCGAGCATCGGCATCTCGCGCTGGCCTGATGACGGCGGCACCGGCGCGGAACTGCTGAAATGTGCCGACGCCGCAATGTACCGCGCGAAGCGCCAGCACACCGGCTATGCGTTCTTCGATGCCAATGCCGATGCCTGAGGTGCACTGGGCGCCTGCGGCTCCTGGACGGGCGCCTGCGGCTCCTTGCTGGGCGCCTGCGGCTCCTTGCCGAGCGCGGCCAGCACCGCCATCCACGACAGCGATTGCACATGCGCCACCGCCTTGGCCAGCAGTTGCGGCATCAGCCCGGCGAACAGCGCCGGCTTGAGCAGCCAACGCCACGGCCGGCTCCAGGCGAACAGGCCGCCGAGCAGCGCCGCGCCGAGCACCAGCGCGACCGGGTGGCGCCGGGCCAAGGGTTGCAGCACGGCGAGGCTGGCGTCGGCGCCGATCATCGTCGCGATGCGCAGCGGATGCGAGCGCCACCAGGCCTGGAGGGCCTCCATCACGACCGCTGCACCCGGGACAGCTTTCAGGCGGTCAAGCCAGGGCGTGGCGGGTTCACCTGACGCGTCGGGCGCAGCAGGGGTGCCGCGCTTCGCGCCGTCAATCAGCGCTTGGCGCAGGCGTTCGCGCGACATCCTCAAGCGGTCGGCGCAATGAAAAATCGCGGCGTCAGCCGGAAGCACGGCCGCGCTGGCGGGCCGTGGCACGCCGGCCGGCGCTGACAGCACGGCGCTCATACGGCACTCACTTCGCGCAGCATGCGGAAATCGGCGCTGATCTGGCGGCGTACCTGATGGAAGGCGCTGGCTTGGGCGTCGGCACGCGCCATCAGCAGGCATGCCAGCGCCACGGCGGCAGGCAGCAGCGGGGCGGCCAGCAGCGCCCACGGCGCCTGGATCTGCTCCGCGGGGATGACGGCCCACAGCATCAGCGCAACGCCGGCCAGCACCGCCGCCACGCCCACACAGCACAGCGCCACGGCACTGAGCAGCGCGCGGCGTTTCCAGGCCGTGGTGGCGCTGGCGAGTTCGGCGCTCAGCAACCCGGCGTAGGCCTCGGCGTGTTCGGCCAGGAGCTGCGGCTGGGTCGCGAGCAAGTGGAGCAAGGGGTGGATCATGGCGAACGCCTCGGCGAAGGTGGGTGCTGTGCGCGCATCGCCGACGCCGATCTACCGGCGCGGCGGCGCGCGTGGGGTGTCAGCGTGGCGTCAATGGCGGTTGCGCGACATCAGGCCGATCAGCGCCATCAGTGCCGCGCCGGTCGCGGCGGCGATCAGCATCGCCTTGACTGGTTCGTCACGGATGTAGTTCACCGTGCCGTCGGAGGCGCGCACCGCCTTGTCGCGCAGTTGTTGCGAGGTGTCGCGCACGGCGTCGACGCCGCGCTGTGCGAGCTCGCCCGCCTGGGCACTGACACGATTGAGCAGCGGCGCGGCCTGCTGGCGCAAGTCTTGCACCGACCCGGCCATGCGGTCCAGCGTGGCATTGGCGACGCGCTGCGTCGACCTGATGGCCTGATCGGCGGAGTCGGCAGCCTGGTCGGCGAGGCCGTTGCCATGTACGTCAACTTGGGGGGTGGTCATTTGCATTTCCTTTGGAGGAGAGAAGAGGGAAGAGGGAAGAGGGAAGAACAACGGTCATCCCGGCGAACGCCGGAATCCATGGGTAGAGAGCGAGGCGCCGGGCGCTTCAGCTCTTTTTCATCAGGCCGAACAGAAAGCTGCCCACGGCCAGGACGGCGAACACGATGAACAAGATCTTGCCAATGCCCACGGCGCTGGCGGCAATGCCACCAAAACCGAAGAGCGCGGCGATCAAGGCGATGACAAAGAATACGACGGCGTAGTGCAGCATGACGGGTCTCCTGATGGATCGGGCCACTCCGGCCCTGAGGGACTGGGGTACTGGGGAGGCGCAACCTGACTCGCTGCGGTGGTTTGAGTGTGCAGCGGGGTCCTGGCCAACGCGATAGGCTGCGCTGCCGACGCTGTGTCGGGCAGTTCAGCGCCACGGCGTAGGACGGCGCCGACGCCGACGCCGACGCCGACGCCGATGCGGCGCGGCGCGGCGTGGGCGAAGGCCCATACGCCATACGAGCGGCCCGGCTGACGCGGCGCGCGAGCATGGCGGCGGCAATCACGTTATCGCGCTGGCGCTCGGATCAGGGCGCGACGATGGTCGTGTTGACCATCGTGACCGATGCCGACAGGCCCAGTGCGCGCCCGACCAGCGTGGTCTGCGCCGCCTCGCCGGGTGTGGAAATCGTGACACCGGCGTCGGCGATGATCGTGCCTACCATGGTGCTGCCGTTTTCGATGCGCGCCGCACTGCCGACTTTCCAGAACACATTGCGTGCCTGTGCGCCGTTGATCAACACCACGCGGCTCGCAATGGCGCTCTGCCCGACGGTCAAGGCCCCGGCGCTCTGGAACACCCAGGTCGCGTTGGCGTTGCCGTTCGCGTTCAGGGTGAGGTCGCCGTTTGTGATGGCGAACGTCGACCCGGCGGAGGTGTACACGCCCGGCAGCAGCGTCAGCCCGCCCAGTTGTCCGGCACCCGGGTCGCTGCCCGCCGGCAGGGCTGCCAGGTCATTGAAGGCGCTCAGCGCGTCGGCGCGCGCCTGGTCCGCGTTCGCCTGGGTGGTCGCGGTGCCGGGTGCGGGTGCGCCGCAATTGATGTTGCCGCCGACCGAGCCGACGTTCAGCGGCGTCTCGGTGTAGGGGTTCGCGGCGTTGTGAAATCCGGTGATCGTGGTGCACGCGGCGGTGGTGCCCACATGGCCCGCGACCACCGTATTGCTGCCCTGGTTGCTCACGCCGGCGGCGCCGCCGAACGCGCTGTACCCGGAAGCCGTGCGCAGATTGACGGCGCTGCTGGTGGAGTTGGTGCCGGTGGTGTCGGCTGGGGTGGGGCTGGAATCGGAATCGCTGCCGCCACAGGCGGCAATTGCGCTGAGCAGCAGTGCGCAGCCCAGGCCGATGGCGGACTGCTTGACACGCGGATGGAAGTTTTTCATTGCAAGACTTTCTGCCGACTCGCGGCGTTGATGATGGAGCGGCGAGTCTGTGCATGAGCATGCGGGGCGGCAATCGGCGGGGCTGCCGCGACGCTGTAGGCGCCGGCCAGGCGTGCGCGTAGGACGCCGCAGGGTGGCCAGCCGTAGGCGGCGACGCAGGCCGAGGCACTGAAGGCGCGCTTGCCTTCGATGCGCGAATGTGCGGTGTCGAACAGACGGCGCGTCCCCCAAGCCGCATCCTGCGCGCAGGTTGGGCCGCAAGAGCACGCACAGGTGTCCCCGAAATGTGTGCTCATGGCCGAGGCGGGGTGTGCCTGCATGGAGAACGCAACATGAGCAAGACAGTGCAATTGAAGGAACGCGCGTGGAACGCGCTGCCAATCCAGCCGCGGGCCGCGAGGCCGGTTCAGGCCGCGAAGGGCGTCGCGGCGCTACGCTGGCGATGCGTGCTGCCGCGCGCCTTGTTCGCGTGGCTGCTGTTGGGGCAGATCAACGGCCCGGCGTGGGCCCAGGCCCCGGCCCCGGTCGCCGCGCTGGCCCCGGCGCCACCTGCCGCCGAATACCGACTCGGCCCGGGCGACGTGGTGCGCATCACCGTCTATCAATCACCCGACCTCTCTTTGGAGGCACGCATCGGCGACGCCGGCAGCATCAACTACCCTCTGCTGGGCAGCGTGCGCCTGGGCGGTCTGGGCGTGACACAAGCCGAGCGCGCCATCGCCGAGGGCTTGCGCAACGGCAACTTCCTCAAGCAGCCGCAGGTCAGCCTGCTGATCGTGCAGGTGCGCGGCAGCCAGGTGTCCGTGCTCGGCCAGGTGAACCGCCCGGGGCGCTTTCCGATTGAAACCGCCGACATGCGCCTGACCGACCTGCTGGCCATCGCCGGGGGCGTGGCGCCCTTGGGAGCCGACACCATCACGCTGGTGGGCACGCGCAACGGCCAGCCGTTTCGCAAGGAGATGGACTTGCACGGCATCGTGCGCAGCGAGCGCCGCGCCGACGACGTGTTCATGCAAAACGGCGACGTGGTCTACGTGGAGCGCGCGCCGATGGTCTACATCTATGGTGAAGTGCAGCGCCCCGGCGCGATGCGCCTGGAGCGTGGCATGACGGTGTGCAGGCGCTGGCCACCGGGGGCGGCACGACGCAGCGCGGCACCGTGAAGGGCATGCGCATCCACCGCAAGGGGTCGGACGGCAAGACGCAAATTCTTCAGCCCAGCATGGATGACCCGGTGCGCGAGGGCGATGTGGTCTACGTGCGCGAGAGCCTGTTCTAGGCGCCCGTCGGGCCATGAGCCGGTGCTTCAGGCTACCGAGCCTAAGCCTGGGGCTGCAACTGCGACTGCGACTGCGGCAGCGTCACCTGAATCAGCGCGCCTTGCCCCGGCGCGGAGACGACGCGCAAACTGCCGCCTTCAACCTCGACGCGAAAGCGCATGCCCATCAGGCCGTAGGTCGAACGCGGCTGGGCGCGCGGGTCGAAACCCACACCGTCATCGCGCACGGAGACTTCCACTTCATCGCCGTGCGCCCGCAGGCTCAGCCAGACGTTGCGTGCCTTGGCGTACTTGCTGATGTTCGTGACGGCCTCCTGCACCAGCCGGTAGACCACGATTTCGCTGGCGGGCTCAAGCTGCACCGCGTGCAGGGTGCAATGCACCTGGACGCCCGAACTCTCGGCGAACTCACGCGCAAGAATTTCGAGTGTGGCCACCAGCCCCAGGTTGTTCAGCGTCGAGGGCCGCAGGTCTTCGATGATGCGCCGCCCGAGCGCGATGCTGCTGTTCAGCGTGTCCACCAGGTGGGCCAGGCGCTCCAGCGTCTCGGGCGCGGCACCGGCCAGGCGCGACTTGATGCGCGCCGCGTCGAGCTTCGCCGACGTGAGCAACGCGCCGAGTTCGTCGTGCAGATTGCGCGCCAGGCGGTTGCGCTCGTCTTCGCGCGCGGTGAGCAGGTGACGCGTCAGTTCGGTGAGTTGCGCGGTGCGTTCGGCGACGTTCACTTCCAGGCCGTCGCGTTCATCCTGCACCGTGCGTTTCAGCTCTTCTTCGTGTGTCTTGGCCGCGCTGGTGTGGCGCAGGAACAGGAACAGCGCGAGCAGGCTGATGGCGCTCAACCCCGCCATGCTGATGCGGCTGACCAGCAAGGTTCGATCGAGGGCGGCGCGCTGCAACGCGCGGTCCGCGTTTCCAATGGCCAATAGTTTGGCGATGATGACGCGCTGCGAATCCGTCGCCTTTTTGCCGACACCGCCAAGCAGGAGATCTCGCGCCGACTCGCTCTCGCCAATGGCTTGCAGGCGCAGCGCTTCCGCGAGTTCCGAGACCTTGGTGTCGGTCATCGCGGCAAGCTCCCCGAGCAGGAGTTTCGACTCGGGTTCATCACGGAATTCGACCTCCAGCAGATCGAGCGTTTCGCGCACCGTGGCGACCGCTCCGCGAAAAGGCTCAAGGTATTCCTTGCGGCCGGTCAGCAGGTAGCCGCGTTGGCTGGACTCAGCCTCCATGAGCCCCGCGGACAAGCGCGAGATGCTCACGAGGGTTGCTCGCATGTCATCCAATCGGCTGAGCGCCTCGACCGATTCGCGATACGAGCGTTCGCTGAGGAACAAGAACGCGACCGTCACGACGCACGCGAGCGCGAACACGACCGGGCTGTCGCGCAGCACGGTGACGAGGTTCATCACCGGACCTCCGTCGAGAAAAGTGGGATGATGCGTGACCTTACGCCACCACATCATGATTCGAATTGCCATCGTTGACGACCATGCCATGGTTCGCGCCGGACTGCGCCAGTTCTTCGCCGATCAGGTTGATTTTCGCGTGGTTGCCGAGGCCGCCACGGGCCGCGCGGCGCTCGACATTGTGCGCGCCGGCGAGGTGGATGTGATCGTGATGGACATCGCCATGCCCGACCAGAGTGGCGTGGATGCTCTCGCCGCGATCAAGGCGCGCGCGCCCGATCTGCCGGTGCTGATCTTGAGCGGTTTCCCGGAAGAACATTACGCCACCACGATGCTGCGCCAGGGCGCCAGTGGTTACCTGAACAAGGACTGCGACCCGGAGGAAATCGTCAAGGCGATTCGCACCGTGTACCGCGGCAGAAAATACATCACCGCGGGCATCGCCGAACGCCTGGCCGACGGATTGAGCGGCGGTGGCGAGCAGGCGCTTCACGAGCTGCTGTCGGATCGCGAGCTGCAGGTGTTCCTGCGGCTGGCCAAGGGCGAGACCATCGGCCACATGGCTGAAAGCATGTCACTGAGCGTGAAGACGGTCAGCACCTACCGCACCCGGGTGATGGAGAAGATGAAACTCGAGTCGAACAGCGACCTGACTTACTACGCGCTGAAGAACGGGTTGATTCAATAGGCCGGGTCACGCCAGCACGACAGGGCCACTGTCCACACCCCGACCTTCGGCGAGTTGGCCGCAGTATTGGATCAGCGCGTCGATGTCGTTCGACTTGTCGAACACCCGGTCCGCGCCCAGCTCGATACACCTGCGGCGCATGTCCGGGGTGGCGAAATTGCTCATCACCACCGTCTTGTGGCGCCGCGTCAGGTGGTTCGCTGCCCGAAGCACGCCCAGGCCGGAGCCGGTGCGAAGAAAGATATCGACGATCACCAGGTCGAATTCATTGTCGGGGTTCGCGAGCCATGACAGCGCCGTCGATTCGTCCTCGGCCGTTCCGACCACACGCACGGGCACGAGTTCTTCCAGCGTCGCGATCAGGCTCTCCCGGATGACCGGGCTGTCTTCGACGATGTAGGTTTTGAGCGATGCCATGGGCGCGTGACGCGTGGAGTTGCACTATTGGTAGCGTAATGTGCCTGCAAAAATCCGGGCACGCTGTCAGGGCTGGGCGCCGTGTGGTGTCAGACGATTCCTACATGGCCGCACTGCCTTAACCCGATCCGACAGGCCTCGGCCCACACCACGCTGGGTGCGTAGGACACCAACTACGGCAACAGGCGGTGTCGTCCGCTGTGCCCGCATTGAGGGGCGGCGCAAAGTACAACTGCTGACAACTTCGGTTCTTCGACTTCGGTTGTCACGAGCCCTCAACCGGAGAGTAGCGATGCATGCATTCCTGAAAAGCGCGTTGGCAACGGCCGCCTTCGCCTTCGCCGCGCAAGCCGCCGCGCAAGTCACCTTCTATGAACATGAAGGCTTCGAAGGCCGCTCTTTCACGACGGAACAGCAGGTCAACAACCTGCAGCGTCGCGGTTTCAACGACCGCGCGTCGTCGGCGGTGGTGCTGCGTGGCCGCTGGGAGGTGTGCGAAGGGCCACGCTTCGATGGCCGCTGCGTTGTGTTGCGCGCCGGCAGGTATCCGTCGCTCGCCGCGATGGGCATGAATGACCGCGTGTCTTCGCTGCGCACCGTGAACCGCAATGCACGCTTTGACGAAGATCGCTATGCACCCGCACCAACGCCGGTGTATGACAGCCGCAGGCGCGACAACGAGCGCCTGTACCAGGCGGATATCACCTCGGTGCGCGCCGTGCTCGGCCAAGATCAACAACGCTGCTGGGTCGAACGCGAGCAGGTCTCGCAGGGCCGCGGCAACGCCAATGTGCCGGGCGCGATCGTCGGCGCCGTGATCGGCGGCGTGCTTGGTCACCAGGTTGGTGGCGGCACGGGCAAGGATCTGGCCACCGTCGGCGGCGCGGTCGCAGGCGGCTATGTGGGCTCCAACGTCGGGCGCGACGGTGCCGCTCAAGCGCAAAGCCGCGACGTGCAGCGCTGCGCCAGCGTGCCCAACTCGGCGCGGCCCGACTACTGGGACGTGACCTACAACTTCCGCGGCCAAGAACACCACATGCAGATGACCACGCCGCCGGGTGCGAGCGTCACCGTCAACCGGGCCGGTGAGCCGCGTACCTGAGTTCCCGCGCACGGCGCGCTTTGAAGCCGGACGATGCTCGATCCATCAACCCTGAGACCCACACCATGAACACGAATCAAAGACTGGCTTTCAACGCCATCGGCGCGGCCATCCTGCTGAGTCTGGGCGCATGCGCCGGGATGTCGAATCAGGACAAGAACACCGCCGTCGGCGCCGGAGTCGGCGCCGTGGGCGGCGCCATCCTGACCGGCGGCAGCGCGGTCGGAACCCTCGGCGGCGCGGCCATCGGCGGCGTCATCGGGCATGAAGTCGACAAACCCAAGAAGTGATCGAGGCGAATTCTCATGAACCTCTCCGAGTGGTTTTCAGTGGCGCTGGCCAGCGTCTCCCTGATCGCCATGGCAGCGTGGTTCTGCTACGCCGTGGGAAAGGTGAATGAAGAACTGGAATGGTTCTCCGGGTTCGACGACATGCACTTCGACGACTGGTCGGACCGGCGGGCCCCGGATGGGTGACTTGAAACGCCGCTGCTAAGGCACCGCGTGATAGCGGTGCCGATTGCTGTGCGCATGCAAGCCAACTATGACTTGTGGCAGACCGAGCAGAAGATCAAGAATGCCCCGCTGCGCGTGAGGCGCGCTGCATCGGCGACCTGAATCACGAACAACAAAGCCCAACCTTGTGGGCTGGGCTTGCAGGGGCACCGGCTGGCGTGGTGTTCGACCCGGCGAGGGCAACGGCCAGCGGCGTGCGCATGGTGAAGGGTTGAAGCGAAACCCGATGTAACGCATAATACACAGACCGATGATTAGGACCGTTGTCTACCAGCGAAGCGACGGGGTGAAACCTTTTCCCGACTGGCTGGATAGCTTGGCAGACAAGCAAGCGAAGGCGCGAATTACGGTGCGCGTCAACCGAATGGCTGCCGGCAACTTCAGGGACTGCAAGCCGTTGCGTGAAGGGGTGCAGGAATTGCGCATTGACCATGGGCCCGGCTACCGAGTGTTTATAAGCCGGCAAGGGCCGGTGGTGGTGCTGTTGCTGTGCGGCAGCGACAAGGGCAACCAAGACCGCGCCATCGAACGTGCCATTGACTATTTGAACGACTGGAAGCAAAGGGGTAAGCCGTGACTGCGCCGCGCGATGTGAGCCACGAGGAAACGGTGGTCGCCATGCTCAAGGCCGACCCCGAATTTGCCGCTGTGTACTTGGCCGCTGCACTCGACGAAGCCGACCAGCCCGGCGGGCAATTCGCCCTGCTGGCCGCCCTGCGCCAGATTGCCGAGGCGCAAGGCATGGCCAACGTTGCGCAGCGTGCAGGCATTCCACGCGAAAGCCTGTACCGTGCGCTGTCGCCGCGTGGCAATCCGACATTGAAAACACTGTTGGCACTTCTGAACGCGACCGGCTTGCGCCTGGGTGTGAACGTCTGACCCGTTTCGCGACGAACTGAAACGCCGCCCGACCGAGTAGCCCTTATGGGCTCAGGGCATGAGCCAGCGGTTGCGGGGTGCTGCAAAGAACTGAAACGCCTACGTGGCACCGCGTTTCCATGTACCGATGGCTACATAGCATTCGGAAACAACAAAGCCCAACCTTGTGGGCTGGGCCTGCTGCTTCAACTTGAATGGTGCCGGCGAGAAGAGTCGAACTCCCGACCTTCGCATTACGAATGCGCTGCTCTACCAACTGAGCTACGCCGGCCTTGCGCGAAAGCGCGAATTATAGCGATGGCCTGGGCGACGTGCCCCTGCTGGCGCGCGCTACTTCACCTCGAACGTCGGCAGCTTCTTTGCCACCGCCACGTTCTTCAACGTCGTGTAGACGGGCAATCCGCCCTTGTACTTGGGCGGATCCTCGCCCTGGATCAACGGCGTGAGATAGCGTTTGCACTTGGCGGTGATGCCAAAGCCGTCGGCGGTGATGAAGTCTCGCGGCATGAACTTTTCGACGTTCGCCACCTTGCTCAGCGGCGCCACGCCGATGCGGTATCTGTACGGTGCATCGCTGATGCGCTCGATCGTCGGCATCACGGCGTTGTGGCCCTTCAGCGCAAGTTCGACGGCGCGCTTTCCCAGCTCGAACGCCTGCTTCACGTCGGTCTTGGACGCGATGTGGCGTGCCGCGCGTTGCAGATAGTCGGCCACGGCCCAGTGGAACTTCACGCCCAAGGCCTCTTTGACGATGCCCGCAACCACGGGCGCGGCGCCGCCGAGCTGGGCGTGGCCGAAGGCGTCGCGCGTGCCTTGTTCGGCGAGGAACGTGCCGTCGGGGTGATGGCAGCCCTCCGAGACGACGACGGTGCAGTAGCCGTGCTGCTTCACCAGCGCGTCCACGCGCGCGATGAACTTCGCGCGGTTGAATTCGATTTCGGGAAACAGGATCACGACGGGTATGCCGTGGTCTTCAACGAGGCCACCCGCGGCGGCGATCCAGCCGGCGTGGCGCCCCATCACCTCGACGACAAACACCTTGGTCGAGGTCTTGCACATCGAGCGCACATCGAACGACGCTTCGAGCGTGGATACCGCCACATACTTCGCCACCGAGCCGAAGCCGGGGCAGCAGTCGGTGATGGGCAGGTCGTTGTCTACCGTCTTCGGCACATGGATCGCCTGCAGCGGGTAGCCCATCGCGTTCGAGAGCTGGCTGATCTTGAAGCAGGTGTCGGCGGAATCGCCGCCGCCGTTGTAGAAGAAGTAGCCGATGCCATGCGCCTTGAACACGTCGATCAGACGCTCATACTCGCGCTTGTTCGCCTCCAGCGACTTGAGCTTGTAGCGGCATGAACCGAATGCGCCCGAGGGCGTGTAGCGCAGGCCTTCGATCGCCGCCGCGCTTTCCTTGGCGGTGTCGATCAGGTCTTCCGTGAGCGCGCCGATGATGCCGTTGCGCCCGGCGTAGACCTTGCCGATGCGGCCCTTGTGGGCGCGCGCCGTCTGGATGACGCCGCACGCTGACGCATTGATGACGGCGGTGACGCCACCGCTCTGGGCATAAAAGGCATTTGTCTTGTCCATCGGCTTGATCTCCAGTTTCGCGGCCTTCAATTCTGCAATGCGTGGGTGACGATCTCGCGCACGTCGGCGGAGAGATCGCTGCGCGCGGCGACGCGGTTGATGGCCTCGCGCGCCGCGCCCCGGTAGGGCTCGGCCAGGCGCTTCCAGCGGTCCATCACGCGCGCCAGCCGCGCGGCGACCTGCGGGTTCACCGGGTCGAGCGCCAGCACCTGCTCGCACCAGAACACGTAGCCGGCGGCGTCGCCACGGTGAAACGCGCCTGCGTTGAAATTGCAGAACGTCGATACCAGGCTGCGCACCCGATTCGGGTTGAGCAATGAGAACTCGGGGTGCGCGAGCAGGCTGCGCACGCGCGCGAACACCTCGCCGTTGCGCTCCGGCGCGAGGGCTTGCAGGGCGAACCATTTATCGACGACGAGCGGTTCGTCGCGGAAGCGTTCATAGAAGCGCTGCAAGGCGGGCGCCGCGTGGTGGCTGTAACCGTCGATCAATGCCGCCAACGCGCCTTGCGCGTTCGTCATGTGGCTCGCGTCCTTGAAGCGCTGCAAGGCGCGCCCGGGCCAGACGGCGTCGCCGCGGCCATGTGCGTCCAGGCAGAGCATCGCCAGCGCGAGATTGCCCAGCGCGCGCCGGCCGGCGCTGTGGGCATCGGGCGCATAGGCGCCACTGTCTTGATGCGCCTCGAACGCCCAGGCCCAGTCGTCGCGCAAAGCCTGGGCGAGTTGCCGCTTGTAGGCTTCGCGCACGGCGTGGACGCGAGGCGGATCGACGGTCTCGAGCTGCTCGGCCAGGTAAGAGTTGGCGGGAGGCGTGAGTACGCGTTGCTTGAATGCCGCGTCGAGCTGGGGATGGCGCAATACGCTGCGCATCGCGCTGATGTAGCGTTCGTCGAGTCGCAGCTCGGCGCCATTCTCGGCGCCACTGGCAATGGACCCGAGCAGTTGCCGCATTGCAAGCCGCTGGCCGGCTTCCCAGCGGTTGAACGGGTCGCTGTCGTGTTCGAGCAGCAGCAGCAGTCCCGTGTCATCCAACCCGTCGTCAAGTTTCACCGGCGCCGAAAAGCCGCGCAGCAGCGACGGCACCGGAGCAACGTCGATATCGACAAACGTGAAGCTCGCGCGAGCCTGGTCGAGCACGAGCAGGCGTTGCGCCGGGGCACCTTCAGCCTCGCCCGCCAGGCGCAAAGGCAAAGCGCTGCCATCAGGGGCCAGCAGACCCATCGCCAGCGGAATGACTTGCGGCAAAGGCGCGCCGCCGTTGTGCTGCTCAAGCTTCAGCGTGTAGGTGCGCGCCGCGGCGTCATGCCGGCCGCGCGCGATGATGCTCGGCGTGCCGCGCTGCGCGTACCAGCGCTTGAAGGGCTCCAGGCGCGAGGCCAGTTCGCTCGCGGGGTTGGCATCGGCGATCGCTTGAGCGAAGTCGTCGCAGGTGACGGCCTGGCCGTCGAAGCGCTCGAAGTACAGGGTCATGCCAGCGGCAAACCCGTCGCGCCCGACCAGCGTGTGCATCATGCGCACGACCTCGGCGCCCTTCTCGTACACCGTCTTCGTGTAGAAATTGTTGATCGAACCATAGCTGTCGGGCCGCACCGGGTGGGCCATCGGGCCGGCATCCTCGGCGAACTGGTGTTCGCGCAGCAGGCTCACGTCGTCGATGCGTTTCACGGCGCGCGCGCTGGGGGAGCCCGCCATGTCCATGCTGAATTCCTGATCGCGAAACACCGTCAGGCCTTCTTTCAGGCTCAACTGAAACCAGTCGCGGCAGGTGACGCGGTTGCCCGTCCAGTTGTGAAAATATTCATGGCCGATCACGGACTCGATGTTCGCGAAATCGCTGTCGGTCGCGGTGGCGGGGCTGGCGAGCACGAAGCGGGTGTTGAAAATGTTCAAACCCTTGTTCTCCATCGCGCCGCCGTTGAAGTCGCTCACCGCGACGATCATGAAACGGTCCAGGTCGAGCGCGAGGTTGAAACGCGCTTCATCCCAAACGAGCGACGCGACCAGTGAGTTCATCGCGTGCTGCGTCTTCTCCAGGTCGCCGCGGCGCACATAGATCTGCAACAGATGCTCTTTGCCGGCGCGGCTGCGCACGCGCTGTTCGCGCGCCACCAGATCGGCGGCAACCAGGGCGAACAGGTAACTCGGCTTAGGGAAGGGGTCGTGCCACTTGGCGTAGTGGCGTCCGCCGTCGAGATCGCCGGCCTCAATCAGGTTGCCGTTGGACAGCAGCACCGGAAAACTCGCCTTGTGGGCGCGGAGCCACACGGTGTAGACCGCCATCACGTCGGGCCGGTCCAGGAAGTAGGTGATTCTGCGAAACCCTTCCGCTTCGCACTGCGTGAAGAAGCCGCCGCCCGAGTTGTACAGGCCACTGAGTTGCGTGTTCTTCGCGGGCGCGCAGGTGTTGCGGATCTCGAGGCCGAACTCGCCGTCGGGCAGGTTGTCGATGACGAGGCTGCCTTCTTCATGCCGGAACGACACCGACTCGCCGTTCACCAGCACGCGCGACAGGTTCAACTCCTCGCCGTTCAGGCGCAGTGGCTGCGCAGGCTGATCAAGATTGCGCTCGATGCGCATGCGGTTGATGACCAGGGTCTTGGCCGGTTCGAGGTCGAAGCTGAGATCGACGCTGCGAATCCAGTAGGCCGGTGCGGTGTAGTCCTCGCGCCGAACGAGGGGGGAGTTGCCTTCACGCATATTGTTCTTTCGACGGAGCCGTCAGGGGAATGAAATCGCGGTAGCGTGGACGCGCTACGGGAATGCGTGGACGGCAAGGCCGCGCTCGCCGGCCGCTTTGGCAAGTTGCCGATCGCCGGTGGCGATCGCCGAGCAGTCGAGCTCGACTGCGCTTGCCAGGTGCAGCGCGTCCAGGGTCGCCAGCGGTGCGGCGAGGGTTCGCAACAGGTCCGATGCCAGCGTCAGCGCGGCACTGGGAAACGGTCGCATCGCCCACAGCGCGGCACGCAAATCGTCAGCAAAGTCTTGCCTGACTTGCGCAGCATAGGGCTTGGCGATCAGGCGCTGGCGCAACAGCCGCTGGACCAGCGATTCGAGTTCGGTGGCGACCAACGGCGAAATCACGCAATCGTCGACCTGTGTGATGAGGAATGCGTCGAATGCGTCCGAGCCCTTCTCGGCCAGGTAGCGCTTGGCCAACGCGCTCGTGTCGATGTAGATCGCCATGCGATCGGGCGGGTCAGCGACGGTTGCGCTCGTCGCGCAGCAATCGCTCGATCGATTGCTTCAGCACGGGCATCTTCGCGCGGTGCGACGCGAGCGAAACCACGTGACGCTTTGCCGTGACCGGCAGGATGCGCGCGACCGCTTCGCCGTTTGACACCAGCAACAGCTCTTGCTCCACCGCAAGGGTCTCGCGCAGGCGTGGAATTTGATTTCGCAACTCACGAACGTTGATGATTTTCATGGTGGCACATGTTCGTTCGGTGTGGCACGCAGTATAGCCAAGCGCTATGCGACCGCGGCGTTTCGCCGACTCAAACTCCCTGCTTCAAACTCGCCTCGATCAACTGGTCCAGATCGCCGTCGAGCACCTTCTGCGTGTTGCTGATCTCGACGTTCGTGCGCAGGTCCTTGATGCGGCTCTGGTCGAGCACGTAAGAGCGAATCTGGTGGCCCCAGCCGACATCGGTCTTGGAGTCCTCGAGCTTCTGCTGCGCCGCCTTCTGGATGCGCATTTCGTGTTCATACAGACGCGAGCGCAGCATCTGCCAGGCTTCGTCGCGGTTGCGGTGCTGGCTGCGGTCGTTCTGGCATTGCACGACGATGCCGGTGGGCACGTGAGTCAAGCGCACCGCTGAGTCGGTCTTGTTGATGTGCTGGCCGCCCGCGCCGCTGGCGCGGAAGGTGTCGGTGCGCACGTCGGCGGGGTTGATGTCGATCTCGATCGAGTCGTCGACCTCCGGGTAGACGAACACCGACGCGAACGAGGTGTGGCGCCCGCCGGCCGAATCGAACGGGCTCTTGCGCACGAGGCGGTGCACGCCGGTCTCGGTGCGCAGCAGGCCGAATGCGTATTCGCCTTCGATCTTGATCGTGGCGCTGCGGATGCCGGCCACGTCGCCCTCGCTCATTTCCATCACTTCGGCCTTGAAGCCCTTGCGCTCGCAATAGCGCAGGTACTGGCGCAGCAGCATTTGCGCCCAATCGCAGGCCTCGGTGCCGCCCGCGCCGGCTTGCAGGTCGAG
>JANOLJ010000430.1:0-4048 GCA_031419715.1 Burkholderiales bacterium | reverse complement strand
CCCCCCCGCGCCACCGACCGCCCGCAAATCAGACGTTCGAAAGTCAGCAACAAGCCGAAAGCCACTCCACCCTCCCCGCTCAACGCACCGCGTTTCATCTCAAGCCCGCACCGCGACAGCTTGCGCCGGCCCGGCGACGACGTCTTTCAACGCCCCGAAGCGCCGGTCGCGCTTGGCGTAGTCGGCCAGGGCTGCATCCAGATCGGCAGCGCCGAACTCGGGCCACAGGCGTTCCGTGAACACGAGTTCGGAGTACGCCACCTGCCACAGCAGGAAGTTGCTGATGCGCACTTCGCCACCGGTGCGGATGAACAGATCGGGGTCGGGCGCGTAGCTCAGCGCCATGAATTGATTCAGGCGCGCCTCGTCGAGTTCAGCGGCGCTCACGCCGGCCTCGATGGCGCGCCGACACGCCTGCACGATGTCCCAGCGCCCACCGTAGTTGAATGCGACGGTGAGCGTGATCTTCGTGTTGTGCTGCGTGCTCTGCTCAGCCTGCTCCCAAGCCTGACGCAGCTTGTCGGAAACCTGTTCGCGATCACCGACGATGCGGATGCGCACGCCGTCGCTGGCCAGCTTGCGCAGGTATTGCGAGACCGCCAGCAGTACGAGTTGCATCAGCCCCGAGACTTCTTCGCTCGGCCGCTTCCAGTTCTCCGAGGAGAACGCGAACACGGTCAGGTACTCGATGCCGCGCTCGGCACACGCGTGCACCATGTTCACCAGCGTGTCCACGCCCTTCTTGTGGCCGAAGAAGCGCATCAGGTAACGCTTCTTCGCCCAGCGCCCGTTGCCGTCCATCACGATGGCAACATGGCGCGGCACCGCATTGGCGGTCGGGCTGTTCGCTGCGCTCACGCGGTGGACGGCCCGTGAATCCCGGCGCGAGCGGGCAACATGAACCTGCTTCGCATCAAACGGCCAGGATCTCGGTTTCCTTGGCCGCGACGAGCCGGTCGATCTCGGCAATCGTGCGATCGGTCAGCTTTTGCAGCTCGTCGAGCGAGCGGCGCTCGTCGTCTTCGCCGATGACCTTGTCCTTCAGCAACTTCTTGGCGTGGTCGTTCGCATCGCGGCGCAAATTGCGCGCGGCGATGCGCGCCTCCTCGCCGGCATGGCGCGCGACCTTCGTCAAATCCTTGCGCCGCTCTTCCGACAGCGCGGGCATCGGCACGCGCAGCAAATCGCCCTGAGCGGAAGGGTTCAAGCCGAGATCGGATTCGCGTATCGCCTTCTCGATCTTCGCGCCCATGCCCTTTTCCCAGGGCTGCACGCTGATGGTTCGCGCATCCAGCAACGTCACGTTCGCGACCTGGCTGATGGGCACCGGCGAGCCGTAGTAGTCGACCTGAACTTGATCGAGGATGCCCGGGTGCGCCCGGCCGGTGCGGATTTTCTGCAACTCGTTCCTGAACGCTTCAAGCGTTCGGGCCATCTTCGCCTCAGTGTTCTTTTTGATGTCCGCCAGACTCATCTGCAACTCCTCAGACGTGAACCAAAGTGCCTTCGTCTTCACCTTGCACCACGCGCAACAGCGCACCGGGCTTGAAGATGCTGAACACCTTGATGGGTAATTTCTGGTCGCGGCACAGCGCAAACGCCGTCGCGTCCAGCACTTGAAGATTTTTCATGATGGCTTCGTCGAAGCTGATCTCGCGGTAGCGCTTCGCGTTCGGGTCTTTCTTCGGGTCGGCGCTGTATACGCCATCGACCTTGGTCGCCTTGAGCACAATCTGCGCGCCGATCTCGGCGCCGCGCAGCGCCGCGGCCGTGTCCGTCGTGAAAAATGGGTTGCCCGTGCCGGCGGCGAACACGACGACCTTGCCCTCTTCCAGATATTGCAGCGCCTTCGGCCGCACATAAGGCTCGACGACCTGCTCGATGGAGATGGCCGACATGACCCGCGCCACCATGCCCTCCTGGCGCATCGTGTCGGCCAGCGCGAGTGCGTTCATCACGGTGGCGAGCATGCCCATGTAGTCGGCCGTCGCGCGATCCATGCCCACCGAGCCGCCGGCCACGCCGCGAAAGATGTTGCCCCCGCCGATGACGACGGCCACCTCGACGCCCAGTTTCGTCACCGCCTGGACTTCGCGCACCATGCGCACGATCGTCGCCCGGTTGATGCCGTAGGCGTCTTCGCCCATCAGGGCCTCGCCCGAGAGCTTGAGCAGAATGCGCTTGTATGCGGGCATGCGGCGAACTCCCTGTGGTCTGACGATACTCTGGCTGAGCGTGGCGCCGAGTCTACCTGCGCGCGGCATCGCGCCGACGCCGCATCGGCGGCGCACAACCCTCAGGTGCTTTTGGCGGCGGCGATCTGCGCCGCCACTTCGGCGGCGAAGTCATCCGCCTTCTTCTCGATGCCCTGGCCGACCACGTAGAGCGTGAACGCCTTGACCTGCGTGGCGCGCTCTTGCAGCATCTTCTCCACGCTCTGCTTGTCGTTCTTCACGAAGGCCTGGTTGAACAGGCTCACTTCCTTCAAGAACTTCTGCACCGAGCCCTCGACGCGCTTGGCCACCAGCTCGGCGCTCTGCACCGCCTTGCCCTCGGCCTTGGCCTTCTCGGCGTCTTCCGCGGCCTTCATCGTCGCCACATTGCGCTCCGTCGTGATCAGCGCTGCTGGCACATCGGCTGCCGACAAGGCCACCGGCTTCATTGCCGCGATGTGCATCGCAACGTCTTTCGCCGCGGCTTCGTCGCCGGTGTACTCAACGAGCACGCCGATGCGTGTGCCGTGCAGGTAGTGCGCGACCTTGCCGCCGCCGGCATAGCGCTGGAAGCGGCGGATTGCCATGTTCTCGCCGATCTTGCCGATCAGGCCCTTGCGCACGTCTTCCACGGTCGGGCCGAAGCCGTCTTGGGTATGCGCCAAGGCGCTGAGCGCGGCCACGTCGGCGGGATTGTGTTTCGCCACCAGATCGGCGCAGGCTTGCGCCAGGGCGAGGAAGGAATCGTTCTTCGTCACGAAGTCGGTTTCGCAATTGACCTCGACGAGCGCGCCGGTCGTGCCCGACACGCTGGCCGTGACCACGCCTTCGGCGGCGATGCGTGACGCCGCCTTGCCCGCCTTGCTGCCGAGTTTGACGCGCAGCAGTTCCTCGGCGCGCTCCATGTTGCCGTCGGCCTCGGTGAGGGCCTTCTTGCACTCCATCATCGGCGCGTCGGTCTTCGCGCGCAGTTCGCCGACCATGCTTGCTGTGATTGCGGGCATTGCTTTTTCTCCTGGTGTTTCGCCGTCGCGCGGTGCGGCGGCGAAATCGTCAATGGCTGGAAAAAAGGGGCTGAACCAGCCCCTGTCATGTGCCCCGATGCGGGGCGCGGAATTGCGTTCAGGCGTGTTCGTCGACCTCGACGAATTCGTCGCCCTTCGGTGCCACGGCATGCACGACTTCGTTCATCGCATTCGCCTTGCCCTCCAACACCGCGTCGGCGACAGCGCGCGCGTACAGCGCCAGCGCCTTGCTTGAGTCGTCGTTGCCCGGAATCACGTAATCGATGCCGATCGGCGAGTGGTTCGAATCCACGACGCCGATGATAGGAATGCCCAACTTCTTCGCCTCGGCCACCGCGATCTTGTGGTAACCCACGTCGATGACGAACATCGCGTCGGGCAAGGCGTTCATGTCTTGAATGCCGCCGATGTCTTTTTCCAGCTTGGCGAGTTCGCGCTGGAACATCAACTGCTCTTTCTTGATGCGGATCTCGGTGCCGGCTTCGATTTGCGCCTGCATGTCCTTGAGCTTTTTCAGCGACGCCTTGACGGTCTTGAAGTTCGTCATCATGCCGCCGAGCCAGCGTTGGTCCACGAAAGGCATACCGGCGCGCTTGGCTTCCATCGCGACGACTTCGCGCGCCTGGCGCTTCGTGCCAATCATCAGCACCGTGCCGCGCTTAGCGGCGATCTGGCGCACGAACTTCATCGCGTCCTGGAACAACGGCAGCGTTTTTTCCAGGTTGATGATGTGGATCTTGTTGCGATGGCCGTAGATATACGGGGCCATCTTGGGGTTCCAGAAGCGCGTTTGGTGTCCGAAATGGACGC
>JANOLJ010000429.1:0-7134 GCA_031419715.1 Burkholderiales bacterium | reverse complement strand
AATGCCCTCGGGCATGAACAGAATCACCGCCACCAGCACGCCGCCGACGAGGGCTTTGCCGGCGATGGCGTAGTCTCCAGCGGTGAAAACGTAGAGCAATCCGGTGATCGCCGCCGCGCCCACCGCCGGCCCGGCCCAGCGCCGCGTGCCGCCCAACACGCTCATCAGCACGACGGTCAGCGGCACCGTGATGTTGAAGGTTTCGCCGACGGTCACGTAGTTGACGAACAGCGCGTGGATGCCGCCGGCCAGCCCGGCGAGCGCGCATGAAATGCCGAACGCGACCAGCTTGTAGCGAAACGTCGGCACGCCCATCACCTCGGCCACGTCTTCGTCGTCGTGGATCGCGAACAGGCCGGTGCCGAGCTTCGACGCGTGAATGCGATACGCGATCCACAGCGTCGCGAGCGCGGCGAGCAGCGCCATCAGGTAGAGCGACGACGACGCCGTCGGCCCGAGCTTGGGGATTGCCACGCCGCCCAGCGAGATGCCCGGCCCGCCGTCGATGCGCGTGTTCAGCACGATCGTCGCGACGACGAAGGTGACGGCGAGCGTCAGCAACGCGAACAGCTCGCCGCGCACCGCCTTCACGCGAAACACCACGGCGCCCAAGGCCAAGCCGAGCAGCGCTGCCGCGGCGGCCGCCACCGGCAGCGTCCAGAGAAAGGGCACACCGAGGTTCGCCGACAGGCTCGCCGACGTGTACATGCCGACGCCGAAGAACGCACCGTGACCGAACGAAAAATACCCCGAATACCCCGACAGGATGTTCCACGACAGCGCCAGGATCGCCCAGTGGCACACGAGGTAGAGGAAGGACTCGTAAAACGGCGCGACACCCAGCCACGGCACGCTGGCGAGCAGCGCGCCCGCGGCAACGATGCCGAACGTCGGTTGGCGAACCCAGTTCACGCGCGCAACTGCCCGGGCCGGAACAGCAGCACCACGATCAACAGCGAGAACGAGACGATCGGCGCCCACGATGGCGAGGTCACGGCCATCGTCACCGCTTCGCTCACGCCGATCACGATGCCGGCCACCAGCGGCCCGAGTGCGCTGCCCAGCCCGCCCAGCATCACGGCGGCGAACACCACGCCAACCCACGCGAAAATCTGCGACGGCGTGAGCGCGAAGGTCAGCGCCAGGCAGATCCCGGCCACGCCCGCGAGCGCGGCGCACAGGCCCGCGAGCAGCAGCGACAGCGCTTTCTGGTTGATGCCGAACGCCGCGGCGATGGGCGCGTCTTCGGCCATCGCGCGCAGCGCCTTGCCCAGGTCGGTGTAGCGCATCGCGGCCCAGATGGCGAGCGAGATCGCGGTCGCGAGCAGCAGTGTCACGAGTTCAGGCACGGGAACGTAGAGCGAACCGATGATGAACTTCTGGCTGTTGTACGCCGACTCCAGGCGTCGGAAGTCAGCGGTCCAGATGCCCTGGATCGCGCTTTCCATCATCACCGTGATGCCGAAGGTGACGAGCAGCGAGTTGAATGGCGTAATCGAAAACCGCGCGAGCAGCCACTGCATCGCGGCGCCGATGACGAAGAACAGCGGCGGGATGATCAGCAGCGTGAGCAGCGGGTCGACATGCGCGACCGTGGCCAGTTGATAGCTGAGGTAGGCGCCCAGAAACACGAAGCCGAAATGCGCCAGGTTGATCTGGCGCAACAAGCCCCAGGTCAGGCCGAGGCCCAGGCCGATCAGGCCATACAGGCTGCCGATGAAGATGCCCGACAGAATGGACTGGGCGAGCAGGTTCGCGCTAGGCATTCGCCCTCACCCCAGGGGTTCTCACCGCACCTGCAGCTTGACCCCAGGCGGCGCGAACTGCGCCGGCCAGACAACGCTCCACTTGCCGTTTTGCACCTGCTTGAGCTTCATCAGGTCGTCGCCGTAGTTGCCGGCGCCGTCAAAGCGCAACCGGCCCTGGATCGTGTCGACGCGGTTCGATTTCAGCCACTGAATGATCGCCTTGTCGTCCAGGCTGCCCGCGCCGCGCACGCCGGCTTCGAGAATCTGCCACGCCGAGAACGACGCGGCGGCCTGGGTTTCCACCGTGGTGTCGGCCAGGCCGGCCTTGGTGGCGCGGTCGTTGAAGACCTTGACGAATTCGCCAGCGATCGCGTTGTTGGTGAACGGGGCATGCTCTTCAAAGATCGTCAGCGACAGAGCGTTGGCGCCATCGGGCGACTTCGTCATCGGCCCGGGCGCGGGGTAGGTGTGAAAGTGAATCGGCGGCACGTAGTCGATCTTCTTCATCGCATCGAGCAGCATGTTGCCCTCCAGCGCGATGTCGCCCATCCACACCAGATCCGCCTTCACGTCCTTGATGCGCGCGGCAATCGGGCCGAAATCGCGGTTGCCGAATTCCCATTCGAGGAACAGCACTTCAGTGAGGCCGCGCTTCTTCGCGACTTCGCGCGCGCCGAGCGTCATGAAGTGGATCGACGGGAACTTGCTGGTCACGAAGGCCACCGTCTTGGGCGGTTTGGGTGAGGCGGCGAGCGCGTCCAGCACCGTGTTCGGCACGGTGCTGCCGGGTTCGGCCCCGAGCGACCACGCCGGGAACGCGCCCTCGTACTTGGCGAGCGACGGAATGCCGAAGGTGTGGTGCACTAGCACCTTGTTGTAGCGCTGCGCGACGCCCATCGCCGACAGAATAGCGCCGGTGGCGTAAGGGCCCATCAGCAGATCCACCTTGTCGGAGGTGACGAGCTGCTCGTACATGGTGCGCGCGACGTCGGGCTTGGACTGGTCGTCTTTCACCGACCACTCCACCTTGCGCCCGAGCAACCCGCCGCGCGCGTTGAGCTGCTCCACATAGATTTCGCCGACCAACTTGTGCGTGAGCGCGGTCGCCGACAGCGGCCCGGTCAGCGCCAGCGTGCTGCCGATGCGCACCGGCGCTTGCGCGGCCGCGCCGCCGCAGAGCAGGGCCGTGGCGATGGCGCTCGTCGCGAGAATCAGGTTGCGTCGCGAAGTGAACATGGTTTTGTCTCCTTGAATAATGGCTTGGGACGCTCAGCCTCTTAGGCCGCGGGCACGAGTTTGAAGTCGTAGTGGGTGCTGTAGTAAGGCTGGCTCAGCACGCGACCATCGGGCGCCTTGCCGGGTGCATGCTTGGCGAAGTCGACGATCAGGCTGTCGCGCACGCCGAACACGGCGTCGGAGTCGAGATACGCGCTTTCGCGGTCGAACAGGTGCGTCGTCAGGCGCTGGTAGCCGTTGGCGTACACCATCATGTGGATGTGGCCGGGTCGGTTTGCGTGCCGGCCCATCGAGCGCAGCATGCCGCCCACCGGGCCATCGACCGGCACCGGGTAGTAGGCCGGCTTGATCGACCAGAAGCGGTAGCCGCCTTGCGCATCGGTGTGGATGCGTCCGCGCAGGCGCATGCCGGCATCCGGGCCGCGCTGCATGTCGTAGACGCCTTCGCCGTCGCCCGACCAGATGTCGACGCAGCAGTTCGCGATCGGCTTGCCGTTCGTCGCTTTCACGCTGCCGGTGTAGTACGCAGGCTCGCCGGGCGCGCCGGCCGTGACATCGCCGCCCAGCGCAAACTCAGGTGAGCCTTCCCAGTAGAACGGCCCCTGCACCGTGGCCTCGGTGGGTGGGGCATCGCCCGGCTGCGCCTGGGCGCGCACCGCGCGCGCGCCGCGCATCTGCTCCAGCGCGACAACGAGCATCGACACGCCCAGCGTGTCGGACAGCAGAATGAATTCCTGGCGCTTGGCGTCGCACTTCTGGCCGGTTGCCGTGAGGAATTGGATCGCGGCCATCCATTCGTCGGGCGTCAGGTCGACCTCGCGCGCGAAGGCGTGTGCATGTTCGATGAGCGCCGTCATCACCTGCTTGAAACGCGGGCTCGGGCAATCGGCCAAGCGGGCGACGACGGCTTGGGCCAGTTCGTCGGCTGAGTGTTGGGCCATGAATCTCGTCTCCGTTGGGGTTGCGGTGTTCGGGCCCTGGCCAGTGGTTGCGCCGACCCCGTCGCTTCGCGTCGAGTCTAGAGCCAACGCGGGGCGGATTTGCTCTGCATAAACCCGCACCCTGGCGGGCCGCTGCGGCCGGCGCGGCCGCGCAACGCCCTCCGACGATTCACGGATGGCCGTGCTACAACACGCTGCAAGCCTGCTCGAATGAAAGCCGCGGGTTGCGCGGGAACAGCAGGCTCGGGTCGCCGTAACCCAGGTTGAGGATGAAATTGGCCTGCATGCGAGCGTCGGTGAAGAATTCGGCGTTCACCTTGGCCAGGTCCACACCGCTCATCGGCCCGCAGTCCAGCCCCAGGGCGCGTGCCGCGATCATGAAGTAGGCGCCGCCCAGCGTGCCGTTGCGCGTGGCCGTGCCCTGCGCGAGCGCGGCGTTGCCGGCGAACATCTCAATCGCGCCCTCCTTGTGCCAGACCTGCGGCATGTGCTCATAGAACTTCGTGTCGGTGGCGACGATCACCGTCGCCGGCGCGGCCCGGGTTTTGTCTACGTTGCCGGGCGACATGGCTGGCAGCAGGCGCGCGCGCGAGGCCTCGGACATGAGGAACACGTAGCGCGTGGGCTGCGTGTTCATCGAGGTCGCGCCCATGCGCGCGATCTCGTAGACCTCGCGCAGCAGCGCCAGCGGCACGGGCTTGTCGAGAAAACCGTTCGCGGTGCGCGCTTCGAAGAAGAGTTGGTTCAGGCTGGTGGGGTCGATTCGCATGGTTTGGTGAGGTCGGTGGGCGGGTTGTTGGGTGGGGGCGGCGCAAGCGGGGTGCGTGTCAAAGGTCAGCGAGGGTCAGCAAGGGCCAGCGCTCCAACGGCGCCCCCGCGAGCCAGCGCTGGCCGCGTCGGTAGAGTTCTTCAAGCTCGGCGCTCTTCGGAATCGGCATGTCGAGCTTGACCTGGTAGCCGATGCGCGTCTGGATGTAGGCGAGGTGCCGGTAGCCCTCGGGCAAGGCCGCGAGTGCGGCGGCGTCGATGTTCAGGCGCGCGCCGGGCACGAGTGGGTCGATGCGGTCTTTCTCGTAGATCGGCTGGCGGTGCAGCAGCTTCCACTGCCCTTCGTGGCGCGTCACGAAGTCGTAGAAGCGCCCGGTGCAGACCACGTCGCACAGCACTGGTTCGCCGCCGCCGGCTGCGTCCACCGTGGCGCGCTGCGAGATCGTCATCTTGGTCTGCGCGATCGCGCGGTCGCCCACCACATCGATCGCCGAGCCACCGAGAAAATGCAGGATGCGCACGCCGCGCTCCCAGCCTTCGCGCGAGACGCGCATGAACTCGGTGAACGGGCCCTGGAACCAGGTGGCCATCATCCGCCCTTCGGGGTGCCACAGCGTCGCGAAGCGCTCCCAGTCGCCAGCGTCGCGCCACACGGCCCAGCGCTCGACCATGCGGCGGATCAGCAGTTCGTCTTGCAGTGTGTCGTTCATGGCTTGTCTGCGGTGTCGGGCTTGACTGTACGATGCCGCCGGCAACGCCGCCAAACGCCCGTCCACCGCTCGCTCAACCCAACCCCGCGCATGAAACTCTACTTCTCAGCCACCTCGCCCTATGTGCGCAAGTGCATGGTCGTCGCGCACGAACTCGGCCTCGTTAACCGCATCGAGCTGCTCGCGGCGAATGCGCATCCGGTGAATCGCGACGCCACGATCGTCGCCGCCAATCCCCTGGGCAAGGTGCCCACGCTGATCTGCGACGACGGCCGCGCGCTCTACGACAGCCGCGTGATTTGCGAGTACCTCGACGACCTGGGTGGCGGCACGTTGTTCCCGCGCCCAGGCGCCGAGCGCTGGCAGGCGCTGACGCTGCAAGCACTCGCCGACGGCATGCTGGACGCCGCACTGCTCGCGCGCTATGAAGACGTGGCGCGGCCCGAGCCTCTGCGCTGGGCGGATTGGCGCAAGGGCCAGCTCGACAAGGTGGCCACCTCGATGGCCGCGCTCGACGCCGCGCCTGCGCAGTTGCAGGGCCGGGTGGACATCGGCACGCTGGCACTCGGCTGCGCGCTGGGATACCTTGACCTGCGCTTCGCCGAGTTGAGCTGGCGCGAGCACTATCCCGCCGTCGCGCGGTGGCATGCGCAGTTCGGCCAACGGGCTTCGTTGCAGGCGAGTTGGTCGCTCTGAAGTTGCAGTGCGCGGACTTCACCGAACAGCGCATGCCCGCGGCAATGATGGCAGTGGACAATGCGCCCTCCAACACGCCCTGGAGAGTTGTGAATGCAGACCAAGCCGCCGACCATCATCTACACATTGACCGATGAAGCGCCCGCATTGGCGACGAGCGCATTTCTGCCGATCGTCAGCACTTTCACCGCGCCGGCCGGCATCCGGCTTGAAACGAGCGACATCTCGGTGGCGGCGCGGGTCTTGTCCGAATTCCCGGAAGTGCTGAGCGAAGCCCAGCGGGTGCCGAACAACCTGGCCGAGCTGGGCCGGCTGACGCTGTTGCCCGACACGAACATCATCAAGCTGCCCAACATCAGCGCCTCGGTGGCGCAGTTGCAGGCCTGCATCCGCGAGCTGCAATCCAAGGGTTACCCTATCCCCGACTACCCCGAGGACCCGAAGAGCGACGCAGAAAAGTCGATTCGCGCCCGCTACTCAAAGTGCACCGGCAGCGCCGTGAACCCGGTGCTGCGCGAAGGCAACTCCGACCGCCGCGCGCCACGCGCCGTGAAGGAGTACGCGCGCCGCAACCCGCACTCGATGGGCGAGTGGCCGCAGGCCTCGCGCACGCATGTCTCGCACATGCACCAGGGCGACTTCTACCATGGCGAGAAGTCGATGACGCTGGACAAGGCGCGCGACGTCAAGCTGGAGTTGCTGACGCACGGCGGCGGCACCATCCTGCTCAAGCCGAAGGTCTCGGTCAAGGCGGGCGAGATCATCGACTCGATGTTCATGAGCAGACGCGCGCTGTGCGAGTTCTACGAGCGCGAAATCGAAGACGCTCGCAAGCACGGCGTGATGTTCTCGCTGCACGTGAAGGCGACGATGATGAAGGTCTCGCACCCCATCGTCTTCGGCCACTGCGTCAGGATCTTCTACAAGGACGCCTTCGCCAAGCACGGCAAGCTGTTCGATGCGCTGGGCGTCAATGTCAACCACGGCATGGTGAACCTGTATGACAAGATCGAGACGCTGCCCACGTCGCAGCGC
>JANOLJ010000428.1:0-2547 GCA_031419715.1 Burkholderiales bacterium | reverse complement strand
TGCGGCACGACTTGGCATGCAGCCGGGCTGGTGGGCCAGATGCGGCCGAACCGCAACATGACGCGCATGAGCAAATACGGCATCGAGCTGTATTCGACGCTCGAAGCCGAGACCGGCCTGGCCACGGGCTGGAAACAGTGCGGCAGCGTGAACGTGGCGCGCACGCCGGAGCGATTTCAACTGTTGAAGAAACAGGTGGCGCTGGCGCGCAGCTTCGGCGTCGAGGTGGAGCTGATCACGACGCGCGAAGCGGAGATGCGCGTGCCGTTGATGCGCACCGACGACCTGCAAGGCGCGATCTGGATCCCGGGCGACGGCAAGGCGAACCCGGCCGATTTGTGCATGAGCTTGGCCAAGGGCGCGCGCAACCGCGGCGTGAAGATCGTCGAAGACACCGAGGTCACGGCCGTCATCACGCAGCAGCGCGCCAGCGGTGAGTGCGTGACCGGCGTGCGCACCGCTGCCGGCGAGGTGCGCTGCGAAGTGCTGGTCAACTGCGCCGGCCAATGGGCGCGCCAGTTCGGCGCGCTTGCCGGGGTGAACGTGCCGCTCTATTCGGCCGAGCATTTCTACATCGTCACCGACCGCATCGACGGCGTGCACCCGATGTGGCCAGTGGTGCGTGACCCGGACGGCTGCATCTACTACAAGGAAGAAGTGGGCGGCCTGCTGATGGGCGGCTTCGAGCCCAAAGCCAAGCCGTGGAGCGTCGACCCGATTCCCAGCACGTTCCAGTTCCAGTTGCTCGGCGAAGACTGGGAGCAGTTCGAGCCGCTGATGATCAACGCCATCCATCGCACGCCGTGCCTGGAAACCGCAAGGGTGAAGATGCTGCTCAACGGCCCGGAGAGCTTCACGCCCGACGGCAACTTCATCGTCGGCGAGGCGCCGGGCTTGCGCAACTACTTCGTTTGCGCGGGCTTCAATTCGGCAGGCATCGCGAACTCGGGCGGGGCCGGGCAGTTGCTTGCGCAGTGGATCGAGGGCGGCCAGGCGCCGAGCGACTTGTGGGATGTGGACGTGCGCCGCTTCGGCTCGTTCAGCGCGAACCGCCGCGCGCTCGCGCAGCGCACCGTCGAGACGCTCGGCTTGCACTATGCGATGCGCTGGCCGCGCCAGGAGCTGGAGAGCGCGCGGCCGTTGCGCACCTCGCCGCTGTACGACTTGCTGGCCGCGAAGGGCGCCGAATTCGGCGCGAAGAACGGCTGGGAGCGCGCCAACTACTTTCGGCGTGGCGGGCAAGCTCGCCCAGAGTTTGGATTGGCCACCCCCGGTTGGTTGCCCTGGGTTCAGGCCGAGCAGCGCGCGACGCGCGAAGCCGTGGCGATCTACGACCAGACTTCGTTTGGCAAACTGCTCGTGCAAGGACGTGACGCGCTCGCAGTGTTGCAGCGCCTGTGCGCGAACGAGATCGACGTGGCCGTCGAGCGCATGGTCTACACCGCGATGCTCAACGAACGCGGCGGCTTCGAGAGCGATTTGACGGTGCTGCGCCTGGCGCCTGAGCGTTTCCTGCTCATCACTGGCTCAGCACAACCGCAGCGCGACCAGGATTGGATTTCGCGCCACATCGAACCCGCGGAGCATGTGGCCATCACCGATGTGAGCGCGATGACTTCGGTGCTATCGGTGATGGGGCCGAAGGCGGTCGAACTGCTGGGCCGCGTCTGCCCCGATGACTTGTCGGCGCGCGCATTGACGTTCGGCTGCACGCGCGAAATCGACCTCGGCCTGGCGCGGGTGCGCGCGGCGCGCATGAGCTACGTCGGCGGGCCGGGCTTCGAGCTGTACGTGCCGGTGGAGATGGCGCGCCACGTCTATCTGGCCTTGCATGAAGCCGGTGCGGACCTGGGGCTGCAAGACGCGGGCTACTACGCGCTCGACGCCCTTCGCATCGAAGCCGGCCGGCGCGCCTGGGGGGCGGAGCTGGGGCCGGATGAAACGCCGTGGGAGGCCGGTCTGGCCTTTGCCGTGAAGATCGACAAGCCCGCGCATTTCTTCGGACGCGAGGCGTTGCGCAAGGCCCAGAGCGAGCCGCTGCGCAAGAAGCTGCTCAGCTTCGTGCTCGACGACCCGCAGGCCTGGGTCTGGGGAGGTGAGACGATCCACATCGAGGGCAACAGCGTCGGCGAGCTCAGCTCGGCCGGCTGGAGCCCAGCGGCGGGGGCGTGCGTCGGGCTGGGCTATGTGCGAGGCGCGGCGGCGCTGGTGGTGCACCGGGGCACGCCGGTGAGCATCGACGTCTGGGGCGAAAGCGTCGCCGCGACGGCGTGGGATGAGGCGGTGTTGCAGCGGCTGCGCTGATCCGGCCTCGGGCCAGACGAGGTAGGACTTTTCGCTTTCGGCGCGTTGCTGACCGTTGATGTCGTGCTGGCCTGCTGTCGTCGTGGCGGCAGGGCGACGGCGGCGCCCCCGTTCTCCGGCCCACGCTCGCGGGGCAGCCTTGCAAACTGCAATCCGCATCCGCATCAACACCGTGACGCCCTGGATAAGTTGAGGACACCGCGAATGGTGCCTGCGCCCGGGGGCACCACCGCCGCCCTGTTT
>JANOLJ010000427.1:0-15407 GCA_031419715.1 Burkholderiales bacterium | reverse complement strand
CGGGCGCGGGCAACGGCGCCTACGTCGAGGTGGAGGGTCGGGTTGTCGGCGGGCAGTTCATCGCCTCCAAGATCGAAATCGAGGACGAAAGCTCACCCGATTTCGGCGAATTCGTGTTCAAGGACAAGATTGCCGCGCTGGTCGAGACAACCAACGGTGACGCCACCGAATTCACGGTCAAGGGCATGAAGATCCTCGTAGATGCCAGCACCGTGTTCACCAGCCCGGCAACCAGCGCCGGAATCAAGAACGATGACTGCGTCGAAGTCAAAGCGGCACCCATCGTCGGCGGCACCGACCTGCTTGCCAAGCTCATCAAACTCGACAACTCCTGCCGATAACAGGAATGCACCTCTGAAACTTGCAGGCCCGCACACAGCGGGCCTCTTCCTCGGCACAACGTCGCTTGCGCCGAGGAAGAGGCCCAAGCCCGACACCACCGACATCCCGCCCCGCTCCGTAAACTCCGGCCATGAAATCGCCCTCCGCGCCAGCCGACAAAGCCGCCACCCTTGGCGCCGGAGTCGACACGCCGGCCGGCGTTGCGACGCCGGGCCTGGATCCGGCGGCACTGGCCAACGCGATGCGCGTCTTGCTGCAGCCCCTGGCAGAGCTAGCAGTCGGACAAGGCGTCTTGCTCGCCAACGTTGAAGAAATGCTCCGAGCCGCCTTTGTCAACGCCGCGCGCGATGCCCTGGGCACGGCTGGCGGCGAGCGCGTCGTGAGCCGCGTCAGCACCGTCACCGGACTGAATCGGCGCGAAGTCACCAGGTTGATCCAGGCCGATACCGCCGATGTGCAGCCCAAGCCCTCGCCTGCCACGCGCGTCTTCACACGCTGGCTGTCGGACCCGGACCTGAAGAATGCCGCTGGCGACCCCCTACCCTTGCCGCGCCAGGGCGCGGCGCCGAGCTTCGAGACGCTGGCGCAATCGGTCACGCGCGACGTGCACCCGCGCAGCCTGCTCGACGAACTTTGCCGCCTCGGGCTGGCGCGCATCGACGGCGAGACCGTGCACGTGACGAGCCGCACGTTTGTGCCGAAGGGCGACAGCGCGCGTTTGCTCGGTTTCGTCAGCAGCAACGTCGGCGACCACATGCGCGCCTCCATCGCCAACGTGCTTGCCGATAAGCCCCCGCACTTCGAGCAGGCGGTGTTCGCCGATGGCCTTTCCCCCGCCTCGCTGGAAGCCGCGAACGACCTAGTGCGCACCCAGTGGAAGAGCCTGCTCGCCGCCACGGCACCCGCGCTGCAAAAGATGATCGACGATGACCAGGCCGCTGGTCGCGCCACGGACCAACGCGTTCGAATCGGCCTTTTCTCCTACGGCGAACCGACCGACGCGGCCGCGCGCCGCACCCAGCACGGCTCCGCCTCACCCGCCCGCAAGCCAGCTGCCTCCAAAAGGAAATCAGAATGAACCACTCAACTTGTCTTCGCCCTCGTGCTCAGGGGTGGTTGCGCGTTGGCCTGCTGCTTGCCCTGCTCGGTGGCTGCGGCGGGGGCGTGGACAGCGGCGGCACCGGCGGCGCAACCGTCTATGCCAACGGGCCGATCAACGGCTACGGCTCCGTCATCGTCAACGGCGTGCGGTTCGATGAAAGCAGCTCGAACATCAGCGACGACGACGGCAATGCGCGCAATCGAAGTGATTTGAAACTGGGCATGGTGGTCGAAGCGCGCGGCTCGGCGATCGCGCTGGACAGATTCGGTGATGCCGGCAGTGCGGCGAGCAGCATCGTCATCGGCAGTGAAATCGTTGGCCCGATCGACGCGCCGCCAGCCGCCAATTCGTTCAGTGTGCTGGGTCGCAGCATCGACGTGCCACCGACCACTGTGTTTGCCGACGGCGCCACGGAAGGTCTGGCCGGTGGTTTGGCCGCCCTCGTGCAAGGCGATGTTGTCGAGGTCTATGGCCTTTACGACGCCTTTGCCGACCGCTTCACGGCAACGCGCATCGAGCGCAAGTCGAACCCGCCGCACTATCGGGTCCGGGGCAAGGTGAGCGGCCGAATGGATACGGAATTCTTGATCGGCGCGCTGCTCATCAACTACGCGGCGATCTCCATCAACGAACGACCGTCGGACTTCGGCGATGGAGCCGTCGTGCGCGTGCGCCTGAGCACCACGAGTCCCGCCCCGGGCTACGCATGGACTGCCAATCGCCTGCGCGGCGGCGTGAGCACCCCGGATGACGGTTTTGAAATCAAGCTCGAAGGTGTGATCGACAGCATCGCGACACTCATGCCGACGCCACAGTTCAGCGTGAACGGTATCGCGGTGACGACGAATGCGCAGACCTTGATCGATCAAACAAACGGGGCACTGGCGGTGGGCGTGCGCGTAGAGCTGGAAGGCAGGTTCGTGAACGGCGCGCTCGCCGCCACCGAAGTGGAAGTCGAAGACCCGGGTGGCGACGACTTTGATTTTCGCGGTGCGCTTCAGTCGGTCGACCCCGGCACCAAGGTGCTGACGATGCACGGCATCGCGATCGACTACTCAGGCAAGCCGGAGTTCAAAGGTGGCAACGAAGACAACCTGGTGGCGGGCGTCAACCTCAGAGTTCGCGCCGTGCTCGTCAACGGGGCGACCTACCGGGCCTATCTCATCGAATTCAGGAACTGAACCCCTCACCTCCCGCCCTTGCCACGCAAGGGTTTGACGGGCCTGCCGGCAACGGCAGGCCTTTTTTTCGCGCGCATAAGATCGGCGTCACCCACACCGACTCGGAGACGACGATGAGCAGCCTGTCCAGCCTCAGCAACCAGCAGATTCGCCTCGCCGCGCGCCCGGTGGGGCTGCCCAAGCGCGACGGTTGGTCGTTCACCGCCGAGCCCGTGGCCGAACCCGCGCCGGGCGGCTTGCTCGTCAAGACGCTGGCGCTGTCGCTAGACCCTGCCATGCGCGGCTGGATGAACGAAGGCAAGAGCTACATCGCACCGGTGGGCATCGGCGAAGTGATGCGCGCCGGGGGCATCGGTGTCGTCGTCGCGTCGAACCACCCGGGCTATGCAGCGGGCGACCGGGTCAGCGCGAATCTCGGCGCGCAGGAGTACTGCGCCATCGCCAGCGAAGACATCAAGCGCAGCGGCGTGTTCAAGATCGATACCCGCCTGGGCACACCAAACCAGTGGCTCAATGTGCTGGGCATGCCGGGCATGACGGGTTACTTCGGCTTGCTCGACATAGGCGAGCCGAAGGCCGGCGAAACCGTCGTGGTCTCGGGCGCGGCCGGCGCGGTGGGTCAGACCGTGGGCCAGCTCGCACGCCTCAAGGGCTGCCGCGCGGTCGGCATCGCGGGCGGCCCCGCCAAGTGCGAATGGGTCGTGAAGGAGCTGGGTTTCGACGCGTGTATCGACTACAAGGCCGGAAATTCGCGTGACGCGCTGAAAGCCGCATGCCCGAAAGGTGTGGACGTCTACTTCGACAACGTCGGCGGCGACATTCTCGACATGGTGCTGGCGCGCATCAACCGCAAGGCACGCATCGTGATCTGCGGCGCCATCAGTCAGTACAACAACGAGGGCGCGGTGCAAGGACCGAAAAACTATCTGTCGCTGCTCGTGAATCGGGCCCGCATGGAAGGCATGGTGGTGTTCGACTACACCGAGTGTTTTCCGCAGGCGGTGGCCGAGATGTCGGGCTACCTGCGCGACGGCCGCATGAAGAGCCGTGAAGACGTGGTCGACGGCCTGGGCAACTTCCCCGAGGCGCTGCTCAAGCTCTTCACGGGCGAGAACTTCGGCAAGCTGGTGCTTCGCGTCGCCGCTGAGTAGCGCCGCTGGCACACGGGCGCCTCGATGGGGTCCAAAGAACGGCATTGTTCGGCAAGAGTTGGGAATTGTGTCCAGACGCAACGGGCGAGCGCCTCGCGGGCACGGCTAGACTTTGCGCGGCAATGACTGCGCTCGCGCTTGGACGAGACGCAGGTCTGTTCACCACGGCCATGACCTGTTCGACCCGCGAATGAGCCCACCCGCACCTGCCCGAACTTCCGCGATGCCGCGCGCCGGTTTGCTGTTCGCCCTGCTCGAACAGAGCCACGACATGCTCGCCGTGACGGACGCCGACGGCCGGGTGGTCTGGTCTAACGCGCGCTTTCGCGATGCGACGGGCCTGGAAGCGGAATCGAACGGGTCGCTCGCGAGTCTCGTCGCGCCCGGGCCCGAATTGGGCGCGACGCGCAAGGCGATCAACCGCGCCCTGATGGGCGGGGCGTTGGCGAATGCCGAGATTGAGTTGCGCGGCGTCGGCGGCACTCAGATGCACCTGCTCGCCAACGCATCGTGTGAGCTGGGCCAGGTGGCCTGGGCGCTGCGTGACAACGCCGCCGCCGCGCCCGAAGCGCTGCCGGAGCAACTCTACAAGGCGCAGGTTTGCGTCTGGCGCCACGACCTGAAGAGCGACCGGGTGTCGTTCAGCGCCAACTCCAGGGCCATCCTGCCCATCGCCGTCGGCCCGAAGGGGCAGACGCTGGAAGAGTTTCGCAGCCACATCCACAGCGACGACGTGCCACGCGAGGTACTCGCTGCCGAGCAGGCATTGGCATCGACTCGGCCGATCGACAGTGAAGCGCGCTTTCGCCGCGCCGACGGCTCGTGGCGCCTGGTGCTGACGCGGCGCATCGTGGAACGCGCAGTGAACGGCACGCCGTTGGTCCAAGTCGGCATTTCGCTCGACGTGAGCGCGCAGATCGAGGATTCGCAGCGCGTCACTGGCCAGGCCCACCGCCTCGGCGCGGCCGCGCATGCAGCGCGCGTGGGCCTGTGGACGATCACGGTGGCCACGGGCGAGACCGATTGGAACGCCCAGATGTATGAGCTGTTCGACCTGGCCGGTGCGACTCGCGCGCCGACGATGGCCGAATGGGTGGACCAATGCGTCCACCCGCAGGACCGCAAGCGCGTCTGGAACGAGGGGCAGGCGTACCTGCGCGAAGGAACCGGCCCCTTCGAGGCCGAGTTTCGTACCCTGCGCCGCGATGGGAGCACGCGATGGATGGTGCTGCGCGCGGCGCCCGACCTGAACAATCCAAAGCGTCGGCGCGTGGCCGGCATCGTGATGGACATGACGGAGCAGCACAACGCCCTGCACGCCTTGCGCGGCGCCGACGAGCGCGCGGCATTGGCAGCGCGCCTGGCGGGCATCGGCACCTGGGTGCTTGACCTGGCGCCTGTCGTGGAGCGCTGGGACGAGCAGATGTTCCGGCTGCGTGGCATCGAGCCGCGCGATACCCCGCCGACGCGCGAAGAGCGGCTCGACCTGCTGCACCCCGATGATGCGCATCTGGTGCTCGAATCGCAGCACTCCGCACTCACCGCGAACGACCCCACCGACTATGAATTCCGGGTTCGCATCCCCGATGGCAGCTACCGCTGGCTCGCGTCGCGCTCGATTCCGGTGCGCGACGAGCGCGGCCGCACGGTGCGCCGCGTCGGCGTGAACTGGGACATCACGGAGAACCGCAGCGCCGAGGTCACGCGCCAGCAAAAGCTGCTGGCCGAGCGGGAGAACCGCGCCAAGTCGCAATTCCTTTCGCGTATGAGCCACGAGCTGCGCACACCGTTGAACGCGGTGCTGGGCTTCACCCAGTTGCTGCAGACCAGCGGCCCGCCTCTGCGCAAAGAGCAGGCCACGCATCTGGGCCATATTCACTCGGCCGGCGAACACCTGCTGGCGCTGATCAATGACATGCTCGACCTGTCCAGCCTCGAAGCGGGGCGGCTCAAGCTTGACTTGCAACCCATCGCGCTGGATCAGATCCTGGCCCAGGCGCTGGCCCTCGTCGAACCGCTCGCGGCGAAGAATCAGGTTCACTTGCAACTGGAGTCGGCACCAGGCTGCGTGCTCGCCGACACGACGCGGCTGCGCCAGGTGCTGATCAACCTGTTGTCCAACGCCGTCAAGTACAACCGGCCGCAAGGCAAGGTTACGCTCACGGCGCGCGCCGGAGAGTCTTTCGTGACGCTGCTCGTCAGCGACACCGGCCGGGGCCTCACCGCCGAGCAGCTCTCGCACCTGTTCGAGCCCTTCAACCGGCTCGGCATCGAGAGCGAGGGCATCGAAGGCGCAGGCATCGGCTTGGTCATCGTCAAGGGCCTGACCCAAGCGATGGGAGGCACCATTTCGGTGTCGAGCACCGCCGGTGAGGGAACCCAATTCCAGCTCGTCTTGCCCGCGGCAGCGCCGCCTGAGCCCGACGCTGCCGCGGACCTCCTGAACATCCACACTGCCCCGGCACCGTTCGAAGCGCTGCACGAGGCACAGGGTGGCCGCATCCTCTACATCGAAGACAACGAAGTCAACGTGCTGCTCGTCGAACAATTGGTCGGAAGCATCGAAGGCTTGAGCATCGTGAGTGAACCCGACGGCACGCGCGGTGTGGCACGCGCACGCGAACTGCGGCCCGACCTGATCTTGCTGGACATGCAGTTGCCCGACTTCGACGGTTTCGAGGTGCTCGAACAATTGCGCGCGCACATTGAGACGGCGTGCATTCCTTGCATCGCGCTGTCGGCCAATGCCATGCCCGAAGACATTGCCCGGGCGATGAGCGTCGGCTTCACCGACTACTGGACCAAGCCGATCGACCTCAAGGCCTTCGTTGCCAACCTGCGCGAGCTGTTTCCTGCCGCGCAGCATGCCGCGCCGGCCTGAGCTTCGCGGCTCGCCCGGCCACCTCGCGGCCGCTCAGGCTGGCTCGGCTACCAAACCACGTTTCTCAAGCATGGGCCGAACCGTGGGCGCGCGGCCGCGGAACGACCGATAGGCCATCGCCGGCTCCAGCGAATTACCGCTCGAATAGATGAACTGGCGCAGCCGCGCGGCCACAGTCGGGTCGAACGGATTCCCGGCCTCGACAAAGGCGTCAAAGCCGTCAGCATCGAGCACCTCGGCCCACAAGTACACGTAATAGCCCGCGGCGTAACTCGAACCGGAGAACAGGTGCTGAAAGTGCGTGAGCCGGTGGTTCACGCCTATGCCCGGCGGCAGGCCGATGCGCTGCAGCTCGGCACGCTCGAATTCGACGACCTCAGGCGCCTGCGCATCAGTCAACGCATGCGCGGCCATGTCCACCAGCGCCGAGGCGGTATAGCGCACCGTCTCGTAGCCCTGGTTGAAGCGCCGCGCCGCGTGCAGCTTGGCCACCAGCGCGTCGGGGATCGGCTCTCCCGTCACGTGGTGCCGGGCATGGCGCTTCAGCACTTCGGGTTCTTCCAGCCAGTGCTCGAAGAGTTGCGAGGGCAGCTCGACGAAGTCGCGCAACACGTTCGTGCCCGACACGCATTCGTAGGTCACGTTGGACAGCAAACCGTGCAGGCCGTGGCCGAATTCATGGAACAGCGTGCGCGCGTCATCAAAACTCAGCAGCGTTGGCGCACCCGGCGCGCCGCGCGCGAAGTTGTTGTTGTTGACGACGATGGGCAGCGCACCGGCGTTGCGCGACTGCTGGCGAAACGAACTCATCCACGCGCCGCTGCGCTTGCTCGGGCGCGCGAAGTTGTCGTGCAAGAACACGCCGATCACCGCACCCGGCGCGTCGCGCACTTCATAAACTTTCACGTCGGCGTGATACGCCTGCACATCGGGCATCAAGACGAAGCGCAGACCGAACAGGCGATGCGCGCAATCGAACACCGCCTCGACCATGCGCTCAAGGGGGAAGTAGGGTTTGACCATCGCCTCATCGATGTCATACCGCGCCTGGCGCACCTTTTCTGCGTAGTAGCGCCAGTCCCAGGCTTCGATCGACAGCGTCTCGCCATGTGACCGCGCCAGCGCGGCCAGCGCTTCGCGCTCTTCCTCCGCGCGCGCCTTGGCGGGCCCCCACACCTGCTGCAGCAGCTCGGCCACCGCCTGCTGGCTCTTGGCCATCGTGTCGGCGAGCACATAGTCCGCGTAGGCCGCGTAGCCGTGCAGACGCGCCTGCTCATTGCGCAGGCTCAGGATCTCGCGGGCGACCTCCCGGTTGTCGTGTTCGCCGTCGTGTTCGCCGCGTGTTGTCCAGGCGCGCCAGGCCTGTTCGCGCAAGTCGCGGCGCTGCGAGAACGTCAGGAACGGCACGATGTGCGAGCGCGACAGCGTGATGACACCAGCCTCGCTCAGGCCGCGCTCGGCCGCGGCCTGGCGGGCGCTGGCGCGCACGAAGTCGGGCAGGCCAGCCAGATCGGCCTCGTCGCGCAACACCAGGCGGTACGCGGCTTCATCGGCCAGCACATTCTGGCCAAAGCGCGTGGTGAGCTCGGCCAGGCGCTGCATGATCTGGCCGTAGCGCAACTGCGCGGCCGGGTCGAGCCTGGCCCCAGCGCGCACAAAGTCGAAGTGAACGCGCTCCAACACGCGGCGCTGTTCCGCGCTCAGCTCAAGCGTGCCGCGCTGCTCGTGCAGCGCGTCGATGCGCGCGAACAATGCGCGGTTGGTGTAGACCGAATTGTTGTGTGCCGCCAGGCGCGGCGCCATGTCGCGCTCCACGGCCTGCAGCGTGGGCGAGGTCTCGCTGGCTGTGAGGTTGTAGAACAGCGCGGCAATGCGATCCAGCGCTCGGCCACCGCGGTCCAGCGCGGCAATCGTATTCTCGAAACTCGGCGCCTGCGCGGACCCCGAGATGCGCGCGATATCGGCCAAATGCTCGACGAGAGCCACCTCGAACGCCGGCGCGAAGTGCTCCGCCCGAACGCTCTGGAACGGCGGCAAGCCATGCGGCGCGGTCCAAGGTTGGAGCAGCGGATTGGGGGTCGTCAATGTCATGCGTCACCTCGCGTGAGCCTCGAAGAATGCTGGCGATTCTCCTGCGAATCACCGCCCCTCACTGGCCCTTTCGAATCGCGATTTCGTCTTTCTCGTCGAAATCGCGGTTCTCGCAGCCTTTGCTGAACGCGGCGCGCTGCTCCTGCATCGCGCCGACCTGGGCGTTGAACACCGGCGTCTTTGCGTTGTAGGCGTCAACGCGCTTCTCATGCTCGCGCACGCTCTCGTTGTAGGCGTCCACGGCCGGGGCGCTGGTGCGGTCCAGCGCCGCCAGTTCTTCCTTCAGCGCCACACCGCGCTGCGCGACTTCGGTTTTCTCTTTGTCGAGCGCTGCCTGCGCCGCGACCACATCTTCTGTGGAACTGCGCAATCGGACTTGCAAATTCAGGCACTCACGCAGCTCGGCGCGCGTCAGCAGCGGGCCCTGGGCCTTGCCCTTGCCCTTGCCGGCACCCAAGGTACCCGTGCGCGGCTTGTCAGGGGCTTGCGCGTCGGCGCGGGGCGCGGCGTGTGCCAACACCAACGCGGCGCAACTCAGAAAGACCGGTCTCAGGTGATGCAGCATGGGGTTGCAGGTTGCTCAAGAATGAACAGGCAGCGATCATGCCACCGGCCTGCCGCGGTGGCGGGTGCCGGACCACCCGAGAGTACCCGCATGAACCCGCATCAACCCTCATGCGACGCGCTTCGCCGCGCGCGACGCTCTGGTCTAATGCCATACCCCGGCCCCACCCCGGCTACACGAGCAGAAAGACGCATGGCGCTGAAGGCGACGATTTACAAGGTCAACCTGGGCATCGCCGACATGGACCGCGGCGTCTACGCTGATCAGCAGGTGACGATTGCGCGCCACCCCTCCGAGACCGACGAGCGCATGATGCTGCGCCTGCTGGCCCTGGGTCTGTATCGCCCCGCGAGCGACGCGAACGGCATGCTCGAATTCGCCAAAGGCCTGTGGGACACCGACGAGCCCGACCTGTGGCACAAAGACCTGACCGGGCGCATCCTGCATTGGATCGAAGTCGGCCAGCCCGACGACAAGCGCCTGCTCAAGGCCTGCGGCCGCGCCGAGCGCGTCACCGTGATTTGCTTCAGCGCCGCATCGCACATCTGGTGGAGCGGCATCGCGGGCAAGGTGTCGCGTGCCGCGAACCTCGAAGTCTGGCGCATCGCTGCCGAGCAAAGCCAAGCGCTGGCCGGTCTGGCGCAGCGCGGCATGCAACTGCAATTGAGCGTACAAGACGGCACGGCGTGGGTCAGCGAGACGCTCGGCGCGGTGGAAGTCACGCCGACGCGCCTGCATCCTGCCTGAGGCCGAGAGACGGTCCGGATGTGCACGCAGCGATGAAAATCCCTGACCTGCTGCGCGCCGCCGCCCTGTTCACCCTGTCGAGTCTGCACATGCCATCCACCGCCGCGACGCCAACTGCCGAAGACCCGCACCTCTGGCTCGAAGAGGTGCATGGCGACGCCGCGCTGAAGTGGGTACGTGAGCGCAACGCCAGCACGCAACAGTTGCTCCAGGCTGAACCCGGCTTCGAGACCACGCGCGCCAAGTTGCTCGGCATCCTCGACTCGAAGGACCGCATCCCGACGGTCGTGCGCCGTGGCCGCTGGCTTTACAACTTCTGGCAAGACGCCGCCCAGCCGCGCGGCCTGTGGCGAAGGACAACGCTTGAGGAGTTCCGCAAGGCGCAGCCGCCATGGGAGACCGTGCTCGACCTGGACGCGCTGGCCAAGCTTGAGGCCGAAAACTGGGTCTGGGGCGGCGCCAATTGTCTCGGCCCGGACTATCAGCGCTGCCTGATTTCCCTGTCGCGTGGCGGCGCCGACGCCAAAGTCGTGCGTGAATTCGACAGCCACGCGAAGGTCTTCATCAAGGATGGCTTCCATTTGGCTGAAGCCAAGTCCGACGCGACCTGGATCGACGCGGACCAGCTCTACGTGGGCACCGACTTCGGCCCGGGCTCGATGACGACCTCGGGCTACCCGCGCATCATCAAACTCTGGAAGCGCGGCACGCCGCTGGCCCAGGCGCAGACGGTGTTCGAGGGGCAGGCGCAAGACGTTGCCGTCAGCGTGAACGTCGACCGCACACCGGGTTTCGAGCGCGTGGTGTTCGGGCGCGCCGTCGACTTCTTCAATGAACACCGCTTCCTCGCGACACCTGGCGGCAACGTCGCGTTCGACATCCCCAGCGACGCCTCGTGGAGTTTCTGGCACAGCGCCGGGGCTGCAGGCGACACCTTGCTGCTTGAGTTGCGCAGCGACCTGAACGCCGGTGGCACGACCTATGGCCGTGGCTCGCTGCTCGCGGCAAACACACGCGACTACCTGGCGGGCGAGCGCAACTTGCAGGTGTTGTTCGCGCCGACCGCCACGCGTTCGCTCGCCGGCTACACGACGACGCGCGAGCACATCATTCTCAATGTGCTCGACAACGTCGCGAGCCGGCTTGAGGAGTGGCGCCGCGCAGTACCCGCGGCCGGCAGCGAGGGATCTGGCCGAAGCGTGTTCACGCGGCGCGACATCGACGCGCCGTTCCCCGGCACGCTGTCGGCCGGTGGATTGCACGATCCGCTGCTGCGCGACGATGCGCACGCCGAGCACTACCTGCTGACCTACACCGACTTTCTGACGCCCGACACGCTGTGGCTCGCGCGTACCGGAGCCGATCAGCGCGAGTCGCTCAAGCAGCGCCCGGCGTTGTTCAACGCCACCGGAATGCGCGCCGAGCAGTTGTTCGCCACGAGCAAAGATGGCACGCGGATTCCGTACTTCGTGGTCTGGCCGAAAGACGCGAAAGCGGCTCCAGCTGGGAATGCGCACCCCACCTTGCTGTACGGCTATGGCGGCTTCGAAGTCTCGATGCAGCCCTGGTATTCGGCCATCTTCGGATCGGCGTGGTTCGAGCGCGGCGGCCTACTGGCGGTGGCGAACATTCGCGGCGGCGGCGAATTCGGGCCGGCCTGGCACCAGGCGGCACGGAAGGAGAACAAACAACGCAGCTACGACGACTTCATCGCCGTCGCCGAAGACCTGATTCGGCGCGGCATCACGAGCCCGCGCCACCTGGGCATCGAGGGTGGCAGCAACGGCGGGTTGCTCGTCGGCGCGGTGGCGATGCAGCGCCCGGAGTTGTTCAACGCCGTCGTCTGCCAGGTGCCGCTGCTCGACATGAAGCGCTTCCACAAGCTGTTGGCCGGCGCCTCATGGATGGCCGAGTATGGCGACCCTGACGACCCCGATCAGTGGAACTTCATCTCGCGCTATAGCCCGTACCAGAACGTGCGCAAGGGCGCCAAGCTGCCGAACATGCTGCTCACCACGTCGACGCGCGACGACCGCGTGCACCCCGGCCACGCACGCAAGATGGCAGCGCGCCTGCATGCGCTGGGGCACGACGTGCTGTACTACGAGAACATCGAAGGCGGTCATGGCGGTGCGGCCGACAATGCACAGCGCGCCTTCGTGCAGGCGCTGGAGTTCAGCTACCTCTGGCGGCAGCTCGGGCGACGCGAGACATTCGAGTGAACCCGCAAGACGTGCTCGACTTCTGGTTCGGCGCTCCCGGCAGCGCCGAGTTCGGCCAGGCGCGCGCCTTGTGGTTTCGCAAGGACCGCGACTTCGACGCGGCTATCGCACAGACCTTCGGCGCCACGGTGGAAGCGGCGCTGGCCGGGCAGTTGCGCGACTGGGACGCGGCGCCGCACGCCAGCCTGGCGCGCCTCATCGTGCTCGACCAGTTCACGCGCAACATGTTCCGCGATACGCCGAAGGCCTTTGCCGGCGATGCGCTGGCGCTCGCAGCGGCGAGCGCGATGGTCGAGCGCGGCTTCGACGCGGCGTTGCCGCCGGTGCAGCGCGGCTTCGTTTACCTGCCGTTTGAACACGCCGAAGATCTGGCGCGGCAACAGCGTTGCGTGGCGCTGTTCGCTGCCCTGGCCGCACAAGACACGTCGATGCAATCCATGCTCGACTACGCAATCCGGCATCGCGACGTGATCCAGCGCTTTGGCCGGTTCGCGCATCGAAATGACATCTTGGGCCGACCCTCGACAAGCGAGGAGCTGGAGTTCCTCAAGCAGCCGGGTTCGCGTTTCTAGCGCGCCACGCTGCCGCAAACCGGAGCGCGCGAAGGCGCAGCGTTTCGGCGTCGATGCCGGGCTTGTACAAGGCCGAGCCGATGCCGAAACCGCTCGCACCGGCGTCCCGATAGGGCGCGATGTTCTCGGGCGTGATGCCGCCCACCGGCAGCAGCCGCACCCGCGCGTCGAGCACGGCGCGCCAGGCCTTCAGCACATTCGGCGCAATGGCCTCGGCTGGAAACAGCTTGAGCGCGCTCGCCCCTGCCGCGAGCGCGGCGAACGCCTCGCTGGGTGTAGCCACGCCGGGCAGACACACCATGCCCAGACGACGTGCTTCACGCACCACCTCCGCGTCGAAATTCGGCGCCACAATCATCTCGCCACCGGCGGCGCAAACGTCACGAACCGCGGCGGCCGTGAGTACGGTGCCCGCGCCGATCGACGCCGCCGGAAAGGCCTGCGCGAGAGCGGCAATGCTGTCGAGCGGGCGCGGCGAGTTGAGTGGAACTTCGATCAGGCCCCAGCCCGACGCGATCAAGCTCGCCCCCACCACAGGCGCTTCGCCAGGCGTCATGCCTCGCAGGATCGCGATCAGCGGCAGCTCCGTGAGGGCACGCTCGAACTTCGTCTGCGCCGCCGAGGCGCCACTCATGGCGCCACTCATTGCGCCACCGCGTCTTGCAAGGTCTGCGCAACCGCCCACACGCCACGCCAACCCGCCTGCGCACCGAGCGTCGTGACGCCGATGCCCTGCTGCGACAGGGCGCGGTCGTAGCGCTGCGTCAGCGCGTCGGCGCCGATCACGATCACGTCGCCACCGCCCTGCAAGCCCTGGTTCATCATCGATCGCAGCTCTTCGCCGATCACAAGACCAGACAAGTAGCTCGGCAGCGCCTGGGCGCGAACCCGATCGAACAATGACAGCGTGCGCACGCCAAACGCGGTTTGCATCAGGCTGCGGCTGCCCAGCGCGACCGACACCCCTTGGTCGAACGCCGGCACGTCGAACTCGCCGTCGGCCTCGGGCATGGACCGCGCCAGAAACGAATGGCGCCGCAGAAGACCATAGAACTCGCCGGTCATGACGGTTGAGAAACTCTTCACATGGCCGGCACGCACGGTCACCCACTTGCTGTGCGTGCCGGGAAGCACGAGCAGACCATCGTGGCGCTCCAGCAATTGCAACGCACCGAACACCTGCAGTTCTTCGCCGCGCATCACGTCGGGAATGCCACCGTGGCTGCACGACAGACCGGGAACGATGGCGATTCGGCGCGGCGCTCCCACCCAGGTCAGCTGGCTGCACACGTCATCGAACCGCGCCGGGCACGGGATGTAGGGCGCCTCGACCCAGCCTTGTTTGCTGCCAGCCATGCCGCCGATCAGGCACAGCGCATTGTCCGCGGCCATCCAGTCGCCAAAGTGTTCGTCGAACACCGCCTCGAAGGCATTCGGCGCCACGCTGGCGACGCCGCGATCGAAGCGCCGTTCTTCGAGCACGGCACCATCGGTGCCGAGGCGGGCGCCGCGCAACGCGGTCGTGCCCCAGTCGATTGCGACCAAGGGGTTCATGGAGAGTGGGAGAGCTTTCGGCTCAATGGTTGTCACGGGGGACGAATGCACCTCGCTTGCCCACCAGGAAGTCGAGATCCGCACCTTGATCCGCCGGCAGCACATGGTCGATGTAGAGCTTCCAATAGCCACTGGCCAGCGCCGGCGGCAACGGCTTCCATGCGACCAGGCGCCGTGCCAGTTCGGCGTCGCTGACGTGCAGGTGCAAGCTGCGCTTGGGCACGTCGAGTTCGATGATGTCGCCGTTTTGCACCACCGCCAGTGGCCCGCCGGCCGCGGCTTCCGGGGCACTGTGCAAGACCACCGTGCCGTAAGCGGTGCCGCTCATGCGCGCGTCACTGATGCGAACCATGTCGGTGATGCCCTTGCGCAGCACCTTCGGTGGCAGCGGCATGTTGCCCACTTCGGCCATGCCCGGGTAGCCCTTCGGGCCGCAATTCTTCAGCACGAGCACGCAGGTCTCATCGACATCCAGGTTTTCGTCATTGATGCGCGCGTGAAAGTCTTCGATGTTCTCGAACACGACGGCGCGGCCCTTGTGCACCATCAACTCAGGTGTGGCCGCGCTCGGTTTGATGACCGCGCCGCGCGGCGCGAGGTTGCCGCGCAGCACGGCGATGCCGGCCTGTTCCTTGAATGGCTTCGCCACTGTCTTGATGACGCGCGGATCAAAATTCTGCGCGTCGGCGATGTTCTCTTGCACCGATTTGCCGGTGGCCGTGACATGGCCGAGGTGCAGGCTGGCTGAAATTTCTTTCATCACCGCCGGCAACCCTCCCGCAGAGCAAAAGTCTTCCATCAGGTGTTCGCCGGAGGGTTGCAGGTTGAGGATGCACGGCATCTCGCTGCCCAACCGGTCGAAGTCATCGATAGTCAATTTCACGCCGATGCGCCCGGCAATGGCGATCAGGTGAATCACGGCGTTCGTCGAGCCGCCGATCGCCGCCAGCGTTCGAATCGCGTTCTCGAAGGCTTCACGCGTCAAGATGTCGGACAGCA
>JANOLJ010000426.1:0-17930 GCA_031419715.1 Burkholderiales bacterium | reverse complement strand
GGTACTCGTCGTCATGTGACTTGACGCTGTTGTGCGCGTCGCAGGACGGCACGGTGATTAGGTTCCTGCGGTATTCAGTTCCGCGCGGTGTGTCCTTTCGTTCCGGGAAAATACACTTCGGGGGAACATGCTCGTCCGAAGTCGCAGCTGAATTGCACATGTAGCAAGTTGCCGTGGCCATGGGAGCCCTAACGATTTGTAGCCCAGCCGCCTAAAGCGGGGGCAGTCGGTCTATCGCCGACGGGTTGGAACAAGTACTGCAAGTCGTCTCCTCTGAAAGAGCGCCGATGACGCCCTTCGCGTCGGTTTGCGGCAGATTTGGGCCGCCTAAATTATTGCGGTTGGAGGCTTCCGATCCGGCCTGGCTGTTTATTCCCCGCGATCTGCTCGTCTCGTGCGGCCCAATTCGGTGAGCTTGTGTGCTTTGCCGCATCGGTTCCCCCTATGGAGTGCCCCCCAGATTCCTACCTTTGGGCGATTGTCCGGCTGATATGGGCTGTCTAAATTTGGAGGCATGAACACACCCCCTCCCCGTCTGCCTCTGGATGACCCGGCCGATCAGCGACTGTCGCCGAGATTGGCCGGCGGCGTCAACCCCGGCGCTCCGGTCCCCCAGCTTCCGGTGGATCCGCCGCCGCCGCTTCACCCGAGCGAAGAGGCGTCGGCCGCCGCGCCGCCGCGCCTGCTTGATCAACTCCGCGAGGCAATCCGGGTACGGCACTACTCTATCCGCACCGAGGATGCCTACGCGGACTGGGCGCGGCGCTTCATCCTGTTTCACGGCAAGCGCCATCCGCTGGACCTCGGTGTGTCGGAAGTGACGGCGTTCTTGACGCATCTCGCTGTGAACCGCGGCGTCGCCGCGTCGACGCAGAACCAGGCCAAATCGGCGTTGCTCTTCCTGTACCGCGTCGTTCTGGGGGTGCAGCTGCCGTGGTTGGATGAGGTGGTCGGCGCCAAGAGTCCGCGCCGCCTGCCTGTCGTCTTGACGCCGACCGAGGTGCGCGCGCTGCTGCATGAACTGAGCGGCACGATGGGCCTGGTGGCGTCGTTGCTCTACGGCACGGGCATGCGCCTGCTGGAGGGGCTGAGGCTGCGCGTGAAGGACATCGACTTCGAGCGCCGCGAAATCATCATTCGCGAAGGCAAGGGCCGCAAGGACCGGGTCACCGTGTTGCCCGAGAACCTGATGCTGCCGCTGAACGAGCTCATCGGGCGGCGCCGGGCGCTGCACAACCGCGACTTGGCCGCGGGCGCGGGCGACGTTTGGTTGCCCGACGCGTTGGCGGTGAAGTACCCGCGCACGGCCAAGGCCTGGGGTTGGCAGTGGGTGTTTGCCAGCGGCAGCGTCACCAGCGTTGATCCGCGCAGCGGCAAGCTTCGGCGTCATCACCTCCATGAGGCGTCGGTGCAAAAGGCGGTGAGCGGCGCGGCGCGCCGCGCGGGCATCGTCAAACCGTGCTCGCCCCATGTGCTGCGCCACTCGTTCGCCACGCACATGCTTCAGGCGGGCTATGACATCCGCACTGTGCAAGAGCTGCTCGGCCACCGCGAGGTCTCGACGACGATGATCTACACCCATGTGCTGAACCGCGGCGGGCGCGGTGTCCGCAGTCCGCTCGATCAGATTTGAGGCGGGACCGGCCAAGCCGCCGCGCTCTTGCTATGTGCGGGTTCGGTGCGGGCTCGGCGCGGCGCGCCGGCACGCGGGCTTGGCGCGCGTGCAGGCACGAGCATGGCGCGAGCATGGCGCGAGCGTGGCGCGCGTTCGGCGCGCATTCAGCCCAAAGCCCGCCAGGCCCGCTACACCATCGCCCCATTGATCGAGATCACCTGCCCGCTGATGTACCCGGCATCGGCCGAGGCGAGAAAGCCGACCAGCGCCGCCACTTCCTCGGGCGTGCCGGCGCGCTTCATCGGCACCATGCGCTCGATGATCGCGGGGTCCAGGCCCTGGGCCATGCCGCTGCCGATGATGCCCGGCGCGACCGCGTTCACGGTGATGCCGCGGCTCGCCACTTCCAGCGCGAGCGCCTTCGTGGCGCTGTTCAGCGCGCCCTTGGCGGCGGCGTAGTTGACCTGGCCGCGATTTCCCGCGATCGCGGTGACCGACGAGATATTGATCACCCGGCCCCAGCGGGTGCGGATCATCGGCATCATCAGCGGCTGCGTCACGTTGAAAAAGCCGTTCAGCGACACGTCGATCACCTGCTGCCACTGCTGCTCGCGCATTGCCGGAAACGCCGCGTCGTCGTGCGTGCCGGCGTTGTTCACGAGCACCTGCACGGGCCCGTCTCGCAGCAGTTCCTCGCACGCGGCGTGGGTCGCTTCGCGCGAGGTCAGGTCGAAGCTGCACGCCTGCGCCTGGCCGCCCGCCGCGCGAATCTCTTCCGCGATCGCTTGCGCCGCGGCGAGGCGCTGGTTCGCGTGCACGATGACGTGCAGCCCCTGCGCGCCCAGGCGCAACGCGATCGCCCGGCCCAGGCCGCCGCTGGCGCCGGTGACGAGGGCGCGTTTCACTGGCAACGCTGTCATGGCGGGCCGGCGTGACCCGGCGCGACGCTGGCGATGAGCAGCACATTGGCGAACGGCGTGCCCTGGCTCATCGGCTCGCTCTGCACCTCGAAGCCGAGTGTCTGAAGCCGCGCGATCCACGCTGTCAACGCTCGGCCATGCACCGGCACGGCGCGGTGCCCGCGCACGAAGGTGACGACCCGGTCGACCCATTGGCTGGCGCGAAAGCCGCCTCGTTGTGTGGTGTCGCCCACGCGCAGCAACAGCCGCCCGCCCTCGCGCAGCGACTCGCGCACGCGCGCCAGCACAGCGTCTTGTTCGGCGATGTTGATGTAGTGCAGCACGTCGAGGATGACCACCACATCGGCGCTCGGGAACGCGGTGCTGCGCATGTCGCCGCACACGAAGCGCGCGTTCGCCCCGGGCGCGCCGAGCGCGGCGCGGGCACGTTGCACGTCGCGCGGCATGAGCTCGATGCCGGTTACCCGCACGTCCAGCGGCGCGCTGGCCCAGCCCGGTGGCCAACGCCCTGCGCGGGCCAACGCCGCCGCGCTGCCCAGCAGGCTCGCCAGCAGACCCTGGCCGCAGCCGATGTCGAGCACATGCGATCCCGGTGCGATCAGGCCCTGCCCCAGCAGGTGGCGAAACACCGGATCCATGCGCAGCTTGCCGCGCGCGAAGTGCCACGCAAAGCGCCCGGCGCTTCGATACGGTGCGCTGGCGGCGTCCACCAGAGTCCGCCAGCCGCCGTGCGTGCCCGCACTCACGCCCAGGCTCAGCATGGCGGCGGCACCGCGCGGCGCGCCGCGACGTGATCGGCTAACGTGGCCAGCGAGGTGAAGATCTTGACGTTCTCTTCATCGTCGGCGCGCAGTTGAAACCCGTAGCGCTGGGTCACAACGAGCGCGACTTCTAGGATGTCGATCGAGTCCAGCCCCAGGCCCTCGCCATAGATCGGTGCGTGCGGGTCGATGCTGTCGGGCGCGATGTCGAGGTTCAACGCCTCGACGAGAAGCGCCGCCACCTCACGCTGCAGCGGAGTCTGTACTGTGGTCATGCGAGGGCGAGTGGGCGCGGGCGCGCAAGCGTTTCATATTATCAGAGGCATGTGCCGCGTCGCGCGGCTTGCGCGGATGCGCGAACCGACCTCGCGGCCGTTCCAAGGCCCAGACGTATCATCGGGCCCCCTCAATGGTGATCGAGAGCCACATGGACCACCCGACGACCGCGGCGCGCAATCCCGACACTGGCTTGGTGCACATTCCGCACACCGCCCTGAATGCCTATTACGCCGAAGGCGACGTGCAGGGGCGCCAGGCGTTCCTGCGCAAGACATTCGATGACACCGCGCCGGACTACGACGTGCTCGAGCGCATCCTCGGCCTGGGCACAGGCTCGTGGTATCGGCGCCAGGCCTTGCAGCGTGCCGGGCTTGCCCCGGGCATGCAGGTGGTGGACGTCGGCATGGGCACGGGCCTGGTGGCGCGCGAGATCCTGAACATCACGAACCAGCCGGAACGCCTGATCGGCGTGGACCCCAGCCCCGGCATGCTCGCGCAGGCGAAGTTGCCCGCCGCCGTGCGTTGCCTGGAGGGCTGGGCCGAGAAGATGCCGCTGCCCGACGCCAGCGCCGATTTCATCGTCATGGGTTACGCCCTGCGCCACATCGCCGATCTCACCGCCGCGTTCGCCGAGTTCCACCGCGTGTTGAAGCCGGGCGGCAAGGTGCTGGTGCTTGAAATCACCAAGCCTGCCGGCGCACTTGCGACCCGCTTGCTCAAGCTCTACATGCGTGGCGTCGTGCCGTTGCTGGCGCGGCTGGTGTCGCGCCAGGCCGCCACGCCGATGCTGTGGCGCTACTACTGGGACACCATCGAAGCCTGCGCCGCGCCCGAGGCGGTGCTGCGAACCCTGGGTGGCGTGGGGCTGACCCAGCAGACGCGCGGCGTCGTGCTGGGCATATTTTCTGAGTACTCGGCTACGAAGCCTTGAGTCGGCGCAGGCGCCACAGCGCGTCGCGCAGCAGCGTCTCAGCGGACAGGCGCAGCGTCGGCATCTGCAGCACCGACCAGGTCATCGGTTCGGTTCCAGTCGCGAGGGTCGCCTTGTACTGCGACTCCCCGGCCAGCAGGTCGTAGCAGTCATAGCCTTTCGCGGCGTTGTGCTGTATCGCCAAGGTGTGGGTCACCAGGCCGGGCCGGCTGTGTTTCTCAATCGCGCTGTAGTCGAAGCCTGACTGGAACACATACAAACGCTTCGCGGTGATGAAGCTGTAGATATAGCCGATCGGTTTGTCCCCGGCGCGCACGCGCAACAGTTGCAGCGCGCCCTGGGCGAACCAGCGCGCGATGAGTTGCCTGTGAAAGGCCAGGCTGTCCGGGCCGGCAAACGAGCTTTGCTGACCTCGGCTGCGCCAGACGGCCTCGTGCAGCCGCACCAGGCCGTCGAAGAATTCGAGTGCTTCGCCGGGCGTTCCCGCTTCGTCGAGTTGCAACGCGCCCAGCGTTTGATATTCCTTCATGCTGCGGCGCACGAAGCGGCGCGAATGACTGCTCAGCACGTTCGTGAAATCCAGCGCCGCGCCGCGCACGGCGGCGAGGTCGACAACGGCAGACTGCTTGGTCGTGTCCTGGCGGCGCATGCCGCGCGACTGCACCATCGACTGGGCCGCGGCGGTCAACCCCGGCAGGTGGAGCTCGGCCCCCGACCCCGCCAACCCGGACCACGCAGCGATCATGGCTTTGCGCACGTCGTCGCCGTGCTCGCGGTCGATCAGGAAGTCGTTGTGTTCGATGAACAGGCTGTCGTCGGTGGCGTTGCCCATGGCGTGCAGGTGCCAGGCATCGCAAATCGGCATCGGGCCGATGCGCCGCTTGGTCTTGACAAAAATCGCCGCGCCCACCAGGCTCGTGCCGCTGTAGGCGAGCAGCAGCCGCGCGTCGCTGCGCGCCGGCAGTTGTTCAATCCAGGTGCCGATCCATGGCCAGGTGAGGAAAAAACTGCACGACGAGCGCGAGCTGAGTTCACGCCACAGGGTTTCGAGGTTGGAGTGGTCGCGCAGCGGCTGGCAAGTCACGCGGATCGGCAGCGTCGTGCTGTCGAAACTTGAGTTGAGTGATGTGGCTCCCTGTTCGCTGCTTGCCGCGCCTGCCGGGCTCCCCCGCTTCGCCTTCGCCAGGCCGCTCAGGTGGGCCCATGTCGGGCGGATGAAGAGGTAGCGCAGCAGCGTCTTGCGGCTCAGGTGGAAGAGCAGGAGCGGCGCCGCCACACCAATCAGCACGGCCAACGTGGCCAGCGCATTGATCCCGATCGGCCATTGGCTCGCCCAGGCGAAGCGCACGAGCAGTGTCAGTGGAATGAAGAACCCGAGATAGACAACGATCGAATTCGCTCCGGCGTGGGCCAGCCAGCCGAAACCGCGCGTTTGCGCAAGCAACGTGCTCAACCCGATGACCGCCGTGATGCCAAGAAAGCCGAACGCCAGATCCAGCCCGGGCAGCGCGGTCAGGCCGGCGCTCACGGCCCATTGGTTGATCACGCACCATGCGACGAAAAGCGCGGCCGTCGGCGCCTTGTGGGCGCGCGCCAGATCGGCGAACTTGAAGATCCAGGCGGCGCCAAAGTGCCCGGTGAGGAAGAACACATAGTAGGCGGCGAAATTGTCGATCGGGGGCATGCCGGTCTTGGGCGCGGCCGCCATCGCCAGGCCAGCGGCCAGCCACAGCGCCAACCGGGGAACCTGGCGCAACAGCCGCGTGGCGACGAAGAACATCGGCAAGGTCTGGATGAACCACAGCATGTGGTCGGGGTAGAGCAGGTTCCACACCCACAGCTTGACGAAGCGGGTTTCGCTTTGCAGCGCCGCGGGCAAGGCGTCGAGTACGAACACGTCATACGCAAAAATGATCGAGACCCACAGCAGCAGGAAGTAGGCGTAGTGGGCCACCTTGGTGTCGAGGTAGTTCTTCCAGGGCCGGTCGATCACCGCCGACAGGAACAGGCCCGACAGCAGAAAGAAGTCCGGCATCCGAAACGGCCGGGCGAAAGCCGACCACGGCTCCAGCCAGCCGGCGCTACCGAATATCTGCGCAAGATCGTTGCTTGCGTACAGGCACACGACGGCGACGATGCACAGGCCCTTGGCGATATCGACCCAGGCGAAACGGCTGGCATTGCGGTCGGTCGAAGCGGATTGATTGGTCATGGTTGCCTACCCTTCGTATGTACTCTCGCGGCATGCATCGGAGCCGACCGCCGTGCAAAGTGCCGTGCCGGTCGCTGCCGCGTGATCAGTTATGGGCGATCGTAGGGATCGCTGGCTGAATCAGCACTGCCTCATCGAGGGGGGGTGGAGGCCGTGGCGGGACATGGCGAGACTTCTGTCGCGCTGATCGTTGCTTCCCCTCATTCCCGGGGGGAGCGGTGCGGCGGCGCCTCGGCGCGGCGCAAACGGGCGCGCGGCGCGCTTGCCACCCGACACGGCATACTTCAGCCCTCATGAAATCCCCCGTGATCCGCGAACTGCGCCTGCTGCACCTGGAAGACTCCGACCTCGACCATGTGCTGCTGCTCGCGCACCTTCACCGCGGCGGGCTGCGCGTGCAGGCGACGCGCATCGACTCGGAGGTTGAATTCCTCGCCTCGATCCAGAAAGACTGGGACGCCATCGTGTCCGACTACAACCTGCCCGGCTTCTCGGGCTTGCTGGCGCTGGACCTGCTCAAGGCAAGCCGGCGCGACATTCCCTTTGTCATCGTTTCCGGCGAGATCGGCGAAGAAGTCGCCGTCGAGGCGATGCGCAATGGCGCGAGCGACTATGTGCGCAAGGGCAACCTCGCGCGCCTGGTGCCCGCGCTGCTCAATGCCATCGAGGCGAACGTGACGCGCCGCGAGAAGGAGCGCTCCGAAGCCGAACTGACAGCGTCGAAACAGCGCCTGAGCGAACTCGCGCAACACCTGCAAAGCAGCATCGAGCAGGAACGCGCGGCGATCGCGCGCGAATTGCACGACGACGTCGGCGGCTCGCTGACCGCGCTCAAATTCGACCTGGCGTGGATCACGCGCCACCCGGGTTCCGACGAAGTTCCGGCGCGCGCCAGCGCCGCGCTCGAACAGGTGTCGCACGCGATCGAGGCGGCGCAGCGCATCATGCACAACCTGCGCCCTGCCATCCTTGAGCAGGGGCTGGTCGCGGCGCTGCAATGGATCGCGGCGCGTTTCGAGAAGCGCACCGGCATTACCTGCTTGCTGCGCACGCCGGAGAAGATCCCGGCGCTGCCCAATGGTGTCGGCCTGGTCGCGTACCGCACCGTGCAGGAGGCGCTGACGAACATCACCAAGTATGCGCAGGCAACGCAGGTGGCCATCGACTTGTCGCTGGCGGGCAAGGTGATCTCGCTCGAGGTCAGCGACAACGGCCGCGGCTTCCTCCAGTCTGACCTCGGCAAAGCGCAGTCGTTCGGCATTCGCGGCCTGCATGAACGCGCGCGCACTGTGGGCGGCTGGATCGACCTGAGCAGCAGCCCGAGCGGCACGACGCTTATCTTGTCGGTGCCGCTGCACGGCGCGCAGGCGGCGGGCAACGCAAGCCGGGCCAAGACGGCGAGCGCCGACCCGAGCCGCTGGGGCGATCTATGACGCCAACGGCATGATCCGCGTCATTCTGTGCGACGACCATGCCCTGATCCGCCGCGGCGTGCGCGACACCCTGTGCGACGCGCCCGACATCGAAGTCGTCGGTGAAGCCGGAGACTACGGCGAGCTGCGCGAGCTGCTGCGCCGCGCCTCCTGCGACGTGCTCGTGCTCGACATCAACCTGCCCGGGCGCAGCGGCCTGGACGTGTTGCATGTGCTCAAAGACGAGAGCCTGCCGATGCGCGTGCTCGTGCTGTCGATGTTCCCCGAAGACCAGTACGCGATTCGCGCGCTGCGCGCCGGCGCCTACGGCTACGTGAACAAGGGCGGCGACCCGGGGCAGATCGTCACCGCCGTACGCACCGTCGCGCAGGGGCGCAAATACGTCACGCCCGAGATGGCGCAGATGCTCGTCGAGAGCCTCACCACACCGAATGTCGAGAATCCGCACGAGCGATTGTCGGACCGCGAATTGCAGACGCTGGTGCTGATCGCCTCGGGCAAGCGCCTGTCCGACATCGCGGTGGAGCTGATGCTCAGTCCGAAGACGGTGAGCGTGTACCGCGCGCGGGTGCTGGAGAAGCTTGGGTTGGCGAACAACTCCGAGATGACGGTGTATGCGATCCGGCATGGGTTGGTGGGGCAGTGACGCGCGGGTGCGCCAAGCTGCAAGTCTTCGTCAAGCCGCGCCAGGCTGACGTCCAGCCACGTCCACGCCATCGCCGAGCGCATCGCCGCCGCGACTGGGCCAGCAGTCCCATCTACCGGGCTGCTCGCGAGGGGCGGGTGCTGTACGACGGCGAACCCGCAGCCTGAACAAGCGCGGCAAAGATCATTGCATCGGCCGCAGTGCCGGCCGGAAGATGTTCAACTGTCGATCCACCTCGACGAATCGAGCGTCTCTCGCCCAGATGTTCACGTTGGTCAGCAGCGTCTTGAGCGAGAGCCGCGTCGGGTCGACCGGGTCGCACAGGATGTTGCTGATGATTGTCGTCGGGCAGTCCATTTGCTTCTGCCTCGTTGTGGATGGAATGGGCTGACCAGCGTCGAATGGGGTGCGCTCTGCCCAAAGCGTGGTGTAACTCGCCGTGGCGCGCCCCCACAGTGTTGCGCGGGTCGGCGCGACGGCGCCGTCCGGCACTGTCCAGGCCAAAGTCAGCGGGGACGCGATGGTCGGGAAGGCACCCGTTGCGTTTGGCCTTGCGCCAAACCAGAACAGATTCGGGGCGGCAGGTTCCCGCGACATTGAACGCAGCGTCTCCAGCGTTGGCGCATCGAATTGCGCGGCAGACATTTGCAGCGCCTCGCGCACCGACGGTACGCGCGAGATCGTCGTCATGTGCTGCACCATGTCCGGTGCGGTTCCGGTATTGCCCGCCAGGAAGTACTGGAACGTCCAGACCGCCTTGTGCGACATGCTCTCGATGCGCTCGTCGGTCCAGGGCTCCCCGGCGACCCACACAGCGCCACTGCTGCTGACTTGCCTGGGATGCAGCGGTTCACTGCTGCGCGCGGTCTTGAATTCACCTGCCAGCCTGATAACTTGCGAGGTATGTGCTGAGTCCCAGTTGCCTTGCATGCGCAGGGATGTATAGCCGACGTAGGGCCGCAGCACGAACTCGTCACGCGTCGCATTGCCTGCGAAACCGACCGGCGCGACGACGACGACACGGTCGTAGATCGACTGGCCTGTGCCGTCCAGCCTGTTCGCCACGACGAACTGGGGACCGACCGTCACATGGTCCAATCCGACGTCGTCCGCATTCAGATGGTCCGAGTGCACCGCGCTTCCGCTTACGCTTATCGAGTGCTGATACCTGTCGCCGATGAGGCGCAGTTCATTGCCTTCCTCCCGAGCGAAAAGCATGAGCGTGTCCGTGTTGCTGTTCGCGTCGACGAAGCGCAGCGTGAACACGACGTCGTTGTTGTCGCTGCGCACGTACTCCAGCACGGGCCGGTCGAAAGTGACCAGGGAACCGGCAAGCAGGCCGCCAAACGCGCCGCTGCCCACGCGCGTACCGCTGTGCAGGTAGTTCGAAGGGTCCGAGCCGAAGAACAGTGAGCGACACGGCCCGGCCTTGATCTGCGGCGGGTTGATTCCGGCTTCCACACGGTCGGCCAGCGGCAACTGGTAGCAGGCATTCAACACCTCGACCAGCCGTTCGATCCGGGCCGACGTTCCCGAGCCGATGAGTTGGTTGGCGGCGACCGACGCAACCGCCGGCAGCGTCGGGTCGGCGCTGGAGAACATGACCGCCGGCATCGGCTCGTCCTCGGCGCGCTTGGTGCGCAGCGTCACTTCAATGTTGGCGGCCGTGTTGCTCGTCGGCACGATCGCCACGGCCACGGAGTCAAGCAACTTGTCGTAGCCGGTGCCGTCGACCGCGAAGCTGCCGGTCACCGGATGCGTGCTGTCGCCAAGCGCCTGGGCCAGCGGGGCAAGCATGGCGATCACCTCGCTCGTCGAAGTTCGAATTGCCTGCGGCGTCGGCGGCGTGCGACCGCCATCGCCCTTGAAGTCGGCCTCCAGGCCTTTGGGCGTGCCGTTGCTCGACAGTCGCGCCGCCATCAGGCTGGTGACTTGCGTGATGTTCACGGTCGAGGATTCGCCCTTGTCGATGCTGCAGACCTGCGCTTCTCCGTCGGGCAGTTCGGCCACCAGGACGAACGGCGCGGTCGCTGCGCTGGCCAGCTCGACGCTGTAGCGACCGTCGACTCCCAGCGCCTGGCTGCGTGCCACCTCGACACTGCGGCCATCGATCACGCGCACCGTGGCGCCGGTCATCGGCCTGCCCGTGGCGGCGGTGCCGCCGAATACGACCGGCGCTGCGGCCGTGGGGCTATTGGCGCCACCGCCGCCACCGCCGCCACCGCCGCACCCGCCCAGGGCAAGGCCGACAACGGCACACGCGAAAGCGACGCGGATGCCGAAAAACGAGTGCAAGTGCATGGCAACGTCCTTCAAGGTGAATGAGGCGCAGAGGCGCGGCTGGCGGCGTGGGATTCACGTCGCGGCTCGATACAAGGGGCTTATCGGGGGGGGGAGCTTGAGTCGCGGCTTCGCCGAATCCGTTGCGAACGTCGATTTGTGCGCGCCCGCCAGGCGGCGGTGGTTTCGTCGCAGCGCTTTCGCCGCAGTGCTTTCGCCGCGGGCAGGCGAAGCGTCTCGGCCGCGCGCCTTCGCCAGGCGGGAGCCGCGTCGGGGTTACGCTTGCTTGAGCAGCCTGATGTGCTCGTACCCGCCCTGACGCTCCAGCTGCCAGACGTCCAGCGCTTGCTGCATACGCAACCACAGCCCCGCGCCATTGCCCAACAACTTGCCGAGCCGGATGGCCATGTCGGGCGTGATCGGACGGCGTTCGTGCAGTATCTCGGAGACGGTGCGGCGCGATACCGCCAATCGGTCAGCCAACTCGGCTTGCGTGATGCCCAGATCCGGCAACACCACTTCGCGCAGCAATGCGCCAGGGTGAGTGGGCGCGCGTTTCTTGTTTCGCAGACTGCTCATCAGTGATAGTCCTCCAAGTCCAGAATGCTTGCATCGCCATTCTCGAATTCGAACGTGATGCGCCAATTGGCCGACACCCTCACGCTCCACAGATGGCGCATGGCGCCTTTGAGGCGGTGCAGCCGCAAGCCGGGCAAGTCCAACTCGTTCACGTGTTCCGCCGCGTCGATGGCGTCGAGGATCAACGCGATGCGGGGTGCGTGGGCTACCTGAACGCCGCTGGCGCTGCCTTTGACAAACAGCCGTTCGAGCCCTTTGTGCTTGAAGCTCTTGATCATGGCGGATTGTAATCTTGCAAGTTACACCGCTGAACGGCACAGTGCGCGACTTGCGAGTTCGTCGGCGAGTCAGCCGATGTTTGCCCTGACGAAAAAAACGGGGCCCGAAGGCCCCGTATGTCACGCGCTTGCGCGTCGCCTTCGCTTCAGTTGTCCCAGAACCAGATCGAGTTGTAGAGCTTGCGGTCGGTGCCTCGCATCGACAGGCCGACTTCGCGGTAGTCGCTGGTGCTCGCCGTCAGCGGCACCACGTCGGTCGAGGTGCAGCGCGGATTCGGATTGGTTTGCAGGCTCGAGGTGAAAGGCGAGAGGCTCGTGCCCGAAGCGACGCTTGCGAACTTCGTTCCCGTTGCAGAAGTGTCGCCCAGCGCTGCCGGCTCGAAGTCCAGGCGCGTATGCAGGGTGTAAGTCGCCGTTTCGGCTTCGCTGTTGGTCGCACTTCCAGAGTTCAGGCCGAACAGCCAGCCACTCCAGACGAAGGTATTCTCAAACGCGGCCCAGGTGACCGTTTGCGCCAGCGAGCTGACCGCGCCAGCCGAAGCGCCAGTGGGCTTGAGGTAATCGTTGATGAAGCCCTCGGCCAGGGTCGGCCAGGGTTTGCCCAGGCCGTTCGCTGCATTCTCGGCGCCGGAGGTGGTCCGCATGTACAGCACCTCGTCGGGGCTGTCGGATTGGGGGCCGGTCGCCTTGAAACGAAACACTTCAACCTTGTAGCGCGACCAGGCCGGGACCGCAGTCGATTGATTCGCCACCGGGACGAGCGCGTACTTCTGGTTCGACACCGCTGTCGTGGTCAGCACCGGCACGGGCATCGCCAACGCCGTACCGTCGAGGTTCGCCGCGTCCAGGACGAAGGTGTCGGAGCCGGCTCCGGTCTGGAACTGAAACGCTGTGCCCGTCGTATCTGAGTTGACCGTGGTTCGACCATCCTGGTAGGTGATGGCCATTCGGTCTGCCATGCCACAGCGCGACGAGCGGAACAGGATCACGCCCGCGGCGGGCAGGCCGGGCCCGCTGAAACGCACCGCGCGGATCGTGCTCGCATTCGAGCTGGTCAGATCGAAGCTGAGCCGCAACTGCGACTCGAATCGATCCTTGTAGAAGTACGAGTTAGGTTCCACCACATAGGAGGGCACGGCGGCACTCGCACCAGCGCGGCTGGTCGCGATCATCCGGACCAGGCGCGGGTCGACGTTGAAGGCATACGGGCGCTGGTTGCCAACGAAACTCCAAACCCCGCCGACTTTGGCCACGAGCCAATCGGCTGAGTGAGTCAGACCGTTCGCTGTCGTCACGGGATAACGCAGAACCACGCACAGGGCGGTGTTGCAGTAGGGATGCTTGAATTCCTTGGGGTCGCTCAGATTGGCGGCCGCCAGGTTCAGCACGATCAACCCTTTGCCGAATTTCGCGCCAGTGAACTGGTTCTTGGCAGCTGTGTATTGACCGAAACTCTAGACCCAGTTCTTGCCGCTCTGGAACCAGTGTGGGCGTGGATGCGGGCAGGGTCGGCACGATGGTGGGGGTCGCGGTCTGCGCTGCGCTGAGCGTGGTGGCTTGCTGAACCGCGCCTTCGGCCACCGGTGCGGCGTGGTTCGTGACCGAGACACCGTTGGCCGACACTTCGATGGAAAGCTTGTCGAGAACGGCGTCAACTCCGGTACCGTCGGCCGTGAAGGGCGTCGTGAGCGGATTGAAGTTCGCGCCAAGGCTCGTGTTGACCGCCGTGTCGGCGGTCAGCGTATTGACGATCAGCGCGGTCGCGTTCGACACGTTCTGCGCCATCGTACTTGCGCCGAGCGTGGCCGGCACCAGCAGCGAATCGAGGTTGCCGCTGGGCGCCACCAGCGCGGCGACCGCGTTCGTCAGAGGCGTCACGTTGGCCGTGTTGTCGGCATTCACGGTGATCGTGGGCACGATGGCGAAGGTGCGCGTCGTCACGCCTTCCGTCGTCAGCGTGGCCACGACCATCAGCGGCGCCTTCAGGCCCGTGACGTCGATCGGCGCCCCGAGGGTCTTTTCGGGGGGGGACTTAAGCGGCAAATTGCCGAACGCGATTCGAACGTGAGTTTGTGCGCGCACGGCGGGCGGCGGCGCCAGCGGCGCGCTGAACTCGCCGTGACAGAGCCGTTTCGGGATCGCGCCTTCGCCAGGCCATCGGGCCTTGATGGAACTAGAATCGGCGCCAATTTCGATACTCTTTCAGGCACCTGCTCATGAACAGCATCCCCGCCCAGGACATCAAGCGAAGGGGCATATCCGCACTCGACGAACTCCTCAAGCAGGGGCCGGTTCACGTGATCAAGAACAACCGGCCGAGCTATGTGGTCCTGAGCGAAGAGGACTACGCGCGCATCCTGCAACGCCCGGATCTTCAGGCCTTGCTGGACCGACCCGCACGCGCCAAGCGATCCAAGAAGGACATCGACGCACAGCTTCGTGCCGAGCGCGCGAGCTGGGGCGGGCCGCGGTGACCCTGTTCCTCGACGCCTGCATCGTCATCTATTGGCTCGAAGCGCCCGACCCGTTCCATGGCCGGCTCATGCAGCGCCTGCGAAGTTTGCGCGCACAGGCGCCCGATACGACGCTTGCGGTGTCGCGCCTGAGCTGGCTGGAATGCATGGTGCAGCCCTTGCGCGAGAACGACCAGACGCTGCTCGACGACTACCGATCGTTCTTCGATGCCAGCCAGCTTCAGGTGATCGAGCTCACCGCGCCCGTGATCGAATCCGCCACCGTGCTGCGCGCCAGGCACCGCCTCGGAACCGCCGACGCGCTGCAGGCGGCATCGGGCCTGGCCGCCGGCGGCGACGTGCTGTTTCTGACCAATGACAAGGTGTTTCGCAAGGTTCCAGGATTGCGGGTCGAGATCGCGGCCTGAAGGCTTGCCGATCTGGAGAGCCTGACCACCCCCAACGTCGAGAACCCGCACGAGTGCTTGCCGGACCGCGAACTGCCGACGCTCGTGTTGATCGCCTCGGGCAAGCGCTTGTCCGACATCGCTGTCGAGTTGATGCTCAGCCCGAAGACAGTGAGCGTGTACCGCGCACGCGTTCTGGAAAAGCTGGCGTTGGCGAACAACTCCGAGATGACCGTCTACGCGATCCGCCACGGGCTGGTGGGGCAGTGAGCTTCGAGTCGGGCCGCCGCACGGCCCGGCCCGCCTGACACGTTTGCGTTCGCGCCGCGGCGCCGCGCTTCAGGTCGCGAAATGAGCTGCCCTGACGCCCTTTATCCGCGGATGCTCAAGAGCGCCCGACCCTAGACTCGTGTCCGAGCGGACGCCGTATTCACGGCGGCGCACGCCCGGCACTGTGGCCGTCCCGCAGCGAAACACCGCAGGAGGGAATCTCGTGGGTCAACGAAAGTACGTGCGACGCAGCATCCTCAACACACCCATCGTCTTGGCTGCGGCGCTTATGCTGGGCGCTTGCGGCGGCGGCGGCGATGCCAATCCCGGCTCGACCACACCGCCCCCGCCGCCGCCGAGCATGTGGGTCATCATGGGCTCGTCCACCGCCGAGGGAACGGGCGCCACGACTTACGCGAAGTCGTGGGCTGGGCTGCTGCTATCGAGCATGTTCGCCAACAATGTGGTGGTGATCAACTACGCCAAGGGTGGAACCACCACCTACGAGGGGCTGGCAACGTCGAGCCCGCCCCCGTTGATCGCCGGCCGGCCGCTGCCCGACCCCACGGCGAACGTTACCGCCGCGCTGGCAGTTGTGCCCAAGCCCAAGGTGCTGCTACTGTCCTATCCGACCAATGACACCGCGAATGGCTACAGCGTGACCGAGACGGTGGACAACCTCCTGGCGATCCGCGACGCCGCCATGACGGGCGGCGTCACTGTGATCGTGCTCTCGACCCAGCCGCGCGACGACCTGTCGCAAACGATGCTCGATCGGCTCGTGGAGATCGACATCGCCATGTCGGCTGCCGTCAGCGGATGTTTTGTCGCGGTGCGCGCCGGCCTGGCCGGGACCGATTCGAAACGGGACCCTCTGTACGCCTTCTCTAACGACGCCATTCACCTCAACGACGCAGGCCATTTTCTGATCCACACAAAGGTTCGCGAACTGATCGATTCCCGCAGCTGCGTCACTCTCGCTGCGCCGTAAAAGGCGCCGGCACGGTGGCCATCTCCAACTCAAGGGCATCATTGCTGCCGCGGCGTCTGGTCCGGGCCCTCAAGGCAATCGCACTCAAGGTCCGCGGCGCCATTGCTGAACGCGAACTGGCGCATCGACAGTTGACGGTCCGAGAACTTGCCGAGAGTGAACACGAACGCGTGCGGGCAGGTTTCCAAGGGTCGAATTCGCCCTCGCAGGCCGACATCGCGCGGCAGTCGACCGGAGAAACCGGAATTGTTGTGGCGTGGATGGACTCCGAGCCCCTCGGGCTGGGCTTTGTCCACTGGCCAGGCCCGCGCAATGCCTTGCTTGCCGAGCGTTGGCCGGGCACGCCCGAAATTTACCGCTTGCATGTGCTGCCACGCTACCGTTCACTCGGTGTGGGCGGGCTGCTGATCCGACACATCGAGCAGCTCGCCGCAGCCAAAGGGGTGGCGCGCGTCGGCCTCGGTGTTCACAGCCACAACGAACGCGCGCATGCCCTGTATGTGCGCCTGGGGTATGCAGCCGATGCGGTGCAGTATCTGGACGAATTTGAGGAGCTATCGATCGACGGGTCGCCTCGTCTGGTCAGCGAAGCGGCAATCTTTCTGGTGAAGTCCGTCGGCAAACAGTAGGGCGGTCGCCCGGCCCGCAGTCGGCCATGAGCCTCGGCGCCGAACTACAAGAACTGCCCCAACATGCGCTCCAGCGCCACCGTCATCGGCGCCTGCAGCATCGGCAGCGTCAGCAGCACGCCCACCAGCCCCACGCTCAATGTGATCGGGAATCCGATCGCGAAGATGTTCATCTGCTGCGCGACGCGTGAGATCACGCCCAGCACCAGGTTGACGAACAGCAACATCGCCACCAGCGGCAGCGCGATCCACAGGCCCAGCGCGAAGATTTCCGCGCCCCACACCTGGGGTTGCGTGGCGCGCAAGAAGGAAAAGGGTTCGGCGCTCACGGGGAACGTGGTGAAGCTGCGCACCACGGCCGCGATGAGCAGCAGGTGACCGTTGATGACGATGAACAGCCAGCCCACCGTGACGCCGAAGAAACGGCTCACGGCGGTGGCCTGGCCGCCGGTGGTGGGGTCGAAAAACATCGCGAAATTCAGGCCCATTTGCAGGCCGATCAGTTCGCCGGCGAACTCGATCGCGGCGAACACGATGCGCGCCGCGAAGCCCAGCGAGATGCCGATCACGAGTTGCTGCACGAGCACCAACAGCGCTTGCGCCGAATCGAGTGGCACCACCGGAATCGGCGGCAGCGAGGCTTGCGCGCACACCGTGATGAAAAAGGCCAAGGCAACGCGCACCCGTACCGGCACGGTGCGCTGCCCGAGCACCGGCAGAGTGGCGAAGAGTGCGAGCACGCGCGCGAACGGCCAGATCAGCGGCGTGATCCACGCCAGGAATTGCGCCTCGGTGAATTGAATCATGGCGCGCGTCAAACGGGCCGCGACCCGGCCCTAACCGACAACCGAAGGAATGCTCTGCAGCGTGCGCTGCACGTATTCGACGAGCGTCGTGAGCATCCACGGCCCGGCGATCGCCAGTACCGCCACCGCGGCAACCATCTTCGGCACGAACGACAAGGTGGCCTCGTGGATTTGCGTCGCCGCCTGGAAAATGCTCACGAGCAGGCCCACGGCGAGCACCGTCAGCAGCAGCGGCGCGGCCACCATCAGCAGCAGGTGCAGGCCTTCCTGGCCGTAGGTGAAGACGCTTTGCGAATCCATGTTCCCTTGGGGCGGCGCGCGCTGGTGCCAGTGACACTAGGTTGAAAAACTCGCCGCCAGCGAACCCAGCAGCAGGTTCCAGCCGTCGGCCAGCACGAACAGCATCAGCTTGAACGGCAGAGCCACGAGTACCGGGCTCA